>NZ_CP017705.1:1212500-1365000 GCF_002706795.1 Brevibacillus laterosporus DSM 25
CCACCCCATTTGGTTAGCTTTTGGGCTAAATCCTTCACTTTTTCTAAAGCTCGTTCGCTAGTATACGGGTAGCTATGAAAATGAATCGCTTCTAATCTTACACCACGTTTCATTGTCATCCAGCCAGCTACAGGGCTATCAATACCACCTGACAATAAAAGCAAGACCTTTCCACTAGCGCCTACAGGTAATCCACCAGCACATGGTAGGGTTTCACTACTAATAAAGGTCCCTTCCGTACGGATCTCAATCTTCACAGAAGCTTCTGGTTGGTGAAGATCCACTTTTAGCCCTTCTATATTTCGTAGCAGATGAGTCCCCACCATACGATTCACATCCATCGAAGCCATTGGATAACGTTTATCAGCTCTGCGTGTATCTACACGGAAGGTACGCGGAACCGGTGTCAGAGACTGAACCAAACGAAGCGTTCCTTCTTTAATAGCTTCTTCTGTTTGTTCTACCTGAATCGTTGGGCTTATGGAAGTAATTCCAAACACTGCTTGTAGCTTCTCCATAACCTCATATGCATTCTCTCCATTCAGTTGAACGTACATCCGTCCGTAGCGACGATATACCTCCACTGAAGAGTGAACCTCCAATACATTACGGACATTTCTCATCAACGTATCTTCAAATTGATCACGATTACGTCCTTTTAGTGCTAATTCGCCATAGCGAATCAAAATTACATCATAGTTCATTGTTGTCATCCTCTACACTTTTGTATATGGTAAAATGCGATTTTTGCATGTTAACAGCGCTACTAAAAATTGCTCCACGTCATCCATTGTATTTTGCTTACTTAGACTTATTCGCAAAGAAGATTTGGCCTGTTCGCGGCTCATTCCTGTTGCTACCAATACTGGGCTTGGCTCATCTGACTTAGCTGAACAAGCAGAGCGAGTAGACACACAGAACCCTTCCGCTTCTAGGGCATGTAACAAAACTTCTGCTTTCATCCCTTGCACAGAAATATTTATGATATGAGGTGCCGCTTCTATTTCAGGTGAATTAATGATGCATCCAGGAATCTGTTGAATTCCTTCTCTCAAACGTTGTTGCATCTCTTTCAATCGTGGAATATCTTGATTAGCGGTCTCTTCGATTAAGCGCATGGCTTTTGCCATTCCTGCAATTCCTGGTATATTTTCCGTACCAGAACGAAGCCCACTTTCCTGACCTCCACCTTTTAATAAAGGCTCAATCAACATATTTTCACGTTTTACAAGGATACCAACACCACGGGGACCATGAAATTTGTGAGCAGACAAGCTTAACAAATCAACTCCCCATTCATTTATTCGAAGAGGTACCTTACCAAAGCTTTGTACCGCATCGACATGAAAGATAACTTTCGGGAACAGCTTCAGATATGTACCAATCTGATTAATCGGTTGGATAGTCCCTAACTCATTATTAACATGCATAATAGAAACAAGGATCGTATCGGATCGCATAGCCTGTTTCACATCTTCTAGGGAAACTCTCCCTTCCTTATTAACAGGGAGATAAGTTACATCATAACCAAATTCCTCTAGCTGTTTACAAACATCCAATACAGAAGCATGCTCTACTTGACTGGTAATAATATGGCGACCACGCTCACGATAGCGCATGGCTACACCTTTAATTGCTGTATTGTTACTTTCCGTGCCACCGGAAGTGAAGAAAATCTCAGTTGGTTTCTTTTGCAAAGCGTGGGCAGCAATTTGACGAGCCTGTTTTAAAACATTCTCTGCTTCTACTCCCAAACGATGCAAGGAAGAAGGATTCCCATAGTAAGCTTCCATAGTCCGCTTCATGGTGTCAATCACCTGCGGATGGGGTTGGGTCGTGGCACTATTATCCAGGTAAATCACGGCAAAGACACCCTTCCTACAATTCAAATCTGGGTCGAACTGTCTTACATCATACCATATTGTTTGTTTTTACAACTACCTTCATGCTGTACTTCTTTACTTTGGCTTGGTAATTGCTGTAGGTCTCTATTCATCCTCTGGTATAAGAAATGACTTCTTGTATTATCCTAACCATCAGTTGAATGAACCTATCAAGCGCTCGTTCACATTTAAGTCATAGTTGCAAGCGTTTTCAACGAATATCACCACTTTACACTCTTCTTTATACTTGTTAGAATTATCAATAAATTCAGAGGGAAGGGGATATTATTATGACAGTCATGGAAAAGATCAAACAAATGGAGGATGAGTTACAGCGGCTAAAACAAGAGGTTGAAAAGGCGGAACAATCCAAAGCATTCTATATTGATGATGAAACCTCCCACGATGTCTTAACAGAGGTATACAACTAAAGATGAACATAGAAATTCGCATATGCCTAATCATTAGGCTATATAGGAAAAGTGGTTATTCACTCTACGAGGAAATAACCACTTTTTTGTCTTCCTTTCTTTGAGAAGAATTCTACTGTTCTAGCAACGGCAATGTTCCAAAATACTCACCTGCAAATACTTCGGTAGCTGCACCTGTCATGTATACATGCTGATCGTCTTCACGCCATTCAATCTGCAAATCGCCTCCTAGCAAATGAATCGTTGCCATCCGCTCTGCTTTCCCTTCTAAAACGGCGGCTACCAATGCAGCACATGCTCCAGTTCCGCAAGCAAGTGTTACTCCAGAGCCACGCTCCCATACACGAAAGCTAATATCAGAAGGCGAATTCATTGAAATAAATTCAATGTTCGCTCTCTCAGGAAATAAAGCATGCTTTTCCAATAATGGTCCATAGGTCGTTACTTCTTCTTCGGAAATTTTATCCGTTAGAATTACCACATGAGGATTTCCCATAGAGACAGCTGTGAAAGTAAAGATTCGACCATTGACTTGTACTTGCTCACCAATCGCTTCGGTGTCAGGATTCCCTGCCATAGGGATTTGTCCTCGCAATAAACGTGGTTTTCCCATATCTACTGTCACCTTTTCCACTTTTCCATTCACACCCACATGTACAACTGGTGTAACAATGCCCCCATTTGTTTCAATGGTAAAGGATGTCTCACTCGTTAAGCCATGGTCAAAAACATATTTACTGACACAGCGTAGTCCATTGCCACAATTGCGGGCCTCGCTACCGTCATTATTAAATACTCTCATCCGAAAATCTGCTATTTTTGAAGGCATGATCAGAATTAAACCGTCTGACCCGATGCCGAAGTGTTGCTGGCTTACTCTTCTTGATAGTTCCGGCAAATCTACATCAGTAAGAGACTCTTCAAAACAATTGACATATACGTAATCGTTGCCTATCCCATGCATTTTAGTAAACTTCATGCCCGACTCCCACCATTCCGAGATTTTTCCTCATTGTATCACAGGCCATGTATTTCATGATTTCTTCTTAACAGCCTACTTTGTTTTATACTAAAAAATCTGTTAGACAAGCTTTCTTGCGCTTTAAATAGGTACACTTTCAACCTGATATAATAATCAAGAAACAAAAAGTGGGAGTGAAAACTATTGTGTAAGCAGCTTGCTTTAGGAAGTCATAATCAGGCTAAACAGAAAGCCATCTTTTTAGCTACTGGCATTCAGCCTCAGTGTGTAAGTGTACCTTCTGGAGTATCGGAGCAGCCTTTATCAGAGGATGAGACGATTAGAGGAGCTATTGCGCGAGCGAAACAAGCCCTTGAGGCAGTTCCTGATGCTGAGATAGGCTTGGGATTAGAAGGTGGTCTGACGTTTGATGCCATCTATACAAAACAGTGGTATCTCATCTCCATCTGTGCCGCTTGGAACGGGGAAGCATTACATATAGGTAAAGGGCTTGCTTTTCCCATCCCCAACCATATAGGAGAAGATATGAAAACGTCGGGTAGAGAATTACGCGAAGTGATTGATAGCTTATCAGGGACTAAGAACAGTAACCATAAAGAGGGAGCCTACGGACTTTTTACAGATGGTAAAATCACTCGGGCTCATGTCTTTAAAGAAGCGGTGATCGCTGCCCTTACACCGTTTGAATCAGTTTTGTATCGCTGATAATAAGTCCTCACCCCACGTGAGGATGAGGACTATCGTGATACTTTTCCAATCTAATCTACTTAGGATACAAACGTTATTCTTCAAATTTGCCTGTTATCGCATCAATACTTCCTGATCCTCCATCGTTTTGTATAGGTGTATAGGCTGTTCAACACAAAGGAGGGCTGACTTTGCAGGTTAAATACCTACAAGACAGCCCCCCGCTTTGCCAATTGGTCGATAATAATGATCTACCGGGCAGCGTAATAAGGATAGATTAAGAGTGCTCCTACAAATGCAAGAGCCCCTATAACCATTGCCCATGTCCCCATTGATTTTGCCTCACGACGGTAAGCAAGGAACCCTAGCACAATTCCCAATGGCCCTAGAACATAAGGTAACAGGAACAAGGACAAGATGGAAGAACCTAACCCCACCATTCCTATTCCGCTTCCCTGAACTAAATTGCCATCTTTATCTTCTGCTTGTCTAGCTTCTCGCAAGCTAGAATCATCACCATTCCGTAACCGTGTCGGACGGTATGGCTCAGCGATTTCCGCAGCCGTTTCCGTAGAGACATCATTTCGATAAGACATTGAATCATTATTATCGCCCTGAGAAGATTTCGCCACCGCTTGTGTAGATTGATATTGATCGCCTGAATAGCGCTCCGTCTGCGTCAGAGGATTATATTCAACATCCCCCTGCGATTGAGTAGCGCCTGGCTCCAACGAAGCTCGCATCCATGAATCCTGGGCTAGCTCCGTATCATACGACTTGGTATCAATTTTGTCCATGCGGTTTTGAGCAGTCCTCGCTTCCTTCTGCTCACCACGTAAACGTCGTTTCTGATCGTTACCCATGCTGTGCTCCAACCCCTTTTTAATCAGGATGAAATGAAGGAAGTAGCCTTATTCTCTGTCTTCGGTGTACAATTTAATCAGGAGGCGAGAAGATGACAAACAATAAATCACTAAGAATTGGTATTGATATTGACGGTACAGTTACCGATCCGGGCAGTATTGTCCCATTTTTGAATCGAACCTTTGGCAAAAATTTAACACTACAAGATTGCTTTGAATATAATTTAGCAAATGTGTATGAAATCACGGATGAAGAGTTTACTACCTGGCTTTTACAAAATAGCCAAGAGGTTTACTCGCATTCTCTTCTACATGGTAACGCCTCCGAAATTTTGCAAAACTGGTACTTGACCCATGAACTCATTTATATTAGTGCTAGAGCTTTAGATGATATGCAGGTAACCAAAGCTTGGTTTGCTAAACATCATATCCCTTATCATCATATAGATTTGGTAGGCTCTCATGACAAAGTTCGTGCTGCAAAAACATGGAGCATTGATCTGTTTATGGAAGATCGATTAGAAAATGCCTTGCAATTATCTAGTGAGCTTGGAATTCCTGTGCTATTGTTTGACACACCTTATAATCAAGGAGAGCTTCCATCACTAGTCCATCGTATTACGAACTGGGATGAAGCTAATTCCTTCATTACCCGTCTAGAAATGGAGCATACCTCAACTTTAGAAAAACAAGCCTTGTAAGTGAAGAGAATTAAAATAATTTAGTCAAGAAGTACTAAACAAAAAAGACGTAACCTTAAATAAGAGGGTACGTCAGGTTGTCGAGAAGTTTTCGGCGACCTTTTTTATATTACATTACTTTTATAAATTACCGCGTTAATCTATTATAATATAGATATAATTACAATTTGCTACGGTAGTATTTTTATTGAGATATCCATTATAACTTCCAAAAGTCAGCTTTTGAGAAAAGTTACAGAACTAGGTTATTACAAAAACAACGATAATAGGTACCCCTGAATCGAGAACGTTACCTCCAGGAATACCAATTCCAGTGGTGCTGGCAGTCGAGGTATTAGCCAACTGAAGCACACCATTAATATAAAGATTGTAATAAGTAAATGTTGGAAATGCTGTAGCAGCTGCACCAGCGTCATCGGTAAAAGCTGTAGCTGCAATCGCAAATGCTGTACCTGTACCAGCTCCTGCTGTGGACACAAATCTTCTGGATGTAACGAAGGGTTTGGTAATAGCCATTTTTCTTCACCCCTTTTCAATATACGGGAACCTCTTTCGAATTTCCTTGATTTATAATATACAAACCTCAATAGTTTTGTAATGGACAACCAACTTAGTATATTAGCTGTATTTTGCCTTTGCTGTTTATGTTTATTAAATTTTTCCTCTAACACTAAAACATTTCTTGCCATGATACGGCTATGCTCACTTCCTAGGAAGCTGTAGACACTGCTGAGACTGTCAAACTGTCACCTGGACTCAACTCAATGTCTATTTCTCCCAAAACGAGTTCTCCTGAATCAACCCTTCCAAGGCCAATCAAAAGTACGGTTCTCCCGTCTGAAACAGTTGTGTGTCCGTATCGAATTCCATGACGCTTGTATCAATAGAAATATCAGTAAAGACTGGAGTGCCTCCTAAAGTGGCATTCTTGACTAAACGAATAATCGTTGATCTGGTCCCATCTACACTAAACGATATATAATCCATGCGAAATTGTACTCGATTTGTTTTTGACTGATAAATATCTTTATTCCTGATCGTTAAAATGGACGCCTCAGTAGTAATGATTTTCGTACTACTTATAGAATTGCGTGTAATAACCGCAGAAGAATTACCATTGCCTTCTACAAATACATTGCAGATGATGATAGTTGAAATGAAAGGTACAAATAATATTTTTTACATAAAAAGGCTTACTCACCATATACCGACCCATTTTAAAAAAAGTTTAAATTACAGCTTTCCAAAAAATCGTAACGAAGATATTGTTTTCAAAAAGGCGTCCGTTACCTTTACATTCATCCTTCGGGCATGTAAAGCGAAACAACGTATCCATACAAGGACGATATATAGTAAATCAGTCCATTTCCTTAGTTAGCAATCCCTTTTCTCCTCCATAAGGGCATATTGCTCTATTATGCTCAACTAACATTTCCATATAAAGGGATATCCATCACCTAATTTAGCCTATTATACAAAAAAATAGATTTAAACCTACCAGTTATTAGTTGAAAGTCCAACTCCCTAATAGGTAAAAAACGTAGCATACATAATAGTGTAAATATTAGGGGGTGGTTTAATTGGCAGATCATGATCGAAGAAGAAAACGTAAATGTAAAGATAGAACTTGTTCTTCAAAGAGAAAAAAATGCAAGAAAATCAAAGTCTGTGTAACATGTCGACCTTCAAAAGTAGTAATTTGCTGTCCTCAAGGGGCTACTGGGCCTCAAGGGCCGCCCGGAGCTAGAGGTGCTACTGGGCCTAAGGGACCTACTGGTGCTCAAGGCGCTACCGGGCCTCAAGGCGCCACTGGAACCCAAGGCGCCACTGGAACCCAAGGCGCTACCGGGCCTCAAGGCGCCACTGGAACCCAAGGCGCTACCGGGCCCCAAGGTGCTACTGGAACGCAAGGCGCTACCGGGCCCCAAGGTGCTACTGGAACGCAAGGCGCTACTGGTGCTCAAGGCGCTACTGGTGCTCAAGGCACTACCGGGCCTCAAGGCACTACCGGGCCTCAAGGCGCCACTGGAACCCAAGGCGCTACTGGTGCTCAAGGCGCCACTGGTGCTCAAGGCGCCACTGGAACCCAAGGCGCTACTGGAACCCAAGGCGCTACTGGACCTCAAGGCACTACTGGTGCTCAAGGCGCTACCGGGCCTCAAGGCACTACCGGACCTCAAGGCACTACCGGACCTCAAGGCGCCACTGGAACGCAAGGCGCTACTGGTGCTCAAGGCGCTACTGGAACCCAAGGCGCTACTGGACCTCAAGGCACTACTGGTGCTCAAGGCGCTACCGGGCCTCAAGGCGCTACCGGGCCTCAAGGCGCTACCGGGCCTCAAGGGCCTACCGGGCCTATCGGCACCATCAGCATTTTACCAACTGTTAATAGATATTTTTTTATTGCAAGCTCAGATATCCAGCTAACTATCCCTGTAGTTATTCCAGCTACTCAATTTACTAACGATTTAGGTAACTTGATAACAGAATTTATAGGCCTCGGACAAAATAGCTATAACAATCTGTACATCAACGGGATATTGCAAGAAGGTAGCCTATATGTAATAAGTGCAAATGCTCTTACAATTAATCCAAAAGGAAACACTATTTTTTTAGGAAGTCCAATCGTTGTCGAAATTGTTCAGTTTACGGTTCAGGTAGTTCTATAAAAATGATTCATATCAATCAATCGATCTGCCCTCACCTTTATCCAAGTATTTACATTTACTATAATAGAGAGGAGGTGCCTGTAAAATGGCTATTACAAAACCCTTTATTGCCGGTAGGAGATTTACGTCTACTGCAGGAGGAGGAACAGGAACAGGTGCTACATTTGCGATCGCGGCAACAGTTTTCACTAATGACGCTGGTGCAGCTGCGACAGCATTTCCAGCATCATTTTCTTACTACAATCTTTATATCAATGGCGTACTTCAGACAGCCGATACTTCTTCTGTTACGACTACAGCAATCACAATTCCAGGTGGCGACGTACTCGATCCAGGTACACCAGTCATTGTAGAATTTATAGTAACCTAACTCCTTATCACTTTTTCAAACACCGGCATATCTTTTATTTCATTGTCGGTGTTTCATAAATATCAGATGGATGGGGTCATACATTCACATGTTTAAGAACAATAGATTTGTCAGAACCGATTTAGTAAATCCGCGATATGAAACACCTGAACGAAGTTTTGCAGATTGAAAAAGAACTAAACAGTCTTCTCTACATCGCGTTTACAGAACAAACAATTATACAGGAGCAGGCGCTACAGACAGCAACTGTACAGAATAAAAAAGATCGCTCTTCACCTTACTAAGAGTAGCTAAGGTAGAGAACGATCTTTCTTTATAGCACTTCGTCCATCTCCAGTATAACCATATACTGTTTAAGGAAAATAAATAGGTTTCCCGACAGTCTGACGTAACCTTATGAGTGGTTACGTCTTTTTATCTGTCGTTACACACTGAAATTGTTATCCCCTTGAAAACGTTACTTTTGATTTCCCCACCGGGAAAACATTTCAACTTAGGAAGCGATTACGCCTTTGGTTTAAACGTATGACAACAGGTTTCACGAGACGTTGTTGCATAATCACGGTGCTCGGTATCATAACCGATTTCGTCTGCAAATTCAGCATCGTATTGTTTGTTTGCATGAGGATCAATGTCCACCATAATGGCTTCGGCATTACAATTATTTCCTTGTCCCCAGTACGTACAGCTCGCTACACTACATTTTACTACTGGCATATTGGTCACCTCCTATGGCTATACTGCACCCATATGAGGACTTTTATAACCATTCCTTTCAGGTTTTTTTTACATGGAATAGCGTTAATGGTAGGATGTTTATAGGAGGTGAATGACTAGCATTATGAGTAAACCAGTAGTAATTGTTACAGGCGGTACCGGTGGACTTGGGATGGCACTGGCCAAGGAATATATTCGTGAGGGGTACCATGTGGTTATTACAAGTAGAGATCACATGAAACTAAAAAGGATCCAGCGTGAATGGAACCGCCCTCCTGTTCTCCATATCTATAAACTTGATCTTTCCGACAATGAAGCAGTAAGAGCTTTTTCTGCTTGGGTAAAAATCCGGTTTGGTCGATGTGATATTCTCATTAATAACGCGGGTTCTGCTTTATTTAAGCCCTTTTTAGATCACTCCCTGGAAGAAATTCACCAGACCATTGAATCAAATTTATTGGGTACATTATATATGACTCGTGCCTTCCTACCTATGATGCTCACTCAATCAGAAGCTAGGATTGTAAATATTGCTTCTCTAGCGGGGCGGGTTGCTTCTGCTAAAACTGCTGTATACGCTGCCTCAAAAGCCGCTGTAATAAGATTCAGTGAATCACTTCGACATGAGCTTGCTGCTACTCGAATCTCAGTCACCTGTGCCTTACCTGGTCCTATTGATACGCCATTTCTCATGTATGCGGACAACACTGGCACATATAAAGAAAAAGTAAGTGGCTACCTGCTATCTCCTGAAAGGACTGCAAAAGCGATTATAAAAGCAACAAAACAGAAACGCTTTGAAGTTGCTCTACCAAAGCGTCTCCACCTACTGTCGCTCATTTATCCTTTATTACCAGATTTCATCATGAGACGAGTTGCACCCTTGTTAAATCGCAAATAATCAATCAATTACTGCAAAGCTCGCAATCTTACTATCGCTATCATTCCAACCAAAATACATAGCGCTGCACAATAGACAAAGATACGATCCATTCCTAATGAAGAAGCCAGGAGGCCGGATAAGAAACTTCCAACAGGTAGACCAAATCCTGTAATGGAACGATTAGCAGTTAGCACTCGTCCCAAAATCTCATTCGGCACCTGTTTTTGAATATAGGTTGAAACCAATACGTTAAATGGAGCAAAAACAATCCCCGCAGCAAAGAAGCACACAACAGCAACCTCCATACGCTGAGTAAAGCCTAGAGGGAATGTAACCAAACCCCACAAGCAAATAATCGCCCCTACAGTCACTCCAATCGGATACTTCCAATTCTTAGCGATAAATAACATTGAGCCACACAATGATCCAATAGCCATCGCTGTAAGCATATACCCTTGATAAGCCTCTTTTCCAATCCCCCACACTTGCTGTATGTATACTGGTAATAATTCTACCGGTGCATATCCCATATTAAAAAATAAACTAAAGAACAAAAGAGAAAGTAACATCGAATGCGTTCCAATATATCGATAACCTACCACAAGGTCTTGCCAAAAATTCAGTAATGCTTCTCTTTTTGTCTGACTCGGTATGTTAGAGTTTGGCTTATATGTATAGGAAACTCGTAAAAAACATGCTGCACATAAAAAGAAGCTAATCGAATCAATAATAATTACGTTGGCAGGCCCGATTAACGTAACCGCCAAACCAGCTAGCATAGGTCCAAAAAGCCAAACAATCTGCCATTGAGCACTCATTACACTATTTGCTTTAATTAGTAGTTCTTTATCCTTGATAAGATTCGGTAACATAGCCTGCTGTCCAGTACTGCTTAATGGTGAAAGCATACCTGCTAAGGCCATGATGATATAAACCGTTACGACAGGTACGGTTGGTAAAGACAGCAAGAAAACAAGTAAACCATATAAGCAGCCTCTTACCACATTATCAAAAATAATCAGTTTCCTTCGATCAATGCGGTCCAATAAAACACCAGCTATTAATCCAGATAGTAGAGCCGGTACATAATAGGACAAGATAGAAGTACCCATAATAGCTCCAGAACCTGTTCGATGTAATAAATACCAACTTACTCCAAATGATCCGAATGAATTTCCGACAGCTGATAAAAAGATACCAAGCCAGAACCAGCGAAATGATGGTGTTCTCCAAAGCTCTTTCATGCTGTACACCTCCTGCTTTAAAAGATATCATAATTATAAGACTTTTTACATTAAAAAATTTAATAAGTAATAATATTTAGTATTAATGAAACATAATACCATTTCTTTAGTGCAATAAAGTTTCACATGAAACATTAAAAAAAATAAAAAAAAGACATGCCGGAAATAGGCATGTCTTACAACTGGGAGGAGAACATGGAAACGGTTAACTACTGGGTTATGTGATTATGATGTTTTCCATTTTTCCAATTCGGAATGGAATTTATCATTTAGCACCTTAATATAGGTTCCCTTCATACCGAGAGAACGTGACTCAAGAACACCCGCACTGGCAAGTTTACGTAATGCATTAACGATCACCGAGCGGGTCAAACCAGCTTGGTCGGCTAGTTGGCTAGCTACCAGCAAGCCTTCTTTTGCATCCAATTGCTCCATAATTTTTTCAATTGCAATTTGCTCGCTATAGGATAGAGAAGACAATGCAATCTTAGCAAATGTTTTATCACGAACCTCATTTTCAATCTGTTCTGTACGCTGACGTACAATTTTCATTCCAACTACAGTTGCACCAATCTCAGCTAAAATAAGATCGTCCGTTTCAAAAGCACCAAATGCACGAGTTAATACTAATGTTCCTAATCGACTGCCACCAGCATTAATCGGTACAATTGTGGTCATCATTTGAGGAAACAGATTTTTCCACTCAGCAGGAACCATGCTATAGTTACCGTGAACTGCTTCGTTAGCTACTGAGAAATGAATTTCTAATAATTTTTCCTTATAGTTTTCAGGCAAAAAGCTCGTAAAACGTCCTGTTTCCTGAATCGAAATCTCTTGTGCAAAACCACTACCTAAAATCTGACCATCTGCCGTGATGATATACATATTGGAATTGATGATATCAGAGAGCAATTTAGCAATATCTTGATAAGATACCCCGTTTCCACCCATCGTCTTTTGTAACATCGCATTTATTCTTCTCGTTTTTTCTAACAAATTCATTTGGTAAATTCCTCCTCTAAATGTTTCATGCTCACAGTATTGTCTGAAAAATGTGCCTTGATACCTCGTATTCAAAAAAAATTTTTTCAGACTTTGTACATGCATTACATTTTGAGTTGAATTTTGATTATAAATTGGGTTATGCAACTAGAAAAAGCCTGGCATCTGCCAAGCTTTTCTGACTAACGAATACAGGTTATTCTACATGTATGATTCCTTGACGATTCCACAAAAATGTGACTACTGACACGATCGAAATCGCTAAAAACGAATAAAAATAATGAGGTGTATCCGCTAACTGCGAGCCTATAAACAGGATGACAATATCAAAAACAAAGATCACAATCCCAATATTAATTCGTGTTACATCAGATAAAAATTTGGCTACCAAATCAAATCCATCAGTCGTTGTATTAAATTTAAGTAACAATCCAATGCCCATACCAATAAATAAGCCCCCCAAAATACTACTGGATAATGGGGAAAAGGAAGTAAATACGGAAACATGCTGTAACGGCGAAAATAAATCAATCAAAAAGGACGAAAGTAATAATCCATTAATACTATTGTAAAAATAAGATCGCTTTGTAAACCAAGCATATAGATAGATTGGTATACTAGTTACGATCATTACCAACCCTACCTTATAGCCAGCCATATAGTTGATTATTAAAGCGATACCTGTCAAACCGCCATCCATTAATTGATGTGGGATAATAAAACCGTTTACACCAAGTGCAAGTAAGCCACTGCCGATCATCACTGCTAATCCTTTACGTATCATATATACCATGCACTACTCCTTGGGGATGAGGTCAAGACTAGTGTATGAAGTAATCCTGTATCTCATACCCCAAAAGAAGCTACCAGCTGCTATATCTTATCCAATGCTTTTCATAATCATCTGCTCAATCCATATTGTCAGCTCTTGTGTTGATCTATTCTGATCATTTTCAGATAAACGAAATCTCACATATCGCTCATCCATATCAAAGGCTTCCTCCAACATTCCTGCAAATCCACGCTTTCGTTTATCAACCTCTAGAAGGATCTCCATTTCATTTTCCTGTAAAAAGAAAATGACTTCCAATTCATCTACATATTGACGAAATTGCCCTTGTGGGCGAAACTCAAATTCTTGTACAAATGGATAAGGTTGACCAAGTCGACGATTAAATTCACAATCTACTTTATATAACTGAAAGCCTAATGTAGTGATTGCCTCTAGAACGTTAACCATCAGAGGATGTGGTTTTACTTCAATGTAATCCGAATCACCCGGATCAATTGCATTTTTTATATCTAGGCCTGTACGTAAATAGACTGGCTGTCTACCTATCGTAAGAGGCGTCGCATGAGGTAATTGAAAAGTAAACGGGTAAACTTTTGTTTCCTGTGGTTCAATGGTAAAGGGTTCTGTCAAACGATGTTGTAACAGGATACATTCTTCCTTTGTTTTGTTGTTATTACTTTCTCGTTCATAATGAGTAATAACATAAATGTAAATCTCATCAATCTCCTGTTGAATATCTCCTCCTGTAATATGAACCTCGCCTCTTACTAGCTCACCAGGAAGCAATGTTTCCTTGAAAAGACGTGTATCTACAGTAGCTGCTCCAATACCTACACTCGCCATCATTTTTTTAAATAACGACATCCCCCAAACCCCCTCGTTCCAAAAGCAATTCTTTATTTTGCTATAACTATATACGAACAAGCTGGGGTTTTGTTGCATTTTTTTCTCAATCCATAAAATGGGCTATCCAATTGTTTTCGGCTGTTCTTTAGCCACTACGTATAAGTGCAAAACTCGCGAAATCACTAGAGTTTTTATATTTACCTCTAAGACCTTTCCTTGAATGATGTACTCTTTTTTTTGCAGTAATTCATGCAATAGTTCATGCATTTCGCCCACTTGCTCCACTTTTTTCCTTTTCAATTGGGCTAAATCTTTTTCTAGGCTATGCTTTAATTCTTCTTCTACAAAGGTATTAGGGCGTTGTCCTAAAAAAGTGATTTCAACATCTTCAATCACGACATTCTGCTTTTTTCGTGCCACTTTATGCAACTCGTTAAGACTATCCATCTCGTTTTGGAGACGATCATTTAATACATATAAATTTTTGTTCTCTAACATTAAATCTTCCATTCTTTGCGTAAACAAAAACAGAAATACAGCTCCTCCTGCGGTAGCTCCTAGAATAAACAAGCTGATATACCGAAGATATCGACGTAATTTAGGTGATTGCTCCTCATGTACTGTTGTCATGACCCTCTCCCCTGTGTCAGCCATAACATTGAAATAGTTCCGAGATGCGCTCCGATAAACGCTGCAAAAATATAAATGAGCTGTTTTAAAACAGGTGAGACATTTCCTACAAATAATTTTTCAATTTGTAAAAATGAGTCAAATGTTCCTCCGAGGGCTCCAACCAGCCCCATAATTTTGAGCTGGATGGCTAGATCTGACATTACAAGTAACGGAGCTCGATCGCTAAAAAAAGCCCCCATACCCCCTAGGACTGATCCTCCAATCACGATGCCATAAGCAACACAAAACGTTAAAATGACTTGAGCCACTATCTCACGCTCCTTGCTTCATACTTGTACCAATTTTGTGTATGCTCTACCCTACGCACGGATAGAGCCAAATATGATTGTTCCTACAAAAGAGCGTACAAGCATCTCTCTTCCATTTATTCAAATCCATCATCAATAACGATGGAGACAAGAAAAATTACAACAGCGATCCCAATGACAACCTCAAAACCACCCAATTTAAGCATGCTACTCATAAATTTCCCTCCTACTCGCCTCTTTTTATAGGGATATGTCACGGTTTCAAAAAAGACTCTAGGTACCTGCCCATTTTCAAACATTTTGGGCTACGAATAAAGGGAGTCCCTCTTTTCACATACTAAGTCTGACATCAGAAGAGAGAGGAGGAACAAATACATTGGCGACTGCCCGTCACTTACTTGGTAACCGCACATTTCTCCTTCTGTTAGTTGCAGCTCTTTTTATGCATATTGCAATCTTTCTAGTGACGCCTATTTTTCCTATTTTTTTGGAAAAGGCCCGGCATTTGCATGCAAGTCAAATTGGTTTCATTCTAGCTATAGCTAGCTTGATGTACCAAATTGGCAGTCTAATTGGTGGATTTTTATGTGATCGTGTGTCACGTAAACTTGTAATGGTAAGTGGAGCGGCTATTCAGGCATGTGCTATGTTTGGCTATAGTGTAAGCCAAACCTTTCTGTTATTTATGCTCTTTTCGGCCCTTAATGGCAGTGGTATGGGTTTATTAGCCCCTGCCATAAAAGCAAAAATAGCTGATGGAGTGAAACAAGAAGATCGAACAACGGCTTTTTCCTGGCGGGGCATCGCAGCCAACATTGGAATTATCATTGGAGGTCTTACGGTTACGTTACTTGCTCTAAGTACGAATCGACTTGTCTTCATTTACGCAGCAGGTGTTTATATTTTATTGACCTTTTTTCTTCTATTTACCTTACCGAAAGCCCGTCAAGAGACGACTAAAAAGGATTCCTTATCATGGAGCCAGTATAAACGTTTATTGGATCATCGTAGCTTTTTGTTTTTCTGTTTGGTTTCTTTGCTAGTCTGGGGATTGTATGCTCAATTTCCGCTTGTTGTTCCGTTACGTGGACAACATATTATGGGAACAGGTGCCAAAGTAGGCTTGATTTGGACCATTAATTCAACCTTTGTGGTCCTATTTCAGGGTGTTATTACCCGCTATATCTTAGAAAAAATTAGTCCTTATTGGGCAATGGTCAGTGGTACCTTGTTCCTTGGTGCTGGCTTATTCGCTATGGGTTTTGCTCATCAGTTTTGGACATTTAGTGCAGCTGCCGTTGTGTTTATTATTGGTGAGATGCTGGCTGTCCCAGTATTCGACAGTTTAGTAGGACATTTTGCTAAACCTCCTCTATTAGGAGCCTATTACGGAATCGGCAACGTAGTCACAGGTATTAGCGGTGCTATAGGTAATGCAGTCGGTGGCTATATGATTGAGTCGCTTGGTGGCATAGGAAGTATGCGACCATGGTATATGTATGGCATTATTACATTAATTTCTGTTGCTATTCTGACCGCTTTTGCTATCTATGCCAACGCCCGACACAAAAAAAAGGGCTCTTCCCCATCTCTACAACCAAAAAAGGAGCGTGCACGATGAATTTTTCAACTGATGATAATAAGTTACAGGGAGCCAGCCTTCTTGATAAAGCACCGTTTTCGTCACTATTGTTTCATATAGAAAATGAAGCTCACGAAGCAATCCTTGAGGAACAAAAAAAATATAAACCTGAGTACAAGTTTTTGTTTTGGGAATAATAAGATTCTGGAAGGAATGATGAGAAGATGAGTATGGATAAAAAACGTTTTTCCAATAACTCCAATGAACGCAGTGAGGCCAATACACAACCAAAGAAAACCCAAGACGATCGTCCAGGCTTTGGTGACAAAAAATTAGAAGGACCAGATCGTCCTTCCACGTAATACAAAGTGGCTTTCCCTTGCCTAATGTTGAGGCAGGGGAAAGCTTTTTTTATGTGAGAAAAACCCTATCCTTGATGAAAATGCTTCCCTACTTCACGACCGATGCTTTACATTCTCAAGCAATCAATACGTAGTCGAACAAAATTTAACCCAACATATAATTAGCAAAAAAGCATCCCTCTTTCTCCTGTAAAAATCCTACAGAATAAAAAGGGATGCCCATGAAAAACTTTTTAGGGATGAAATACATCCTTCAGCTACTTATTGATCGCTTGGACCTGGTATGGAACGTGCATTTCCTGTAATTGTTCAAAGAAATTCTTTTCCTCCTGAAGAGGAATCACTACTAACAAATACTGATTAAAATACGAAACAATTCGATCTAATGCCTGTTCTTTTAGGGCAAAACACGAGAGCTCACCAACATCTTTTAGTTCATAAAAATATTGAAAGCGTTCAGGCGTCATCTTAGCAGTAAAAGTTCGGCTTACAACCGTTTCACCTCGATAATTATCCTGTACATTTTCAGTAGAAGCTCCCAATAGCTTAAGAATTCTCGCTGCATTTCCCCCTACTTTTTCCACCAGCATATTGTCGTTATACTCCACCTCTAAATCAGTAAGATGATTTTGGACAGAATGAAGCATAGCCATCAATACCTTACGTACCACTAAATTCGTCGGAGCAAATTTATGGTCATAAAAATTATATTCCAGTACGGCATCTGTAGCCGTTGCATGGCGATAAAATTTGATGGCATTCATAAAAAATCACGCTTCCTTTCGCATACGCTTACCGGCGACGAGTAGCCTCCAGCGTAGCCCAATCCAACTTTTTAACTAGAGCAAACAGTAGCTTTTTCGCATTTTGATAATCATCTTCATGCATGATAGATGCATGACTATGAATGTAACGAGACGGAATACCAATTACTACCGAAGGAACACCTTTACCATGCATATGGACAGCCCCTGCATCAGTCCCGCCTTGACTAATAAAGTATTGATATTTGATGCCTAGTTCTTCGCATGTATCAATTAACAAATCACGTAGACCAGGCTGCATAATCATCGTACGATCCAAAATACGTAATAGTAGACCATCACCTAATTTACCCATACCGTCTGTCACACCCGGAATATCACCAGCTGGACTAGCATCTAATGCAATAAACATGTCAGGGTCAATCATATGAGCGGCTGTTTTTGCACCACGCAAACCTACTTCTTCCTGTACAGTAGCACCGGCATAGATTACATTAGGATGCTGTGGGTTTTCATGTAATTCTTTTAGTAACTCTAAAGAAAGGGCACATCCATAACGGTTATCCCAAGCTTTCGCCATGAATTTTTTCGGATCAGCCATTTGAGTAAAAGGGCAAATCGGTACGATTGGATGTCCTGGTTTTACACCGACATTAAGAACATCCTCTTTAGAATCACAACCAATATCAACATACATTTTCTTGATATCCATTGGGCGATTGCGCATATCTTCACTTAATACATGTGGTGGAATGGAACTAATTACCCCGATAATCGGACCGTTTTCTGTAATAATTTGAACTCGTTGGGCCAATAATACTTGACTCCACCAACCACCTAATGGCTGAAAGGAAATAAAACCTTTATCAGATATTTGGGTTACCATAAACCCTACTTCATCCATATGCCCTGCAACCATAATGCGAGGCCCTTGTTCATCCCCACGCTTCACTCCAAAAATACTTCCCATATTATCATAGGTGACTTCTTCTGTATAAGAGGAGATATATTCTTTCATAATGGAGCGGACAGGTCCTTCAAATCCCGAAGCACCAGGCGCCTCTGTTAATTTTTCCCATAAATCCAATTGAAATTGATCGGCCATTACCTTGATCCTCCCAAACTGAGTCTTTTTTGTTGTATTCTATGTAGAGACAATTGTATACTTTTCCATTATCGACTACCTGTTAGAGTTATGCAACCATGTAAGTAAGGGAAGCCTGAGGAGTACCCCTTTCATCTGACTTACGTCTAGTTTACCCAGTCACTATCTCCTTATCACATCTTGTGTAATGGTGGAGAAAAAGGTGCACATTACCCTATACAGTAAATAAAAGGATGAACATCTAATGAAGAAAGAAAGATTTGATTGCATTGTTATCGGTGGCGGCCCCGCGGGACTTATGGCTGCCTATTCAGCTGCCAAACACGGAGCCAGTGTCTGCTTACTTGAAAAAGGTGAAAAACTAGGACGCAAACTGATCATTTCAGGTGGCGGACGCTGTAATGTCACTAATGCTAAAGATTTAGAAGAGCTGATTAAACAGATTCCTGGAAACGGTCGATTTATGCACAGTGCCTTTGCCCAATTTAACAATCAAGATATTATCTACTTTTTTGAAGGGATAGGAGTTTCATTAAAAGAGGAAGATCGTGGCCGAATGTTTCCCACGACAGATAAAGCGATTACCGTAGCGAATGCTCTTGTTAGTCAATTAAAACAGGAGGGAGTTCACATCCGTCTGCATGCAGAGGTAGAGCGTGTCCTGTATGAACAAGATGCTTGTACAGGGGTTGAATTAAAAAATGGGGAATTACTGAAGACAAAAGCTGTTATTGTAGCCTCAGGTGGTTGTTCCGTACCGCAAACAGGCTCGACTGGGGATGGATATAAGTGGGCGAAAGCAGCTGGTCATACCATTACTGATCTATATCCCACTGAAGTACCATTGCGAGCAAGCGATGAGATCATTAAACAAAAAACATTACAAGGACTCTCTTTACGCGAAGTCGAACTGACCCTTACTGATCCAAAAGGAAAACGGGTAACTACACAAGAGGGAGATATGATCTTTACCCATTTCGGCGTATCTGGTCCAGCTGTCCTACGGTTAGGACATTTTGTATCTGTTACTCAGCGTAAATTCGGCATCGTTCCTCTCCAATTGACAATTGATTTGTTTCCAGAGCGTTCCATCGACATCATTTCCCAGGAAACATGGAAGCTTTGTGAGGAACAACCGAAAAAAACGATCAAGAATGCATTGAAGGGCTATGTGCCCGAACGACTTATCCCTGTTCTCTTACAGAAAGCAGAGCTAGAAGAAGAAATTACCTTTAGCCATCTCAATAAGCAAAAATGGCAAAATTTCACTCGTCTTCTGAAATCATTCCCGTTAACAATCATTGGAACTCTGTCACTGGAAGAAGCCTTTATTACAGGTGGTGGCATTCATACTAAGGAAGTAGATCCGAGAACTATGCAGTCTAAAAAAGCGACTGGACTATTCTTTGCTGGAGAAGTGCTTGATGTCCATGCACATACAGGTGGATATAACATTACAATTGCCTTTTCTTCTGGCTATGTAGCCGGCTTACATGCGGCTCAATACACCTTAACTAGCTAATTATCCTGTAAAACTATGTATCTTATAGAAAAATAGCAGATTACCATACAATTTTTTAAAATACATGTTTAACTATCTATTTTATTGGGGAATATATTACTAATTGCTCTTCCTCCCAGAAGAGCGTCTCAGAACCCTACTCCCCCTAAAAGTAGTTGGTTACTGATTCTCACACCTCTACTCCCTTTATCTTTATCTTTGGAAGCGTCGATCATTGACGCTTCTTTTTTTGTCTAGATAATACAAAAAAGCACGCCTAAAAAAGACGTGCCTTCCTTTATGATTAGCAACCTACTCTTATAAGATCTGTCCCTCTTGCTAGTAGATTTATTTACGTAATAGCAAAAAGCATCCCACTACCACACATGATACACCCAACAGATAAAACGTATTCGCTCGTTGTTTCATTCGTTTCTCGTTACCTGCAAAGTGGGCGCTCAAGCGTCGGTTCCAGCGTTTGGTTTTAGGCTGGATAGCAACTACTAAACCTGCTCCTATCAGGAAATACGGCATAGGATCAACCATCGGCTAACGCTCTCCTCTTTTTTTCTTACGTAGCATCCAGCGACCTCCGGCATCGTCATCATGATCTCCCTCAATAATTAAGCGGGCTTCTTCTGCTAACTGATACGCTTCGGTAAAATACAACTGACGGAAAGCTTGCTCTGATTTCGTTAGCAATTCATTTACTTGACGATTTAAGCGTCGGTAGCGATTCGTATATTGAATAGCACCCTCTGCCGATTGGCAAGCCGCAATTGTATTTTCAGCCATGTAATGTGTATCCATTAGCTGTTCATGAGCCTCTTCAAGGTAATAAGCAACTTCACGAATGTCATATCGAGTATTCTCCATTCGTAGCTGAATTTGCCCTAATAGACCGACAACTGTATCAAACTTTGTTTTCAAATCATCTGGAACTCCAGGCAAGTAGCTACGCTTAATACGCTGTCGGATACAAATTAATTCACCCGAAATGCGCTCCATCTCATCTAAAATATCATCTTCTGTTTCAATAAATGGTTTTTCCTCAATCTTAACCAGCTTCTCAGATTCGTGTGACATTGGTTTAGGGATTTTCGGCATAACCAACTCATACTCGTGATGCTCTTCTCCGTCCGCTCGTTCCCGCTTCCTATCACTTACATGGGAACGGCTCTTTTGTAGATCACTTTGCAAAGGGGGAGCACTTTTCTTAGCAACAGGTGTTTCCACTGTCACTGTGTCACTTGCCGCGGCTTCCCGGTATGCTACAGTCGTATCCGCCGTCCCAGATGGCTGGATAGCAGGAGGATCTGTCTCTTTCCTCTGTTCTTCATTACTCTGTTCCGCATACTCTTGAATACTTTCCTCTGCATTCTCTACTGTGGCTTCTTGCTGGTCATCAGCGAGCTCTTTGAAAGTATCCTCACGTGTTAAAGTAGATGAATGCTGTACTACTTGCGCCTGATCCGTAGGCTCTTCCCCTTTTTCTCCGAGCACTGCTTGTTCAAGATTGCTATAAATAGATTCCACCTTTAAGACGAATGCTTTTACATGTGTTTGCAACATGTGAAAATTTCCCTCTTCTAAGGCATTTCCAGCAGAGGTCACCAATTGTTTTACCTGCAATAATTCCTCATCAAGAGCCGTTTGGTTCAGGTCATACTTACCACCTAATGCAGTCTCGATATCCTGTTCAAGCTGATGTAATTCTTCCTTCATTTCGGTACGCACTTGATTTACATATGTGGGTAGCTGTTCTAATAAGTTGCTCGTTTCTCTTAAAATTGAATGAGCTTCAAAAGCTACTTCAGCCGCTTTGACATTATCTCCACTAGCAATAGCAGATTTGATTGTTGCCTTCATGTCGGCAATGCGATCCAGATCCGATTTTAGTTCATGGAAGGAAAGTCCATATTCAAGTCTCACATCAGATAATTTTCGTTCCACCTGTTCTAGCATCTTTTCAAGCTCTGGTATGGCTTGCTTATTCTCATTTTTTGCTTGTACCACTTGGGTTGTATCATTTTTAAGGTCTTCTAGTTCATCCTCAATATCATTAAGCATCGATTCGCCTTCAAGAATTAAGCTATTGGCTGCTTTAAAACGGAAACGATCACAAGCTTCATCCGCTTCTATAATCAACATTTCGATATCGGGAATACTGGTTCCAAGCAGCTTTTCCTTACGTGATGCGAGTGCTACATAACGTTCTTCAGTCACTCCTGACACGCGACGCTTATTTTTTTCCACTTCTATTTTTTCAATTTTCTCTAGCAATTCATCTTTCCAATCCTCTAGTTCATCAATATCACGCATGAGGGTACGACGACGCATCGTTAGTGTCATCAAATAGAGGAGTCCTATAAACAAGGCTCCTGCCAAGACAAATACCCACCAAGGTAACCAATTCAACAGCGTATTTTCTTGAGATTCGATGTTAGGGTCTGCGTCAGTCGCGGTCGCTGTTTCCGCAGGCTTTGGCAATTTACTCAATTCATTCTGTACCTCTTTGGCGAACTGAGAGATGCCCTGATCAAATTTATCAGTGTTCTTCCAAGGGTCAAAATAAGCTGTCAATTTTCCTTTTAATAGCTCGGATTTTGCTCCTTGTTGAACAAGCTTAGGGCCCGCATACACACCCAGATCCTTCTTTTGCTTGTCCAACACCATCAACATAGAGTCTTCCTCTAATTTATACTCAGCAAATAGCTTCTGCGCATACTCATCAGGAGACTTTGCTTCTGGCTCAGTACTCTCAACTACAACAACCTTATAAATACCCGGTGTTTGTTTAAGTGATTCTTCAAGATTTTTTCGTTCATCTTTTTTAAAAATCTTTGCTTGGTCTTGTACAATGTCACTCGTCTTCTTAGGAAATGGAGACGCCATTGCCACATTGTGAAAGCAAAGAGTACCGGCAAGACATAACAACAACAGCCTTCTTTTCACGGTTGGACAACCCCTTTACCAACTTGTTTCTCATTCAATCCTGTATGTACTAAGAGGGAACGCAAAAATTGAACGCTTGAGGTGACAAGCCATTCACAAAAATCAGCAGAACCCGGTTCTAAATAATATACTTCACGGACAATCTGTGGATTCAGGTACGGATAGGTCAAAATACTGGAAAGATTCATCAGAACAGCATCAACGCTGACACTCCGAAACTCCCCTGTCTGTATTCCATCTTCTATCACGCTAGCAAAGCGGTGCTTCAATTGATGTATATAGACGGTCATTACTTCTCGTGCGAGCATAGATTCCACACTTAACTCCCGCTGAATCAACCTAGTTACCAACGCATGTTCATGTTGATAAAAAACAAATAACCTTACGATTTTTTCTAACTGCCCCATCGAATCCTGTGGTTTTTCTTTCTCCCATTGTTCCTGTACAATTTTGAAAAAATGATCATAGTAGTGGCTGATCAGCTTTTCCAAAACTCCCTGCTTGCCTTGAAAATGGTAAGAAATTAATGCTACATTAACCTGAGCCTTCTCTGCAATTTGACGCACAGTGGTACGATCATACCCCTGTGAATAAAACAGTGAGGCTGCTGCTACCAGTATTCTTTCTTTCGTGTTATGCTGTTCAGTTCTCATCTTTATCATCCTCAGGCTACTTCTTCTCCGTTTTTTTCCTACTACAGATCCAAGCCACATCTCAACTTACCTAAAATGGCAATCATCAGCAAAAAACGTAGTGTATGAGCGTGAAATTCTCATAAATCATGTCCCATTGTAGCCTCTTAGATGGTGATTGATGGTATAACTTCGAATATACCGAGCCATCAGAATAATACAAAAGCCTCTTTGTTTTGCCCTTCATTCATCTAGCAAAAAAGGCTGCTGTTCCACTTTTTTTAGCCCAATCAAATGTCACGTAACGAGCCATAAAAAAGCTGAGAGTAGCCCCTATAGTCGCAGACAGCCACCTAATAAAAAACCGGGTATCCCGCCAAATATCAGAACATTTACACCTGCAATCAAAAAAATAGGGGACAAACGGAAAGAAGGTTTGTAGAACGGTGATAAAACAGCTTACCACAAGCACCTAAATGCCAAAAGATTGTATATAATGAGCAATACGTTGCAGATCACCTGTACGTAACACGTTACCTAACTTAGTCTGAGTTAATAAAAAAGGACTAGTAGAAGTAAGCGTAGCGGAAGAATGATTTTGATCATCCATCCAGCTTTCCTATCCTTGAATAGGAACTCATTTATTATAGTACAGATCGGCATGCAAAAAAAGGGTACTTCCCTGTTCTTTCGACAATAAAAGCTATGTATAAGATTACTTTATTACGAGCTCCTTACTCACTCTCTCTACTTAGAAAGACGCATGATAGGAATGAGAGGATTCATTTCAATAAAAAGTCCTTACCCGCTTTGTCTAACAGGAAAGGACTTTTACTGAAGGAAAGGTTTATAGTGAATAATAGAGAACGCCCTCTTTGCTTTGTACATGTACCTGATGAACCATCACCAATAAATCAATGTGTCCCAAGGTTTCAGAAATAACGAGCGGTAATTCCTTGAGATAAAGAAGGGGAAATAACAGGACAGCTAATTCAAATGCAGTCTTTGGGCCATCAAGCAAAAATCGACGAATAGCATTGGTACGTTCCCAGGTTTTCTGTAATCGTTCAAAAATGAGCTCACGACTATTCTCGATCGGCTCCCCATGTCCAGAAACCACCAGTTTAATATCCATCGCCGCACACATCTCCAATGCGGTCCGATATTGCACCAATGTTAGTGGTCGAGTCGTACTCCGATCTTGTGGTGGTTCAATAAAAGCATTTGAGGAAATAGAAGAGATCAAGTGATCGCCTGCTATTAATAATTGATCAGAGGCCCGGTACAGGGATAAATGAGATTGAGAATGTCCTGGTGTAAACAACACTTGCCACTCTGGAAAATGAGGCAGAGCTTGCTCATGCACAAGTGATTCTTCCACTGTGCTTTTTTCTTGGAAGATTGCCATCGTGCCACGAAATTTTTCTACAATCGATAGTAGTTTCTCTGGTAGGCCACACTCTTTATACAGAGCAATAAAAAATTCATCATGAAATTGCATGAACTCCTCATCTTGTTCTACATATGGGGCTGCTAGAGGATGAGCATACACCTTTGCTTTCGATATGTTCTTTACTTTCTCCAATTGTCCAATATGGTCCACATGGTGATGTGTAAGCACGATTTGCCTAACGTCTTCCACACGATATCCAATCGTATTTAGTCCATTCTCTAGACTGATCCACGCCTCTTCTGTTAACGGACCCACATCTACCAACGTGATACATTCTTGGCCTTCAATCACATATACGTTCACATCTCCTACAGAAAATGGAGTGGGTATCGGAATTTGATACACTCCCCTTGCAACCTCTGTCGTAGTCTTTGACAATCTATTTTTTTTTGATACGGCAGACATTCTATCTCCCCCAGATTTTTACAGATAGCATTTTCTCATCGCCTACCATATTTTTCTTGATTCACTCTTTCTTACCTGATTTCGCCCCTCTTGCTTTGCTTTATATAAAGCGACATCTGCATCGTGAAATAGTTCTTCGGCTGAACGATTTTGTTGAACATCCCTACTCCACATAGCAACTCCACTGGAAACCGTAACACTTGGTTTACTTTCTTGCTGTATACGGATGCGAATTCGTTCTGCTATTTTACTGGCTACCAGCACATCAACATGTGGTAGGTAGATAGCTATTTCTTCTCCACCCCATCTTGCTGGAATATCGCTGTCTCTAATACAGTTTTTAATAACAGAAGCTACCTTATACAAAATTTCATCCCCAACAAGATGACCATAGGTATCATTAATTTTCTTAAAGTAATCAATATCGATTAAAATTAAGGAGCCCTGTTCATCAGCAAGTAAGGATTTTTTCACATTTTCATTTAAGTATCTACGTGTAAAAAGCCCTGTTAAATTATCGGTAATAACCATACGCTCCACTTCACTTAACAATAGAGCATTCGTAATAGCTAGGCTAGTATGTTGTCCAAATAGTTCGAGTAATTTATAGTCATCATAGGTAAAGAAATTAGGCTTATGATCTGCCACCAGTAAGAGTCCTGATACTTCTGAATCTTGTAATAAAGGCACCCCATCACAGAATCATAAGGAAACAAATGATGAGGTAGATTAGTAAAGCAGTCTAAAGAAGGCAGAATTTTCCGCTTATCAATTAAAATCTCAGCAATCGGTGTAGCTGAAATAGGTACTAATTGTCCGATCTGATCGCTCTTCGATGAAGAGATGATTTGCATTCGCTCACCGTCTGGTGCTTTTTGTAGGATAGCAGAATAACTCACATTAAATGTTCTGTGCAACATCTTAGTCACGAATTCAAGTATATCTATCATGTTTAAACTACGATTAATCTGCTGGGCCATCTCATTGATTAAACGTAACTCACGGACCATGTCACGTGATTGCTGATACAACTGAGCGTTTTCAAAAGCGTTACCTGCTGTTTCCGCTAAAATAGAGATATATTCGGTCTCTTTAGAAGACAAATTAATGATTTCATGCGTTGCTAATTGAAGGATGCCATAAATCCCTTGTCTACCATGCAATGGAGCAGCGACAAAAGTAATCGCTTGCTCTTCTATGATCTCTTGACCCATCATTAGTTTTCCTTCAAGGTAAGCCTGCTGGCTGACCTGATTATGTTGTTTTTGTAAAGAGAAGGTCTTGATGGGTAAATTTGTTTCCATTTCCATAGTAAGATACAATTCCGCTGAAAAATACGGATATAATTGCTTTATGCTTGCAAGTACTCCAGCTAGTACATCGTTTACATCAATCGAGGCGTGAATTTGTTTTGTCAGTTGATAAAGAAGTTCTTTCTTTTGACTTTCCCGCAAGATATCGTGCATGTGCAAAGTCCTATGCAACTGATGGCTAACCTGCTCCCCAGTCGTATGTAGCATCTCTATATCCAATCTGTCTAGACATTGCTCTTCTTTATCGGATACATGGAGAATGAGTGCCGCGATTGGTTCTTCTTCCACATAGATTGGGTACATCGCAACGCACGAGTCTTCTTGATAAACCTCTGCTTTTTTAGATACAAAGCAGTTTAATACCTGATGTAATTTGGACCCTGTATATACAGCGGGATCTGTTGTGAAACGTTCTTGGGGCAACAAAAAACCATTTTCATCCAATTTAATAAGCGAACAATGCCCCCTCCCTACCGTAGCATGTAAACCGTTAACAACTGTCTTCATAAATGGGGTGGCATCCTTACATTTGCTTGCTTCCACTACTATTTCACTAGCCATACGCTGAATAAACCCTTTATACCCAAGCGAATATAATCCTTTTACCATTTCACCGTAGGTTTGTATATTGACCACAGCTTCCTCTACGCAAGTAAGAATACCCGCGATCGCATGTATGTCATCTGGTTGAGGACCTAAGACTTGCAACAGCCATTCGTAATCACCACACTCAGTAGTAACTCGCTCCTTACTAATCACCTGACCGCTCTTCCAAGCCTCAGGTATCTCCTGTTTAACTAAATCCTCCATGGCATCTTGAAAAAAAGTTGGAGGCAAATGTGCCGGGAGTGTTCCCAATTCATAGGTAGCGATTACACCACGCTCTGGAGTAGCAAAGAAAAGGAGCCCTGGTGCTTGTATGGGCCAAGAAGGCAGAAAAAAGGGAACAACGCTATCAAATAATTTACCTACTGTTCCTATTTGCGTTCGTGTCCGCAATGCTGATTCCTTCTTCCTCTATATTAATCGGTTATGGTTTCCTCTAGGTGGTCAACTCGACTTATCTCCATAACTTTCCACGATTTATTCTCCACATGCAGAATGGTGATTCCGGTATTGCCAATTTTAGTGATGCCCGTACCAAGTTGGCCATCTGTAATATAATGCAGAAAAGCATTAATCAGTCCCCCGTGGCTTACCACTGCAATTTTTTGGCCAGGATGTTGCTCAATTATTTCGCCTAGGACGCGATCAGCCCGTTCTTGCATAGCATGATAGGATTCGATCCCGCAGATAGACTGATGTGGCTCAACCTCTAACATATCTTTTTGTACATCAGCAAGGTGGCGCCCTTCCCAATCGCCATAGCAACGCTCACGCAATCCGCGTACTTTCGTTACAGGAACAGGAATCTGTTGATGTTCTCCTACACGTTTCGCCGTCTCAAAGGCACGTTTTAAGTCGCTTGAGTACACATGAGTAAAGCCTTCTAAGGCAAGTCGGTTCGCTAGCTTTTCCGCTTGCTTATACCCCAGTTCGTTTAAATCGGTATCCGTATGACCTTGTATTTTCTGTATATGATTCCAATCCGTTTCTCCATGTCGGATTAAGTATACGATGGTTTCCATGTTAGTAAGACACCCTACTTTCCTTGCATGAATATGTACAATTTAATTATAATGGATATAATCACGAGATACTAGAATCTTCAAAATCTAATAACACATTTTTCCTATTTTTTAATTTCCACTGAAACGCTCAAAACTCCTCTTTCGTTTCACCCTTTATAGAACGCCATCATGACTTCCTTGTGGTACTTACCTCCTTGTTGATTCCGTTATATATATGGCAGTTCCATGTGCTTACATTACCTATTTCAGATTTAGGAGGTTTTATTTATGCATTCATGGATACGTTCAGTAGGCTTGCTTAGCATATCAGGAGTATTATTTCTTCCGGGATCCATGGTTGAGGCTAAAACAACACAAAAATCAACTCAACAGTATGTCCAGCCTGTAGCTCACAATGTTAACCAGTCCAAATTAACAAAAGAACAAGCCTTCTCTCTTGCGTCTGAGTTCGTAAAGGAATGGCCTAGCATGAATCCAGTTCTTAGTGATAGCTCCTTTAAGTCCAATGAAGATACTGATTCGTCTCCCACTTGGAGCTTTACTTGGGAGAGTAGTGACAACATTGATCGAAGAAAACCGTACTTCTTACTAGTAGAAATTAATGCAAACTCAGGCGAACTAATCAACTATTCTTTTTCGCACCCTTCTCTCTTAGCGACGAAAGGAAAGGAACCTATCTCACTAGAGAAAGCTCAACAAGTAGCGGAAGCGTTTCTACGTAAGCATGCCGGTAAGAAATTATCAAGTATTTCATTGAAGCCCACTCCTGTTTCAGATGACAGAACAGCACTCACCTCTACAGAATATTATTTTACATACCAAAGACAAATTAATGGAATACCATTTCCCGAGGATTCCATAACAGTTAGAGTCAGCCCTAATGGAACAATTGTATCCTACTATTTTACATGGAGTGAAGATTTGAATTTCCCTCCTGATTCAAAAAAAATATCTCTTGAAGAAGCCACCAAAACTTTTAAAGAAAGCCCTTTTATTACTTTAAGATACAACGTACCTTATCCTAAGGAAACTGAAGTAACTGAGCCTCAATTAATCTATGATTATGACAAGAAACTAGCCATAGATGCGAACACAGGTAAATTTTTAGAAGAACCTTCTTCCCTTATTTCAAGCAATCCCGACAAACGTTCACCTGTAGTCGACAAACCACTGCCTCCTTTGCATAAAGGAACACCATTGACGCAAGCCCAAGCAATCGAGCTAGCAAAAAAATTAATGTCGTTGGAGAACTGGAAGTTAACACAAGCAAGCTATCAGAAAAATATAGAGGAAGGGAGTTCCTGGGAACTATCCTTTGAAAAGAAAAAGCAAAACGATAGGATTGACACAATTTCTCTCACGATTGATGCAAAAAACGGTAACGTACTAAATTACACCCTCCTCCCTTCTTTAGAGGAGAAAATGAATGAAGATACAAACAAAACTCCAATAGCTCCAGAAAAATTACAAAAGCTTGCTATAGATACTGTACAAAGACTAGCTCCTTATAAAGCTCAATCCTTATATTTAGATACGGTTGATCATGAAGATGAACCAAGATATGACGGTACTATGAAAAGTTCTTTTAAGTTCCAGCGCTATATTCATGGAATAATCGTTTCAGAAGGTGCAGGTGTCTACCTAGATCAGAAGACTGGGGAATTACTTTCATTTTACTCAACAATCAGTCAAGATAGCTTCCCCCAAAAATTACCGACTTACCTCTCCCTAGAAGAAGCAAAAGAAAAGTGGCTTCAACAACTGGAAGTAAAATTAACTTATCAAATGAACGAAGAGGATAATAGTGAAAAAAAACAACAAGCGTCAAATTCACAACCCTTGACCCTTACTTATACATTACAACCCTCTAACCAAAAAAACTATACGCTAGACGCAGTCACTGGTAAGTGGATTAATTTTTATACAAATAAACCCGTTGAGGTAAATCGCACAGAACCAGAGGATTTACATAAGCTTCCTACTGACAGGCAAAAAGCATTACGGATTATGTACGAATACAACGCAATCGAACTTATAGATGGACAGATAAAGCCTAAAGAACCCATAAAACGCAGTGAGATAATCAAGATGCTAGTAGCTATCATTAGCAATGTTAATTATGATGATGATTTTATACCTAAAAAGCCTAGCTTTCATGATGTACCCACTAGCTCCCCTTACTTTGGCGCTATTGAGTATGCCCTTGAACGCGGATACATTTCTCCTTCCCAAAACAAGACCCTACAACCAGAAAAACCGATTACTAGAGCTGAATTAGCAGAATCGTTCACCCGAGCCTTAGGCTATCATTCCCTAGCTGAGTTGCCTAATCTCTTTGTAGCATCTGCCACAGATACAGCCAATGTAAAGGAAAAGGGTTCTATTTCAATCGTCACCGCACTTGGTATTATGGAAACGACTAATCAAAGCTTTAAGCCAGATGCACCAGTGACTCGTGAAGAAGCCGCTATCTATTTCCAAAAATTCTTAGAGGCTTACAATAAAAAGGCGCCTGAAGAATCTCTATTTATTAAGTCTCGGTATTAGTCTTATAGCTAAGCTTGATTTTGCCAGCTAATTCCGACTGCTATTCTAAGACATTCTCTTGACTTTACCTAGAGCCAACATATAGAATAAGAGTTATGTTTGAATAGGGTAGCATTGATTGTAGGTAAAAACAGAAGGAATACGAGGCTTGCCTTTTAGTTTCACCCCCTTTGCCTTTTGACTGCGGCTGTTTTTCAAGAGGAGCACGATGCGGAAACGCTACCGTCTGAAGTTCGTGTATGAAGATGAAACTTGCCTTTTGGAAGTAAACACCTACGAATCCAAATTAAAGGAGAATGAGCATATGTCTCGTTATACAGGACCACGCCACAAGCTGGCTCGCCGTCTAGGTATCTCTCTAGATGGAACAGGAAAAGATCTTAAACGCAACTTCGCACCAGGACAACACGGACAAAGCCGCCGTAAATTGACTGAGTACGGTATTCAGTTGCAAGAAAAACAAAAACTACGTCATATGTTCGGTGTAAACGAAAAGCAATTCCGTCGCACTTTCGAACACGCTCAAAAAATGAGAGGCGTATTGGGTGAGAACTTCATGAAGCTTCTTGAATCCCGCCTTGATAACGTAGTTTTCCGTATGGGCTTTGCTGCAACTCGCCCAGCTGCTCGTCAGTTGGTTAACCATGGTCACATGACTGTTAATGGTAAAAAAGTTGACATCGCTTCTTACCGCGTACAACCAGGAGATGTTATCACTCTTCGTGAAAAATCTCGTGGCCTTGCTATCGTGAAAGAATCTTTGGAAGCTCGCTCTTTCGTACCAAACTACATCACTTTCGATGATAACAAAGTAGAAGGTACTTTCACACGTCTACCAGACCGTTCTGAAATGCCTGCTGAAATCAACGAAACTCTGATCGTTGAGTGGTACAGCCGTTAGTCTTTACTTGGAAACATCAAGCTCCACATCCTTTGGGTGTGGAGCTTTTTTATGGTTACACGACAATGTTCGATAAAAAAACGCTTTCTTTCCCTCAGGCCTATTGCGTATTTAAAAGCTTGGCTGTTGGTAGCCACCCCTGATGTAATGTCAGAAAACATCAAAATTTAGAGGAATAGACTAGTATTTCGAAACCTTGACGTTACATTTGCGTCAATTATTAGGAAGAGCTTTTCGTTCATGCAACAATAACTTATCAAACGCAGAATCTAGTATAGAAGAGCTGTTTCTACAAGAGGTACGTTCAGCTTACTCTGCGTTCTATTTTTCCACACTGAATATAAACAATACCAGGTGTGGATATTATTCTGACCTAAAAACGCCATCATTCTTGGTTTTCGGTCATTTTCCAGCCAAATTATCTATGGCTCGACATGATTCTACCCCAGTATTTTTACTTATGGTATAATGGGGCTGATCTTTTAAGGGGGAAAGGACGTATATGCAGAATAAAGATGCTTCTGCCAAGAGGCCTAGACGTAAAATAGGGCAACGCGGCAGAAAGAAGCACCCTGTGCAAGCAGTTCTTGCATTCTGTTTTTTGTTAGGATTTATGGGGCTGTTTCTCGTAGGTGGGGTTGCTACGGGCTACATAGCTGCTCTTGTGAAAGATGAACCGGTCCGAAGCAAAGAAGAGATTCAAGAACTCTTGTTTAGCAAGTTTCAAACAGGGTTTGCCTACTATCAAGATGGTTCCTTGATCGGTCAGCTTCGAGCCAAGGGAGAAGATCGCCGGATGGTCAAAATTTCGGAGATTTCACCCGCACTCATTAACGCCATCATTGCCACAGAGGACAAGTATTTCTATGAACATAGTGGAATAGTTGTTCAATCTACCTTACGTGGAACCATTCAAGAGCTTACTAAACAAAGTGTTGTAACAGGTGGTAGTACGCTTACACAACAATTGATTAAACGTACCATCCTCTCACCTGAAGTAAGCCATAAACGAAAAGCAAAAGAGATTCTTCATGCCATACGAATTGAAAGAATGTTTAGCAAGAATCAGATTTTAGAAGCTTACATGAATGACGTTTATTTTGGTAAAGACGCCAATGGCTCTAACATTTATGGCGTTCAAGCAGCCGCAAAAGGGATTTTTGGCAAAGATGCTAGCAATCTTGATCTAGCCGAGGCCTCTTATTTAGCTGGACTTCCGCAAAGTCCTATGGCCTACTCTCCTTTTAATAAAGAAGGGTACCGTCGTGGACTAGAGCGCCAGAAAATGGTGCTAGAACGAATGAGAGAGAACAATTACATAACAGCTGCTCAACAACAACAGGTTCTCTCCACTAATTTACAAGCACATCTCGCCAAACCAGAAAAACGTGCGTACGCAGAGCACCCATTCCTCATGATGGAAATAGAAGAACGTACAGCTGAGGTTCTGTTGGACCAAAAGCTATTAAAAGACGGTCGTGATAAATCACAAATTGGCCGTAATGAATATCGTCAGCTTCTAGAGGAACAACGACGTCAGATTCTACAAAAGGGCTATCATGTGTACACGACTGTGCACAAAGAAATCAATACCGCCATGGAAAAGATCGCTGCCAATCCAAAAAACTTTGGTAGTAATCGTACATATTATGTAACACGTGGTGGAAAAAAGGAAAAGATCGAAAACGCCCTAGAAGAAGTAGGCGCTACGCTCATTGACAACAAGACAGGTGCCATAATCGGCATGATGGGTGGGCGTGACTTTAATGTTGAACAAACCAATCACGCAACCGCACCACGACAGCCTGGTTCAGCTATGAAACCAATTGCCGCATATGCGCCGGCACTTGAGCTGGGTCTCTTACAGCCTGGTAGCCCGATTGACGATTCACCTGTACTATTGGCAGATGGCAGCAAAGGTACTCACTTGCCACTTAACTGGGATCGTAAATACCATGGGATGATGAGTGCTCGTGAAGCTCTGCGTCAATCCTGGAACGTACCAGCTATTAAAACGTATTTGAAAGTCGGAATTCCGACCGCCTTAGACTATGTGAAAAAAATGGGTGTCACCACACTGGTCGATAGTGATAATTATGCGGCTACCGGAGTTATCGGTGGGCTAGCGTATGGTCTCAACAGTGAAGAAATTACCAATGCATTTTCTACGTTTGCTAACGATGGAAACTTTGTAGATGCCTACATGATTCAAAAAATCGTGGATAGCCGTGGAAATACTGTTTATGAGCACAATGTCTCACCTGTTAAGGTATTTAGTCCACAGACCGCCTACCTGATGACAGACATGATGCGTACTGTCGTTAACTCTGGTACAGGTGCTTCTGTACAACGATATGTACCAAAAGGTGTAGATATTGCCGGAAAAACGGGAACTACCAACGATTCCTTCGATCTTTGGTTCGTAGGCTACACACCGGATGTTACCCTTGGTGTATGGACAGGCTATGATGTTCCAACTACCATTCCTGGTTCGGCACAACGCCGACCAATGGAAATTTGGGGCAAGGTGATGACAGAGATCTTTAAAATTGATCCAAAAGTGGCCGATAAATCAGCGAAGTTCAATAAACCAAGCGGTATTGTCAGCGCAACAATTGATAGTAAGTCCGGCTTATTACCAAGTGAGCTATCTAAACAAACCGGCCACGTTATTACCGATTTGTTTAATCAAAGATTCGTACCAACCAAAGTGGACGATTCTCATCAAAAAGTCCGTGTCGTTCAAGTCGGTGAAGTTCTCTATCTAGCTCAGGAAAATACACCAGATGATTTTGTTACAGAGGGCGTCTTCTTTAAGAGTCCAGAGCCTCTTCCATCCTCTGATCAAATTTCCGCAAAAAATAGCAAGGTTGGCACCAAACCGGCGGATTGGGCAGAGCGGATGCCAGAAAAAGAAGATCCACGTGTAGCAGTGGATGGTACACCTTCCGCTCCAGCAGGCGTTACTACTGCTCGATCAGGTAGTGGCACTACCCTTACATGGAATGCCAGCCCAGAGGAAGATGTACTTGGCTATCGTATCTATCGCGCAAGTGTAAACGGCGGATTTGAAAAAATCGCAACCGTTAAAGACCCAAAAACAACAAGCTATACGGATACTGGCCGTAATGACCATGGTTATTATGTGACAGCTGTTGACCTCTCAGGCAACGAGTCCCAAGCTTCTTCTACGTCAGGTGGTGTGGACGGAAACATAGTTATCCCAGGTGATAGTAATCCACCTGTACAGCCAAACCCTGACCACAATCAACCAGGCACTGAAGTGGACCCTATTGTTCCACCTGATAACGGTCAAACTACACAACCACCAGTAGCTACAAGCGCACCTAGTAAAATTCAAGGTGTTAGTGCTTCTAAAACCGCAGATGGAATTAAAGTTAGCTGGAAAAAAGCGCCAGAAAAAGATCACATTACTGCATACAACGTTTACTATGCTATGAATGGCACAACCAACTATCAATTGATGGATTCAGTAGCCGAAACAAGCTTTGTATTAACTACAAACGAACCTGGAGGTAGTTTTTACATCACTGCAGTTAATACCTATGGTGAATCTGCTCCCTCAGCTCATGCAAAAGTAAAATAAATAACCATCTAAAGACTGTTGGGGTATCCCCCCAGCAGTCTTTTTTCCATCCATGACAGATTCTTGAATTTTCAAAAAGATAAGACTCCTTTTGTATGGAATAAGATATACTAAGCATGAAGATTCGTGGGAAGCGATGGTGAGGCCTAGTGATTCATAGGAAAACATTTTATCAAAAAGAAGTATGGGTTAATAATAACCAAATTATAATTGAAGGCCCAGTTTGCTCTAAAGACTTGGCTAATATGGAATTTGATGAAGGCTTAAAAGCATTTCGCTCTCCCAAACAACAACACGAAGCTCTAGTTGAAATTGCTGACCTACCCGAAGGACGAATTATTGTGGCACGCCATGAAAATGCAGTCTTGGCTTACGTCACCTTCCTACATCCTGACCCACTGGAGCGTTGGTCCATGATTAAAATGGATGATTTACTTGAGCTAGGAGCTATTGAGGTAAGCTCAAAGATACGTAAGGGTGGTATAGCAAAACAGATGCTAGAAGTGGCTCTTATGGACGATGCATTGGAAGATTACATTATTTTATCAACCGAGTACTATTGGCATTGGGATTTACAAGGAACAGGATTAAGTGTCTGGGACTATCGCAAAGTGATGGAGAAATTGATGGGGAGTGTTGGTATGATGTGGATGGCCACCGATGATCCCGAAATTTGCTCGCATCCAGCAAACTGTCTAATGACTCGAATCGGTAAACGAGTTCCTCTTGAAAGTATGACTACCTTTGACAGCATGCGTTTTCAATCACGTTATATGTATTAAGAATTTATACTCTTGATTGAAAGGAGTTTGTCTATGCGTTTAGAAGATTTTATGCGCAAACAGGTAGTCACAGCTACCGCAACCACAAGTATACGCGAAGCATTAGCCCTCTTAAAGCAAAATCGCATTCGCCATCTACCAGTCCTAGATAATCAAATTCTTGTCGGAATCGTCTCCGACCGAGACCTACGTGATGCACTCCCCTCTTCTCTATACGCCAGATCCGATGACCATATTATCATGACCAAACCAGTACAAGAGATTATGAATACAGAGGTTATAACCGCTCACCCTCTTGATTTTCTTGAGGAGGCTGCCAAAACCATGTACGAGTACAAAGTGGGGTCATTGCCAGTGCTCGAAGAAAACAAATTAGTTGGCATTGTTACAGAATCTGATATTTTATATAAAATGATTGAACTGTTTGGTGTAAACAAAGCAAGCTCTCAGATAGAAATAGAAGTAGAAGATCGCTACGGTGTGTTAGCGGAGGTAAGTCAGGTTATTCGTGAATCTAAAGTAAATGTGAGCAGTGTTATTGTATTTCCCTCAGCCACAGAAGGTAAAAAAATTCTGGTTTTTCGAGTGACAACCATGGATACTCGCACGGTGACAAGCATGTTACGTGACAAAGGCTTTCATGTACTCGACCCGATCAGGGGGGAATTCCTACGTGACTAGTACCCCCCGTCTAATCTATTCAGCTGACTATACCAAATATTTTTTTCATGAGGAACATCCCTTTAATCAAAGACGTCTATTACTCACATATGACCTCATGCAAGCTTATGGATTACTAACTTCAGAAAATATTATGGCTCCACGCCATGCCACCGACGAAGAATTACTGCTCGTACATGATCCACGATACCTAGAGATAGTGAAGCGACAGGGTACCCAACAAGAAGAATTACCGCTTGCACCAAGCTATGGCTTAGGTACCGAAGATGTCCCCATATTTGAAAATATGCATGAAGCCACATCTCTTATTGTGGGAGGAACTATCTCGGCAGTCGATATCGTGATGAATGGACAGGCGGAACACTCCTTTAATCCTGCTGGTGGGTTGCATCATGCCTTTCGTGGGAAAGCATCCGGCTTCTGTATTTACAACGATTGCTCTGTAGCAATCGCATACATACGCAAACATTGGAATGCCCGCGTCTTGTATATTGATACAGATGCCCATCATGGTGACGGCGTTCAATGGGCCTTTTATGACGACCCCAATGTCATGACGATCTCCCTGCATGAGACAGGAAAATATCTTTTTCCAGGTACAGGAAATGTAACGGAGCGTGGAGATGGCCAAGGCTTTGGTTATTGTGTAAATGTACCACTTGATGCTTTCACCGAAGATGACTCTTTCCTAGAAATTTACGAAGCCCTCCTCCCTAGAATCGCACATGGTTTTCAACCTGATATTATCATTACTCAAAATGGTTGCGATGCCCACAACTACGATCCCCTCACACATTTGAGTTGCTCTATGCGTATCTATCAGCACATCCCCCGACTTGCCCATAAACTAGCTCATGAGTTATGTCAAGGAAGATGGGTAGCCGTTGGCGGTGGAGGCTATGATATTTGGCGTGTTGTTCCTCGTGCTTGGACTCTACTATGGAGCGAGATGACAGATCAATGGCTATCAGACGGTCCACTTCCCACTGAATGGTTACAAAAATGGCTGCCGTACAGCCCCTTGGAGTTACCTACCTGTTTGTTTGATGATGTGAGTACTTTCATGACGATTCCAAGGCGTGGTGAAATTAGCGAAAAAAATCGTCTATCTTTGGGAAAAGCAATCTTGCATGCTCCTCATCGGTGACTTACTATCTTAACTTTCCTATTTTTCTCTAAAATTCAATCTCTTTAAGAGGAAAGATTTTTACGTATCCTTTCTAAAAAATAGGAAGAGGTATGCAGATACCGCATACCTCTTCTCTTACCATATCGATAGCACCTACACTATTACACTACTAAACGGATAGTATTGCCAAACGGATCTTTCGTAATCATTATCCCGTTTTCTCCTTTGATGGATGCCCCGAAACTTTTCACCTGCTGAACCATTCTTTCTCTCGATTCCTCGTCAGGTAATACCAGCGTATAAGATTGTAATCCAACGCTATTCGGACTTGGCGCAGATGCTCCAGCGCTTACCCATGTATTCAAACCGATATGATGATGGTATTTTCCTGTTGATATAAAGAGTGCCTGGCTCCCATATCTAGATACGACTTCAAACCCAAGCCCCTGTGTATAAAATTCCTCTGCCTGCTGTAAATTCGCTACCTGTAAATGGATATGTCCCATGATCGTACCACTTGGTAGTCCTTTCCAGTTTTCTTCTTTATTCTCTTGCAAAAGACCTTCGATATCCAAGGGTTCTGTGCTCATTCCTACAGAGTCGCCCTCCCAAACCCATGTTTCAGATGGTCGATCTACATAAATTTCAATTCCATTCCCATCAGGGTCTGCTAAATAAACGGCCTCACTAACAAGATGATCAGAAGCTCCCTGTAACGGATAGCCTTCTTGAAGAAGATGTAACAGAGTATTAGCCAAATCAGCACGGCTAGGAACTAAGAGTGCGAAATGATATAATCCTGTCTTCCATGGTTCTTTCGGTGCTACATTATCTGGCTGCTCAATTGTTACCAGTGGTGTTTTTCCATTAGCAGTAAAAACTACTTTTGTTTCCGTACGATCGAGAATCTGAAATCCCAACATATCTTTGTAAAATGCTATAGAACGCTCTATATTTTCGATGATAAGATGAACCTGACTTACAAATGTATATGGATAGCCATGGAAATTCATTCTTTCCAACCCCTTTTGCTCATATATGATCTTACATTTTTTATTATTAATTAAAAGTAAGTTGATTACTTATTGTAAGTATACAGAATAACAAAGTTCTTGTCAATTTATTATCTATCGTAACGTACCAAGAGGGATTCTCCCACTCCGATCGGAAAGGAAAAACGGATTCGTACGATGCATGAAGCATACGATACAAATCCGCTTTTGTAATGTAAGCGATCCTTACTAGTAAGTATGAATGAATCTGCTTATTTTTATGTTATTTTGATTTCCCTAACATTTGTAAAATACCATCAGGCTGGTAGCCTTTTACTGCTTTTCCATTCACTACAGTAACAGGAACCCCCATAAATCCGAATGCCTCTACTTCTTCCTGATACTGACTACTGCTCATGACATCTCTTACTTCATAAGAAACTGACTTCTCATCTAGCATTTTTTTAACCATATCGCACTCAATGCAGCCTTTTGTGGAATAAACAATTGCCGTTGATTGACTCATTCTTATTAAGCCCCCTCTTTTTCCATAGTATGAAGCATATTACTTACCATTTGATAGGAACGCTTGGAAGCGAGTTGCGTAAATTCAAGGAAATTAACTTGTGCAGAACCATCTGCACAATCAGACATCGCTCGTACAATAACAAAAGGCACCTCGTTCATGGAGCATACTTGAGCGACTGCTGCACCTTCCATTTCCGTGCATGCTGCTTGAAATGTTTCCGATAATTGTTGGACTTTTTGACGATCTGCAATGAATTGATCCCCTGATAGGATACGTCCTGTAACAATCTGAATATCATCTTCTAACTGACGACCCGCATTCATTGCCAATTCCTTTAATTTATCATCTGCAATCCAACACCATGTTTTCTCATAAGGAATCTCCCCAGGTTTGAAGCCAAGTGAAGTAGCATCGATATCATGCTGCATACAATCTGTGGAGATAACGATGTCACCAATGTGTAAATCAGGATGGACAGCGCCTGCCACACCAGTAAAGATCACCTGACTCACCTGAAATTCTTGAATGAGGATTTGTGTGCAGACAGCAGCATTCACTTTACCTACACCCGACTTGCAGAGCACTACTTTCTTCCCCTGATATTCACCTATATGATAAGTTATACCCGCTTTTGTTACGGTTACTTTATTTCGCATGTCTTCTAAATACAGAGCAATCTCTTCATCCATCGCTCCCATGATTCCGATAATCATTTTCTCACCTCTATCTTGGTTACTCGTCTTCTGCCAATTCCTTTGTGCTTTGACGATACTCAATCCGATGTGGCAATAATACAATATGATCTTCAACTTGTTCGTTATTCATATACTTGGTTAGTAATCTCATAGCAACGGCCCCAATATCATACATTGGTTGGACAACTGTAGACAGACGAGGACGTACCATCTCTGCTAACCGCACATTGTCATGACCAATCACTTCCACATCTTCGGGTACAGAGTGTCCTAAATCCTGAACAGCATGAATCGCTCCTATTGCCATTTCATCGCTAGCCGCGAATACGGCTGTTGGTGGTTCTGCGAGTTTCATGAAGTCCCCCATACTTTGCAAACCTGATTCATAGCGGAATGAACCATTGGCAACCAATTGTTCATCATAAGATAGACCCGCATCCAATAACGCTTGTTTATAACCCTCAAAGCGCACCAGTCCTTCTAATGGGTATGACATTGGACCTGTAATGATTGCAATGCGTTTATGCCCACGTTTAATGAGTGCTTGAGTAGCATCATAAGCCGCTTGGAAGTGATCAATTGTCACTGCTGGTAGTTTTCCTTCTGGGTCACGAGTAGCTGCTAGAACCGTTGGAATGGAAGCCGTTTTTAATGAATGAAAATGATCTTCTTTGATCTCAGCTCCCATGAATAACAATCCATCTACTTGTTTTTCTAATAAGGTATTGATTAACTGCAATTCTTTTTCTAAACGGTGATCCGAGTTACAAAGAATAATATTGTATTTATACATGGTAGCGATATCTTCAATCCCCCGTGCTAGCTCAGAAAAGAACTGACTGGAAATATCCGGAATGATAACCCCTACTGTTGTGGTTCTCTTACTTGCTAGCCCTCTGGCTACTGCATTTGGGCGATAACCTAGGCGTTCAATAGCTGTCATCACTTTTTTACGTGTTAATGGCTTAACATTCGGATTGCCATTAACGACCCTTGATACGGTCGCCATCGATACTCCTGCTTCACGTGCTACATCATATATTGTAATTGGCATATTACGTCCACCTATCTTTTCCAGATTATACCTTTCAGTATTATTTTCATAAATTTATAGCCATATAATACGATATGATACCCATAGTTGCAACCGTTTTCTCGGTCTACATTTTTCCTATTAACGGCATGATTTCGCAGTTTTGGTCCTTTTGTCTCTTGATCTGATGGTTTCGATAGAAAAGAGTCCGAAAGAAACCACCACCTTACACGCTGCATTCTCAAGTTATGTATAACTATACTTCTAACTCACCCTACCATAAGAGAAAAGCAGACCACTCCGATGAGAGGCCTGCTACGGTTACACACAGTTCGGTTCTGCTTTTACTTCACAATAGCGATTTCTGGTTTGTAAAGACCAGAAGCATAAAGTTCATCTAGCATTTCATTGAAAGCCGGGATAGTCAGCTGTTGTTTTGCATCGGACAATGCTACATCTGGATCAGGATGAACTTCAACCATGATACCATCAGAACCTACTGCCAAACCAGCTTTCGCTGTTGGAAGCAATAGGTCTCGGCGACCAGTCGAATGGGTCACATCTACAAATACAGGTAAATGAGTCTCTTGTTTTAAGATTGGCACAGCAGAGATATCAAGGGTGTTGCGAGTCGCTTTTTCGTACGTGCGAATACCGCGTTCGCAAAGCATAACCTGCGTATTTCCTTCTGATAAAATATATTCAGCAGCGTAAATGAATTCTTCGATGGTCGCTGAAAGCCCTCGTTTTAATAGGATAGGATGGTTAGTGCGACCCGCTGCTTTTAGCAGTTCGAAGTTTTGCATGTTACGTGCGCCAATTTGAATAACATCCACATATTTTGTTGCCATTTCAAGATCAGCTGGTGTTACGATCTCGCTAATGGTCACTAAATTAAACTCATCCCCGATACGTTTCAGGATCTCTAATCCTTCCGCTCCAAGTCCTTGGAAGTCATATGGAGAAGTACGTGGCTTGTATGCTCCACCGCGAAGTACACGTAGTCCTTGTTTCACGTGATTTTCAGCCACAGCACGAACTTGATCATAGCTTTCAACCGAGCATGGTCCAGCAATCAGAACCTTCTCTTTTCCACCAAATTCCACACCTTTAATCGTAAGGACCGTATCCTCTAGTTGTTTTTTACGGCTAACTAGTAGAATTTTTTTGTCCTCGTCCTTTTGCAGGTCAAGAGAAGCGCTGAAGATTTGTTTGAATAAATGACGAATGGCTTCGTCGCTGAACGGTCCATTATTATTCTCTACAATTAGATTCAACATGTCGCGCTCACGTTCTGGATCAAAACGATTTACGCCCTGCTTGCTCTTCTCTTGGCCTAACTCTTGAACCAAAGAGGCACGCTTGTTGATTAATTCTAATAATTGCAAATTAATTGTGTCTAATTGTCGGCGAATGGCCTCAATTTGTTCATTTCTCATCTCTACTCCACCCTTCTACTTTTTCCCTTATCGTTTGCAAATCACAGTATGGTTATACATAATACGTTCTGAGTTATCTGTTATTATAGTAGATGATTAGACGTTTGACCAGCCCTTTAGTACCAAAAAGCGCGAAAGTAATTGTTACAAGCCATAATTTTTTTGAAAAAGGTTAATTTAATAGGGTTTTATTATCTTTAGAAGCTAGTATATGATAGAGAAAATACGTAAATCTTCCATTCCAGATGGGAAGGAGACAATTCATTTGTTAGAAGAACATGTAGATAAGCAAAATAACACTCTTTTTGCTTTAGATATTGGTACTCGTAGTGTAGTAGGACTCATTGTAGAACCACTTGCAGACAAAGACAAATTTCAAATTAAAGATTGTTACATTTTAGAGCATAAGGAACGCTCCATGCTAGATGGACAAATCCACGATGTTCTTGCAGTCGCTGAAGTAATAGAGAGGATCAAGCAGCATTTATCTCAAAAGCATGGTCCCTTACAAGAAGTAGCAGTGGCAGCAGCAGGACGCTCGCTGAAAACAAAGCGCGTGCGCTTCGAGCTTCCTATCTCCCATTTACCTGTGTTGACCAAAGATGATGTGCTTACTCTCGAATTTTCTGCTGTACAAAAGGCGCAAGCTGAATTAGCTCAAGAGCTGAATGAAATGGATATTACACGCTATTATTGCGTAGGGTACAGTGTGGTTAACTACCATTTAGATGAGGAAATTATCGGTAGCCTAATCGATCAACGTGGAACGAACGCTTCTGTTGATGTTATCGCAACATTTCTCCCACGTATGGTTGTGGATTCCTTGTTAGCAGCCCTCAAACGAAGTGGCCTAGAGATGAAGGCCCTTACCTTAGAGCCGATTGCTGCCATTCATGTGTTGATTCCTACCACGATGCGACGATTAAATATAGCACTAGTTGATATTGGTGCTGGTACCTCTGATATTGCTTTAACAGAAGAGGGCAGTATTACGGCTTATGGTATGGTACCAACGGCTGGGGATGAGATTACAGATGCTCTTATGAATGCATATTTACTTGATTTCCCTGTTGCAGAAGAAGTAAAGCGTCATTTACATGATCAAGAAACCGTACAATTCCACGACATTTTGGGAATCGAACATGACGTAGGTGCAGATCAAATCATTGCGGCTATTGATTCTGAAATCGAATCCCTTGCTAAACAGATTTCTCATAAAATTTTAGAACTTAATGGTAAGGCTCCTCAAGCAGTTATGTTAATTGGGGGCGGAAGCTTAACTCCGACCCTGCCAACAAAAGTAGCTCAGCACTTGGGATTGCCAGCTAACCGTGTTGCTGTTAGAGGTGCTGATGCAATCAAGCAATTTGTTGGTGAACATCCCTTGCTAAATGGGCCTGCATTTGTAACACCTGTTGGAATTGCTCTCGCTGCACATTCACAACCGATTCGTTATGTAACAGTGACTATTAATGATACTCCAGTAAGGCTCTTTGACCTTCGTAAAATGACATTAGGTGATGCACTTCTAACGGCTGGTATGGACATGAAACGCCTACATGGTCGTCCAGGTTTAGCGATGTCAGTCAATGTGAATGGACGTCTTAAAATCATTCCGGGGGAACATGGTACTTCTCCTACCATTTTAATTAATGGTCGACCAGGCTCGCTCGACTCTCTCATCTCTGATGGGGACATCATTAGCGTAGTTTCAGGTGAGGATGGTAGCGAAGCAACTGCTTTAGCACAGGATCTAATTGATTCAAGCACAGCATTGCCTCTCACAATTAATGGTGAGGAGTTTTTACAACTCCCTATTGTTTTGCATAATAGCTTAATCCTACAACACGATGCCGTGCTAACTGACCGCATGGATCTAGAGATGCGTCTGCCTAAAACCGTCGGAGAAGCTATTCAGTCTAGCAAGTTTGCCACATTGATACAGGAAGTAGCTGAAGCTCCCTTATTTACGGTTACATGCAATAAGCAACCCTATTCCCTTCCTCGCAAAGAATTACATATTCTTTTAAATGGGAAAAAAGCTACTTTGTTGGATTCTGTTTATTCACAAGATACCATCCATTGTGAGATTCACGAGTTAAAAATTCCTACTATTGGTGATTTGATAACTCCAGAGGATATGGTTCAGGAAACCGTAAATGTCTATGTAAACGACCAACTCATATCCTTAGAAACAGGTCACATGGATATACAGCTAAATGGCAGTTCCGCTACCATGCAAACGCAGCTACAACATAATGATGTTGTAACCATACACTCGGCAGTAGGAGAAGCACCTATAGTAAGTGATATATTTCGTTATATAGACATTCCCGCTCAGCCGATTGGGACCAACCAGCTACCCAATTTCATCATGAAGGTCAATCATGTTGTAGCTTCCTTCCAAACCCCTTTAGTAAGTGGGGATAAAGTAAAACTATATTGGGAGTAAAAAAAGACCCTATATTAGCTATGGGGTCTCAGGCTGTCGAGAAAGTCGACAGCCATTTTTATTTTGTTATATTTTAAGACAACACAGCGTTAATGTGCTATAATATTCTTTCATTTACATTACCGGTGGGTGATTGTCATCGATTCAACGCTTATTTACTTTCCGAAGACAATGATTTGATGATTTGGCCAAGCGTCTTTGTATCAAAATCCTTCTCTGTCATTTGGTACAATTCATAAGTAAAGCCTTGGTGCTCCCAAAGGACGATTCCATTTGCAAAATAGACTTTTGTACCATCGATGGTTTCTGTTTTGACCTCATCTGTAGTGCCGATTGCGTTTTTTCCACCACGAGAAATTAACAAGGAAATGAAGTCTCCCTCCTTTTTATACTGCACCTCAATCATTTGTTTGTCTTGGACCACGCAGTTTACGAACTGATAATGATCAGACAGCCATTGGGGTGTCGGAAAGTCAATTCCCGTAGCGGCACGTGCCTTTTCCACTGTTATTTGTGGAGGAGTTTCCCTCTGAATTTCTCTTGCTTCACTGCCTGGTTTCTTCACTTCCGCTGGGGTTACTTTCGTAGGCAGCTCTCGGTCAAATTGAGTAATCTCCATATTTCCAACTTGGAAACGTGCCAATATCGATTGGATCATCCCTTGCGCAAACGATGTAGTTGAGAAAGCACCGCATAGACAAACTATGGCAATGGCACTTACCGCAATAGACTTCCATTTAGTATTTTTCATATGGATTTCTCCCTTTTTCGTATGGTTTGGTTGGATCGTTCCGGTTTTCATTTTGAAGACTAAGCGGTTATAAATCCTCTCTTTCGAGGCGGAGTCATCTAGCTCTAAATTTGTCAGTATGTTTGTTAGGTTTCGAAATTCTTCCAAATTGTGCTTACTCCTCATACTGAAAGCCCCCTCTTTCTAATTCAGTCTGTAATTTCTTTAAACATCGGTAGAGAACGACGCCTATATTTGAACCACTGACACCAAGCAAGACTGCGATTTCCGTATTTTTCAAGCCAGCTCCGTATTTCATTGCGATGATGTTACGTTCCTTGTCACTCAGCTTAGCAAGCGCCTTGAATAAGGCTTGGTTATTGTCGCCTCGGATCACAATTTCTTCGGGAGATGATTTGGGCAGGACCATATCCAAGATAGATTCAAGTGAAAAGCTCATTTTTTTCTTCTGCGAGCGGAAGTAATCCGTCACGGCATTTCTGGCGATGGCAAACAACCATACCTCAAAGTTGGATTTATCCGGATTGAAGCTACTATATTTGGAAATTACCATCTCAAATACGTGGCTGCATATTTCTTCAGCCGTATAGTGGTTGTTGACCCGATAGCAAATATAGTGATAGACACGCATATAGTACGCATCGTATAGTTCCGCAAATCTCTCAGTCGACAGGATTTCATACTTGGGTTTGCTAGTTGGGTTCTGACTGATTCCTGTGTTCACTCGAGCAATCTCCAATCTACTTCACCTCCCTTCACTTGATGACTACCTAACAAATTGCGCAATTTGTTTTGATGAGTCTTACGATTGTTAATACGGTAAAAGGAAGATTGTATTAACACGAACTTTTTATTGTCGGAATTTTCAAACTTATTAAGCGTAAAAGACTACACGGTCTCATTATGTTATATTCATCGATTTATTTACTCTCTTTATTACTAAGAAAAACCCCAACAAATGTGGGGTTTCTCTTCAATCTGAGACCCCATAGCTAATATGGGGTCTTCTCATGTCTGCTTATTTCATAGCTTGCTCAATAGCATCCTTCGTAATCTTCCAATGAGAAGTATGCCATGATACTGCACCGTCCTCAATAAGGAAAATTTGAGGTGATTCATGTTTAATCTGAAGATGCTCGGCAATTTCATTTGAAACAGGGCGAGCTTCACGAACGAGGACTTCAGCTGCCTCTACATCGCTGTTTGCTTGCAAATACGCATGGAATTGCTCATGAGCAGACGTACTGATTGGACAAACCGTACTATGTTTAAACAGCAATAGTTTGCCTGTTTTCTTTAAGAATGCTTGCAGGTCTTCTTGGGATTGCAACTGTTGAAATGCCAAATAAGCCCACTCCTTTCTCAATACCTTAGATGATCATTATAATAAAGAGAAAGAGAGCGAAAGGCAAATTTTTTCCTATTTACATTACACTTCTATCTTAATTTGAGTCAGCTTTCTTTGGATTTCATTTATCCATTGCTGATCATTAAGTGACTTAGCCAATAAGTATAAATCAAGTAGTTCATTTACTCTTTCATCAATCTTATCTTTTAATTCCTCATCTTCACTCTGTTCAGCGATGAGGACGAGTAAATTGGCAAATTCACTGATTGCTTCAAAAGCAACCTCTTGATCTTCCGGTTGGTCCCCTAGGTTATTCATCAGTTGTTTAAGATCATCCTTGACGAGATCAACAACCGATGTACAAGCACATGCTTCATCTTTGCAGACATGAATAGGCACATTACAAATTTTCACCCGACTGCGATAGATTACACTGCGCAGCGCGATGTCCATTTCTTTGCCACATTTGCTGCAATATTTCATTTGTACTTCTTCTCCTCTCTCAAAACTGCCTTCCCTTCAGCTTTTTTATGTCTGTTTATTTGTCTTTTATCTGTGTCACCCATTTCGAGTGAAGGATATCATAATCCTGCTGAAGATCTATTGGTACATGATGGCAGTCATTGTTTAACTCTAAACGCCCAAACGCTTTCCCCATATGTAAAAGCGTATCCTCTACACATTGTAGGGGTTTCCTTTCACTTTTACATGTCATACTTTCTGTAACTAGATGAAAACTTTGGCATCCATCCACTGTTTTTGGTAGATAAATGCCAAAGATACCAGTATTCTTGCATCAACAATTAGTGATAAATAGCATTTACTTTCTCGCATGTAGGACAAATAGCAATTTTACCCGAACGCCCAATTTCATCCTCTACTCGATAACCGGTAATTTTTTCTGAGAAACAAAACAGGCACTCCGAGTTAAATTCCATATCGTATTGAGCTTTCCAAGCTATCGATTTAAAATTCTCTCCCACACAAATAGTCATATACAAGTGTTCGTTCGGTTGTAACGCATTGATATCTCGATTCATCATATCCATCCCCTGCCTTTTTGTGAATGTCTTTATTATCATTCAGCTTTTCCACATTTTCAGAATAATAAACATCAGTAAAAATATTTTTACCGAGATACTTCGCTTTCCAAATTTTTTTGTGTACAATATGAGCAAGATCATGAAAGTGAGGAGATACATATATGAAAGATCCACGTTTAGAGAAATTGGCACATAATTTGGTCAATTATTCCATTCGTGCTCAAAAGGGCGAGCACGTTCTCATTCATTCTACAGGGCATCAACCTGAGTTAGTAAAAGCCCTTATTCGCAAAGTATATGAAGCTGGAGCTCACCCATATGTTCAACTTCAAGATCCTGCTATTCAGCGAGAATTATTACTGAACACAAACGAAGAACATCTAGCTGTCATGCGAGAAGCTGAAGTTGCCTTTATGAAAAAAATGGACTGTTACATTGGAATTCGTGGAAGCAATAACATCACGGAGCTCTCTGATGTTCCAAGCGACAAGATGAGTATGTATTCTCGTCAATTACAAAGACCTGTTACAGACATCCGTGTACCTGAAACGAAATGGGTAGTTATGCGTTATCCGAACGAATCCATGGCTCAATTGGCTAGTATGAGTACAGAAGCGTTTGAAAACTTTTACTTTGATGTTTGCAATTTAGATTACAGTAAAATGTCCAAAGCAATGGATAGCCTGGTAGAGCTTATGAACAGAACGGATAAGGTTCGCTTAACAGCCCCAGGAACAGATTTAACCTTCTCAATTAAAGACATCCCAGCAATCAAATGCGCAGGTGAGTGTAACATTCCAGATGGTGAAATTTTCACTGCTCCTGTGAGAGACTCTGTTAATGGTACCCTTTCCTATAACACGCCATCTCCATATCAAGGCTTTACCTTTGAAAATGTAAAGCTGACGTTCAAAGATGGAAAAATCGTGGAGGCTACGGCTAACGATACAGAGCGTATTAATAAAATCTTCGATGAGGATGAAGGCGCACGTTACATTGGGGAATTTGCTATTGGCGTGAATCCTTATATTCAAAATCCAATGAAAGACATCCTGTTCGATGAAAAAATTGACGGAAGCATCCACTTTACGCCAGGACAAGCATACGATGAAGCGTTCAACGGAAATAAATCCTCCATTCACTGGGATATGGTATTAATTCAACGTCCTGAATGGGGTGGCGGAGAGATCTACTTCGACGATGTTTTAATCCGTAAAGATGGTCGTTTTGTTCTACCAGAGCTTGAGTGTCTTAACCCTGAAAATCTCAAATAGCAGAAAACAAATAAAACCTCGAGGACTAGAATCCCCGAGGTTTTATTGTTGTGACCGTTTTCAATTTGAGCAGGAGGCGTAATCAGTTCAGGATATATGAGCAACATTTTGCCCATTGTCCATCATCTGTTTTTTATTCTTGAGAAATTGAATAGCCCCTTCTAGTTGATGGAGGGTATACTCCCAGCACATCTTCTGATACTCATTTAATTCCTGCATGCTTTTCTGATAACTGTTTCGAATAATTTCTTGTCGCTTTTCCTGATACGCTATCAAATCGTCAAAAAAGTGCTTTTGATCTTCTGCTGAATGCAAATCACAAAAGAATAAACGCGTTAACATATCAGAGCGAACAATTGGTCCTTCAATTTCCATCTTTAATTCCTGATGAAATTGATCGCGTCCTTGTTGCGTCAGACGATACATGATCTTGTTTGGCTTTCCTGACTGTAGAACTTCTTCTTTTGTAACATACCCTTCTTGTTCCAACTTTTTAAGAGCTGGATAAATCGCGCCATAACTCGCATCGTAAAAGAAACCGATGCTACTCGTAAAGAACTGCTTTATATCGTAGCCGCTCATTTCACGATAATGTAATAAGCCTAAAATAATTGATTTGACGTCCATAACATTTCCTCCGGATGTAGGCTTGGTACAAAATTTCACTGATTTACTTACATTATTCCTTCTTTATTTCAATATTATAAAATGTTTAACTTCATATTAGCAACATTATAGCAAGAAATGAATCCTTCTCCCCCTTCCTACGAGAGTAACGCTTTAAATCGTTATAGCACAAGTTTCTTTAGGCTTATTTCCCTCTCTTTCATATAGTAAAAGCATCCTATATTCCTAGTTTTTGTCTCTATTTTCAGGAATTTTCTGTGATATCTGATTACTTCTGCTTGATTGTGAGACTATAGTACCGGTTTCTCCCGATAATTGGGCGTTCCACCTTTATCCTCTCCTCCATAAGATGATGTATACCTATCTGCAGGGAAGTAAGGAGATGAAGTTGTGAAACCTAGAGGCTGGTCCTATACGAATACAAAATATCAGCAGATGAGTAATCTACATCCATTCAACTTCTTTGTTCCGTTAGTGGAACAGGTAAAGCATGGCGTAGTTTCCCTTATCTGCGAAGACAACACCTCCCCTCCCGACATCGATCAAATTTTGCAAAGCTTTTTGGATATGGAACCACTCGAAGCAGGCCAGACAGAAAAGAGCTTTGGTTCCGGTTTCATTTTCCATCCCAGAGGCTATATTCTCACCAGCGAGCATGTTATAGGCAAAGCTAAATCAATTTATGTAAAAATGTGGAATGGAAAGGTATTTGAAGCGAAACTCATTTTTAGTGACCCTCAGCGGGATTATGCTATCGTAAAAATTGAATCCGACGTACGTCTTAGCCCACTCTCTCTAGGTAATTCAGGTGAGGCACGCGTAGGTGAATGGGTGATTAGTGTCGGGAGTCCCCTTGGCCTAGAGAATTCCGTTACCGCGGGAATTATCAGTGCTAAAAATAGGCGTATTCAGGTATCTAAACGATTGTACGATGAAATCTTCCAAACAGATGCTGCTATTAACCCAGGTAATAGCGGAGGTCCTTTAATTAATTTACACGGGGAAGTAATAGGTCTAAACGCATTTATCATCCAGTCTAGTCAATGTCTTGGTTTTGCCATTGGGATTGATAGTATTAAGAAAAAAATTCAGCAACTTTTATAACTTTATTTTTTCCTACCACACGCAACAATAAACGTGTCATCAAAAAAGAGTTGCCATCTCACCCCAGAGAGTTGGCAACCCCTTTTTTGCTGTATCTAAAATTATCTATGAGGTTCACTCCTCTTTGTTGTTTACCAGACAGCCACAGCTCCATCGGTTCGTGGATCTGTACCTCCTATTAATACACCCTTCTCGTCACGAATAATAATCTGACCACGCCCAAATCCTCCTGAACCCACTATATATTTGACTACATGTCCCATAGCCTCTAGTGTAAGCGCTAAGTGTTCGGGAAAGGAACTCTCCAATTCAATTGTTTTGCCCTCAGTCCATTGCCATCTAGGGGCATCCAACGCCGCTTGTGGATTTAACTGAAAGTCGATCATATTCATAACTACCTGCACATGACCTTGAGGCTGCATAAATCCACCCATGACACCAAAGGGACCTACTGCACGTTCTCCTTTTGTAATAAAACCTGGAATAATGGTATGGTAGGTTTGTTTACTAGGCTCTAAGCAATTATCATGCTGAGGGTCAAGCGAGAAGGTATGAGCACGATTTTGCATGGCAATCCCCGTATTTGGAATGACGATTCCTGAACCGAAACCCATGTAGTTACTCTGAATAAAAGAGACCATATTCCCTTCCTCATCAGCTGTTGCTAGATAGACCGTACCACTACTCGCCGGTTCTCCAGCCTCAGGTAGCTGTGCCTTATCTGTGATAAGCTCTCGACGTTTTGCCGCATATTCATCTGACAGTAATTCATCAATGCTTACTTTCATTTTGTCATGCTGGGTAATATAGCGTAGCCCATCGGCAAAGGCCAGCTTCATTGCTTCCCATGACTTATGATAGCTGTCAGTGGTGTCTCTTTCCGCAAACGTATAACCTTTTAAAATATTTAGCGCTACTAACGCCACAAGTCCTTGACCATTTGGGGGGATTTCCCAGATATCATATCCTCGATAATTAACCTTAATCGGATCTACCCACTTTGCTTTAAAGCGAAATAAATCCTCTTTACGTAAGTAGCCTTGATATTTCCGCGAGTGAGCATCCATCTTCTCAGCAAGCTCGCCTCGATAAAACGATTCTGCTTTCGTTTCTGCAATCTCACGTAATGTTTGTGCATGTGCCACTGATTTCCAAATTTCTCCGACTTGGGGTGGGCGCCCTTCAGGTGCAAACGTCTCAAACCAAGCTTGAAATTCTTCTCCCTGGCCATTTTGTTTAAATTTATCGTAGGCTATCTTCCAATATTTAGCTAGTGTAGGCGAAAGAGGGTATCCATTTTCAGCATAATCGATAGCGGGTTGCAATACCTCAACTAAGGATAATTTACCGAAACGTTCTGAAAGTTCAGCCCAAGCTGCTGGAACTCCCGGGATAGTCACCGGTGTCCATCCATATGTCGGCATACTCTCGTGTCCTGCTGCCTTTACTGCCTCTCTTGAAATCAATGCCGGTGTGCAGCCACTAGCATTTAGACCATGTAATTTATCCTTTACCCAAACGAGTGCAAAGGCGTCTCCCCCAATCCCGTTCGAGGTAGGTTCTACCACTGTCAAACAAGCAGCTGTAGCAATGGCTGCATCGATCGCATTACCACCCTTTTTTAAAATATCTAACCCTGCCTGTGCAGCAAGTGGCTGTGAGGTTGCAACCATTCCTTTTCTCCCATAGGTCGCCATTCGTTTTGAAGCATATGGATAGGATAGTGAATCGAATTTGTGCATAAATGTGCCTCCGGTATGTTCAGTCATCAATTCTGTGTTTTGCCTCTACTATTTAATAAAAAATCCTCCGTACCCCATCGCCAGTAAAATAACGAAGGCCGGATGGATCTTACGTTTTTCCATCAAAAAATAAGATGCACCACCTAGTATTAGCGTGTGCCATAAGCCAATTTGTTCATAGGAACCAAGAAGAAATTGAACAGCCAACGTACCAAGCAAAACGGTAACGATTGGACGAATAGAGTGTGTCATAGCTTTGATTTGTGGTGCTTGGCGGAATAAATGAAATACGCCTAATAAAGCAATCATAGCAATAGCAGTCGGGGCAATCGTAGCAAACAAACCTACCAGAGCTCCGGGAATACCTGCCACTTGATAACCAATATAACCACCTAGCTTGGTGGAAATTGGGCTAGGTAGGGCATTCCCTAATGCTAACGTTTCCCCGAACTCCTCAACTGTCATCCACTTATAATGAGAAACGACTTCATTTTGAATGAGAGGGATGCTCGGAGGCCCTCCCCCATAGCCCAGAATATTAGTAATAAAAAATGCCCAAAAAATCTGTACATAAATCATATCGTTAGACTCCTTTGTTTAAATTTGTTGCTGGTTCTTTTGTCGTTTGGTATGCCAGGTGGAATACGCAAAAGCGATCACTAAGGTAATGGCAACAAACAAACCCGGGTGAATTTGAAAAGGAACTAACGCAATCACTGAAATGAACAACATCGCCAGAAAGCCTTGCTTTTCTTTCCTTTTTTTACTATCATTCCAGCCCTTTTTAAAAAAGTCATAGGTCATTACCACCATCATGACCGCGATGACTGGCTGGATGGCTTCGATCATACCCCGTACTGTCTCAGAGGTTTTCAGCACATTTACGAACTGCATAAGGATAACCATCAGTAAGAGGACAGGAAAGACCATGGCTGAGATAGCGATGGTGGCACCAAGCCACCCTTTTACTTTGTACCCGACATATGCAGCCATTTTGGTGGCAATCGGTCCCGGTAAGGTATTGCCAAGTGCATAGTTATCGGCAAACTCCTCTTCGCTAACCCATTTGTATTTCTTTACGCACTCCGCATGCACTAACGGAATCATGGTTGGGCCACCACCGTATCCAAAAATGCCAATTCGGAAGAACGCTAAAAATAATTGCCAATAAACCATTTTCTCTCCTCCTATCTCTATAAGATTTCTTCAACGAAATGACACGAAACCATATGCCCTTGAATTCCTTCTTTTAAGGTGGGGGGTGTTGTTTTACATAAGTCTGTTGCATAGTGACATCTTGGATGAAAGGTGCAGCCACTTGGTGGATTTGCTGGGCTTGGCAGGTCCCCCTGTAACAAGATGCGTTCACGCTTCACCTTCGGATTTGCTTTAGGAATAGCGGATAACAGAGCCTTTGTGTACGGATGACGAGGATTTGTGAACAAAGAGTTCTTGTCAGCAATTTCTACCACTCGTCCTAAATACATAACTGCTACCCGATCACACAGGTGTTTGACCACTGATAAGTCATGGGAAATAAATAGCATGGTTAACTGAAAGTCTTTTTTCAAATCTTTCAGTAGATTTAAAACCTGTGACTGAATAGATACGTCCAAAGCAGACACCGGCTCATCGGCTATAATTAGCTTAGGATTCACCACCAGCGCCCGAGCAATGCTAATCCTTTGACGTTGCCCCCCTGAAAAATCATGGGGATGGCGGGCCAAATGCTCTGGACGTAGTCCTACCACCTGTATCATATCTTCTAAACGTTTTAATCGTTCTTCCTTCGTACCGATTCCATGGACATTAAGTGATTCCATCAACGTCTGCTTAATCGTTTTACGTGGATTTAGCGATGCAAAAGGATCTTGAAAAATCATTTGGATATCTTTACGCATCCGGCGCATTTCTTTTTTCGAGAGCTTCGCTAAATCTTTGTTATCAAACCAAACTTCTCCGTCAGTAGGCTCTAATAAACGTAAAATAGTTCGACCTGTGGTGGATTTCCCACAGCCTGATTCCCCTACGATGCCCAGCGTTTCCCCAGAATAGACTGTTAAATCAATGCCATCAACGGCTTTTATATGCCCTACTGTTTTGTTTAAAAATCCTGCTTGGATTGGAAAGTATTTTTTCAAATTTTTTACTTCTAATAATGGTTGTGTCATCTTGACACCTCCTGGTACAGCCAACAGCGGCATTTATGTTTAGGTAATTCGAGTAACGGAGGTTGCTCTTGTCGACAGATAGCCATCACTTTAGAACAACGTGGCGAAAAGCGACAACCTTTTGGCATTTGATGGGCAAGAGGGACAGCGCCTGGTATTGTGTCTAAATATTCCTTCTCTTTATCTAAGTCGGGTATGGATTGCATCAAGCCAACTGTGTATGGATGAAGCGGTTCATCAAACAAGGTCTCGACATCGGTCTCTTCCACTACTTGCCCCGCGTACATCACAATAACTCGATCGCACATCTCAGCTACAACTCCAAGATCATGGGTAATTAACATGATAGATGTGCCTGTTTTTTCTTTTACATCCTGCATTAAATTTAGTATTTGTGCCTGAATGGTTACATCTAAAGCCGTTGTTGGCTCGTCGGCAATAATCAATTTGGGATCACAGGCCATCGCCATAGCGATCATCACACGCTGCCTCATTCCCCCTGATAATTGATGGGGGTACTCATCATAAATTTCATTCGCACGCGGCATTCCTACAGCTTTTAGCATCTGAATCGCTCGTGCCCTCGCATCTGTCTTGCCTATTTTTACATGAAGGATAACAGCTTCCTCAATTTGTTTTCCTACCGTATGCAATGGATTTAAAGAGGTCATTGGCTCCTGAAAAATCATTGCAATATCATTACCGCGGACCTTTTGCATATTTCTTTCCGATAGTTGTAATAAGTTTTCACCATTGAATATAATGTGACCTTCCGATTTACCATTTCGTGCTAAAAGACCCATAATTGAAAGACTGGTTACACTCTTTCCACATCCTGATTCTCCTACTACTCCAAGAGTTTCGCCTTGCTTAATCTGAAAGTCGATACCATCCACAACAGCTACCTTGCCATTGTCGGTTTGAAAGGTTGTTACAAGGTTTTGTACATCTAAAATAACCGACATCACGCTTCCCTCCTTATTTGCGCGTTCTCGGGTTTAGATATAGCTGTAGGCCATCCCCTAGAAGGTTAAAGCCTAGTACAACCACGAAGATAGCCAAACCCGGATAATATGTGGCGTATGGTGCCACACTTAACAACGATTGTGCTTGATTTAACATACTACCCCAAGATGGCGTCGGTGGCTGAACACCTAAACCTAGATAAGAAAGAGACGCTTCCGCCAGAATGCCCGATGCCATAGCGAGCGTAGCCTGAATAATAATGGGGCTTAATGCATTAGGTAAAATATGTGCAAAAATAATTCGACTATCTTTTACGCCAACGGATTTAGCTGCATGTACATACTCCATATTTCGCAGAGAGAGAACCTGCCCTCGTGTAATACGAATAAAAGCTGGTGCAAATCCAATTCCAATGGCTAGCATCGCATTTCCAAAACCTGCTCCAAGCACAGCAGAAATCGCTAGAGCTAAAATCAAAAATGGGAAAGCTTGCATAGCATCTACCACACGCATTACAATCCATTCGTCCCAAAAGCCACGATAATAGCCTGTAAATAATCCAATAGGCACCCCTATTAGCATGGCGATTCCTACTGAGACAATCGCTGCTTTTATTGAAATTTGTGCCCCATAGATAATACGGGAGAATATATCACGACCAAGATCATCTGTTCCAAACCAATGCTGGGCATTTGGTTGTACGAGAATTTGTTCATAATCCTGTGCGTTAGGATCAAATGGAGCAATAACTCCTGAAAAAACGGCACAGATCATCAACGCTAAAATGATCATAGCTCCCATTACACCAAGACCCGAACGCATGAACAGCTTCACTTTTTTCATTATCCTTCTACCCCCTTGCCCGCCTTAATACGAGGGTCAATGACTGCATACAGTAAATCAACCAATAAGTTGACCGCCACAACCAATACAGCAGATACCAGTATCGCACCTTGTACAGTTACGTAATCCCGTTTGAAAACAGACTCCACAATCAGCCTCCCAAATCCGGGAATCGAGAAAATGGATTCCGTAATAACAAGCCCACCTAAAAGCCCGGCAATCATCAATCCTGAAGTAGTAACAACAGGGATTAATGCGTTACGTAGTGCATGTCCTAAAATCATTCTTATCTCATTCAATCCTTTGGCTTTCGCGGTTCGGACAAAATCCATATGTACCACTTCTACCAATGACGAGCGTAGCATTCGCATGAGCATTGCTGATTCACGAAGCCCTGTCACCATACAGGGAAGAATCATAGCCATTACATTCGCTTTGGGATCTTCAGAAAAAGGTACATAACCGGAGGAAGGAAGCCATTGATTCTCTACGGAAAAATAGATGATAGCCATCATCGCTAGCCAAAAGCTAGGTATACTCATGCCACCCAATGCGGTAAAGGAAGATGCATAATCTATCCACGTATTGCGACGAACAGCCGCTAAAATCCCGGTTGGCACAGCAATGACTAAAGCAAATAAAAACGTGCCAATTGTAAGCTCAATAGTGGCCGGCAATCGTTGGGCAATCAATTCACTCACTGGAACTCTATCGGTAATCGAAATCCCCAAATCCCCAGTCACTACATGACCTAGCCAACTCACATATTGCACAACGATTGGCTTATCTAAGCCTAGCTCAGTCCTCAAAGCCTCGTATGCTTCTGGTGTTGCCTCTTGACCCAAAATCACCCGAGCGGGATCACCCGGGATCATATGAATCAATGAAAAGGTCATGATAGAAACCAGGAGCAGAATGGGAATTGTAAGCAACAGACGCTTTATTACAAACATCATGTTAAATCACCTCTCCTGTCAAAAAAGTTACTCTTTATCTAATTTGGCAGTACGAATAATCCCATCTGGTACATAGGTAAAGCCTTTTACTTTTTTGGACAATCCAAATTTATCATAGTTGTGATAGATGTAGATGTATGGTGCTTCGTCTTGCAAAATCGCCATTGCTTTATCGTATAGGGCCTTACGTTTTTGCTCATCTAATTCACTGCGAGCATCACTTAACAATTGATCCACCTCTGGATTAGATAAGCGACTTTTGTTATTAGGGGCTTCTGTTACATGGAAATCGTAAATATTCTGATCTGGATCAAGACGTCCTGACCAACCTAGCTGCAGAGCTTGAAAGTTTCCATTATCACCGTTTTCCAGCATTGTCCCATACTCGACCTTTTCCAGCTTCATGTCGATATTGTATTTTTTCAACATGTTTTGCAGAACTGCACCGAATTGTTCATTGGCAGGTGAGGTTGCGATTTGTAACGTAAAGGAGAACCCCTCAGGCTTCCCACCTTGTTCTAGCAACGCTTTAATCTCTCTATCATCTGGTTTTTTTACGGTATCAGATTCCCCATGGGCTAAACTACCCGGGGAGAATGGAGTACGCGCTGGCAACCCATACCCATCAAACAAAACCTTCACCACTGCTTCACGATCAATCGCACGGTCAACAGCTTGACGAAGATATTTGTTTGTGAAGGGTTCCTTTGTTACATTCAGATGAAGTCCTTGATAGCCCATATTTGCTTTTGCCACTACCGCAAATTTTTCATCCTTTTCTAATCCCGGAATCTCTTTTACCGGAAGCTCATCCACGATGTCTAACATACCAGAACGAAGATTTTGAACGGCAGCCGTCTGGTTGGTAAATACCTTATAGTTAATTGTGTCAAGCTTTACTTCTCCGTTCCAATATTTCTCGTTCTTTTTGAGCGTTACATGATCTCCTTTTACATGTTCCACAAACTTGTAGGGACCAGAGCCTACCGGATTATTCAGAAAGTCCTTTCCCGATTTTTTTACAGCTTCCGGTGACACCATCATTCCAGAGCGATCTGTAAAAATAGAGATCAGCGGTGAGAACGGCTTCTGTAACATGATTTGTACGGTCGTTGGATTTACTACTTTTACATCTGTAACAAATTTCAACTCACCTTTCCGTTTCGATCCTTCTTCTCTATACCGATCTAGGTTAAATTTCACTGCTTCAGCGTCAAATTTGGTTCCGTCCTGAAACGTTACCCCTTCTTTTATTTTTAATGTGTACATACGCCCATCTGGCGAAACTTCATAAGAGGTAGCCAGCATCGGAATAATCTTTCCGTTCTCATCAAGGTCAAACAGCTTATCATACACACTATTCTGAACATAACGATCATACAGCGAGGTTGAACCCATCGGATCAAGACTAGGCGGGTCTGCCTTTAAACCGATTGTCAGTGTTTTCAAAGCCGTCTTGTTAGCTTGAACACTTTCTTTCGTAGCTGAATCGCCAGCCCCTCCACAGCCAGTGAGCAACAGGGTACTCCCTAACAGAACAAGAGCTGCACTTTGAAAAAGTTTTCTTGAACCCATGATATTCTCTCCTTTTCTAGATATTTCAGTTTAACGAAATATTTTGTCTTTTTAAGATAACAGCAACTCTCTTTCATAAAGCTGAGAAAATTGCTGTATTGCTTCTACTCCTACCGAATAAATTTCAATTTAGACTTCAGCACTTTAAGCTCCACAATTACATTCGTTTTTGTAATCCCTTTGATCTTGTTTAGCTTTTGTACTAAAAAATCAGACAATTCATTATGATCTCTTGTAAATACTTGAAGCAGCAGTTGATAGTCACCAGATGTTAAAATTAAAAGCCGGATTTCATGCGTATGCTCCATGACATCAATGACATGCTCGAGCATGTTATTCTCAACAGCCACTTGAATCATCGTCTGTACAAGGATGCCAGCCTTAATCGGATTAACTACTCCTACCAAGCTCAAAATACCTTCTTCCTGCATTTGCTGGACACGGATACGCACTGTCTTTTCAGCTACGCCTAGCTCTTTTGCAATCTGTGTAAAAGGAAGTCGAGCATTATCCTGTAGCTGGGTTACAATCTGATAGTCTAGGTCGTCTAAATCGGAGTATAAAGATCGCTGTGCTTTTACCTCTTCCACCTTGTTCATCACCTAATTTCGTCTAAGTGTTGCCTTTTTTCTCCTTAATTCATACCTTTTTTAGATTTTTGAGACGAATTTAATTTTTTATTATAATAATCCATCTTCTCTTTATAATCAATTAATTTTTTTGAATTTCTTTTCATTTCTGAACAAAAAATCATAAAATCAATCATACTACAGTTGAAACGTAGCACAGTATTACTATGAAAAAGCGTTTTCACAAAAAAAAGCAAAATGGAACCATTTGCGATCCATTTTGCTTTTTATTCTCTATAAAAAATGAGTTTCTCATTTTAATATCCATTATCATAGTACGAGAAGCTACTGATTACACTTCCTGGTTTTTAGAAAACGCAATCAGATAGACTTCCTGATCGCTTTCAGTGTTTATTTCTTGTTCGATTTGTTTTAATTGTTGTAACTGAGCAGAGTCTAACTCTGCAAATGGCATCTCACTAAGATATTTATCCTGTTCCATCTTCTCACCCACCTCCCACAATTATCAAGTTCGTTCTTTTTTATTATGTCCTGATAGGGAGGAAAATATGCGCGTATGTAATTTCTAAAGATTGGGTGGTTATTTTGATCAATTAAGCACTAACGGTTTGCATTTGAAGCACTTGAGATACAGCCGAGCAAGAACGTTTACAAAAACAAATAGGTACTTGCTTATCTTTGGCTTTGGATTTGATTTTTTTCGCTAAGTTATGATTAACAAAATCGGTTAAGACTAAAATCATTTTCACATCAGATGGGATTTTTAAACTGGTCTCTGAGCTTTTTCTACCTGTAATATGGTGGATCTTTTTATACCCAACCTCTTCAAGTATTTGTAATATGTTACCTAACCTATCCCCACCGATAATTAATATAGACATAATAAAAATCCTCCTTTAGATAATATGTTCATATGACTCTGATGGTCAAAAACAGTTCGCTCACTGTTTATTCGTTATATGTCTCTGAAGCAAAAAGTTAATTGAGAATAAATATCATTCTTATTGATAAATATTATCATTCCCAATTAAGTTTGACAATACTCTGTACTATTTTTTTCTCGTTTGTTCACACTATTTTTACAAGCTACAGCTCCGTCCTTGATTGGATGGTTTTCCCACGGTTATAATCAGGCTATCACTAATTCTTAAAAAAGGAGGTGGGAGTTAATGTTGCAAGAAATCAAGCAGCTCCACACCATCTTTACCCGCACATTAGAAGGCATCAATGTTTTTCGCACCATGGTTCAGCCTTTAATCGATCATGCTAGGGATGAACATATGAAGCTTTACTATCATCACATTTCCGAAGAAGAAGAACAACGGGAAGAACGCTTGCATGATCTCGTCCCGCGTTTGTCTTTACTTATTCAGGAGAAAAATCTAGACCAACTGAGTGATCGCGAACTGTCTCATTTGCTCTCTGACCTAAATTTAGAACGATTTGGTCTACACAATTTCCGTGAGCATTTGGAATTAGCCCTGTATGAATTTACAGACGAGCCTAGTCGTTTAAAGCTAGATAACATGCGTGAAAACACACATCAAGATTATTTAGCAACCAAAGAAATCATGGTGAAGTTGAGTGAAAAATTTTCCGATGTCGTTCCTGCAAAAGTGGACACACATGATCATGACCATGGCCATGATATCCACCAGGTTAATCACTTTGAGGCTTCGTCTGCATTGCAAGATTCTGGCAGCGCTAAGCAGTCAGCAGCTGTACATGCCGACACTCACGGCCACTCAGCAGATAGCGCTGTTGTGAAAAAAGGACTTACAGTTGGAAGTCTGCGTCATCTCAATCGTCATGTATAAGAGAAAAGTTAAGATCGGAGGATTTTATGGATAAATCACAGAAATTCCCAGACTCCCCATTGTCTAAGGAAGAATGGCGTCAATTAGATGAAACTATTGTTGAAATGTCTCGTCGTCAACTGGTAGGCCGTCGATTCATTGACATTTATGGTCCACTAGGAGAAGGTATTCAAACCATTACTAACGATATTTATGATGAATCTCGTTTTGGAAATATGAGTTTGCGTGGCGAATCACTAGAATTAACGCAACCAAGTAAAAGAGTTAGCTTAACGATTCCGATCGTATACAAAGATTTCATGCTATACTGGCGTGATATGGCACAAGCGCGCACATTGGGTATGCCAATTGATCTTAGCCCTGCTGCTAATGCTGCCAGCAGCTGCGCTCTTATGGAAGATGATCTGATCTTTAATGGTAACCCTGAGTTTGACCTCCCAGGTATCATGAATGTAAAAGGGCGTCTTACGCATATTAAGAGCGACTGGATGGAATCAGGAAATGCTTTTGCTGATATCGTAGAAGCTCGTAACAAGCTATTAAAAATGGGGCACAGCGGTCCATATGCCCTTGTTGTATCTCCAGAGCTGTATTCGTTGCTCCATCGTGTACACAAAGGTACTAATGTCCTTGAAATAGACCACATTCGCAACCTAGTTACAGATGGTGTTTTCCAATCTCCGGTAATCAAAGGTGGTGCTCTAGTAGCAACAGGAAGACATAACCTAGACCTTGCAATTGCTGAGGATTTTGATTCAGCTTTCTTAGGAGACGAACAAATGAACAGCCTAATGCGCGTTTATGAGTGTGCTGTCCTCCGTATTAAGCGTCCAAGTGCAATTTGCACATTAGAAACGACAGAAGAATAAATAGATATACGATGTATACAAGAAAGAGAGATAGCCGTTTGGTTGTAGTCGGGGCTATCTCTCTTTTTATTTCTTCATCAACAATATGTTTTTTTAGTTTGAATTTTCAGTTTTTGATAAGGATGAAAAAACCTTAGGTACGACCCTAAGGTAGAAATTCTTATATTTGGAACTGATTACGCAATCCGAACGATTTTTTGAAGATCAGTTGTATGTAAGAACGGGATGTCTACGTGGCTAGTCGCTGTTTCATAACCAATATCACAGACTAAGACATCTACCTCTTCACAGAAAGGCAAGGTACAGCTTCCTTCGTTTAATTCACACAGACGTTTTAAATGTTTAAGTCGTTCGCCCACTTTTTGTTCGCGCATATGTTGATTTACTAACTCACAAACATTGACATGACGGGCATCTATCACCATGCTGATATCCTGAATATGAACGATTAGACGTTTTCCCTCTTCTGTAACAAATCCCAACGAACAGAACTGAGAGTCAGACATTTCTAGACGAGTAATCACCGCATTTTTATACTCTTCTCCAGAGCGAAGCTTGATGGTATCAGCTTCTACTGCGCCACCTATTTTACGCTCGTTGGATACAACCGTATACATATCGGTATAACCGTTAATCTGGTATCTCGTCATCGAAAATTCACTCCTATTCTTATCTTATCTGCTAATGAGACTCATTATCAACTTTATTTGTATCGTATAATGAAAATCATTATTAGTCAATATTGAGATTGTAATTAACGTTTTTATCTACTTACAATGCAGTTTCTCCCCAATACATCAGGTTTAATCTGTAAAAATACTCCAATATCTATCAACAGTGAAACATCTTTGTACCCTAATACAAATAAAACCATCCACAGGGTCTTATTGTTAGGCAGTTTTATTTTTATAGAAAATATAAACAGCAATAAAAATGCCAGAGACCCAAATAGACATTAAAGCAAAATCTAAAGCAACTTTGTATCCAACGGAAATAAATGATAGCTTTGCTGTCAAAAAGGAAAGAAGGATTCCGATCACTGCAATGGAATACCCTAATGTATATCCATTGGTCAGAATTTGTTTACCACGTTCATCTTTTCCTTCTGATCTCGTAAAAGCAACGGTGTATGAAACCGAAATTACATAGGTAATTACAAGTAAAACAAATATAACTTCTAACATTCTGGCACATCTCCCTTATCTACTTCATATTGAAAAACTTCATTTATATCAACCTCAAATAATTGAGCAATTTTAAAGGCTAGCATAAGAGAAGGATTATAGCGGTTTGCTTCTAATGAAACAATCGTTTGTCTACTAACTCCTAATTTGTCTGCTACCTCTTTTTGCGACCATCGTTTCTTTGCACGTAGCACAAGTAATTCATTTCGAATTCTTCCTTCCTTTTCCAAGAAACCACATCCTTTTGTTTAAATGTAATATATTTTTGACATAATGTAAACAATGTTTATCTAAAAGTAAAAAATATATGTATATCTGAATAAATCAACCTAAACAAAAAGCTCACTAGCGATATTTTTATCGCCATGTGAGCTTTGGTATATGATCCTCTATTATTTTTTCTGTCTTTTGCTTTGAAGCCTATTTCGTAAACAATTGTAGCTTCTCAATACGTTTCACAGCCTCACGCAAGCGCTCCTCCGTGTTCAACAGTCCTAAACGTACGTATCCCTCACCATGTGTTCCAAAGCCTATCCCAGGGGCAACCATTACATGTGCTTTAAATAAGAGCTCATCCGCCAATTCAGCAGATGTATAGCCCGCCGGAATCGGAAGCCAAGCAAAGAACGATCCCTGTGATGGTTTCGCCTTCCAGCCGATTTCATGCAACGCTGTATACAAAGCGTTTCGTCGACTTTCATAGGTAGCCACCAACTCGCGGACACAGTCTTGAGAATCAGTCATTGCTTTAGCTGCTGCCATTTGGACAGCTCCGAATAAGCTTACAAAGTAATGATCTTGCAAAGTGTTGATTAGCTTCACCAGCTCGCGATTTCCTACCATTGCTCCTACACGCCAGCCCGCCATGTTATAGGTTTTGGACAGGGTATAAAACTCAACTCCTACCTCTTTAGCACCAGGAACCTGCATGAAACTTACTGGTTTCTTTCCATCAAAGGAAATGGCCCCATAAGCAAAATCAGAACAAACGACAATTTCATGCTTTCGAGCAAACTTGATGGTTTCCTTATAAAACTCGTAAGGTGCCGTGACTGCCGTTGGATTGTTCGGATAGTTTAAAAACATCAGTTTTGCTTTTTCTAAATCAGCCGCATTTAATTGACCGTAGTCAGGTAAAAACTGATTATCTGCTTTCAAGGGCATGGGCACCATACGTCCGCCTACCACAGCTACTCCTGACCAATAATCCGGGTAGCCAGGATCAGGTACCAAGGCGACATCCCCTTGATTCATCAATACCTGACAAATCTCTACTAGTCCTGTCTTACTACCAAATAAAATCGCTACTTCCTCTTCTGGATCAAGGTCTACATCAAATTCCTGCTTATACCAGTGGGCTACGGCTTGCTTTAATTCCAACCGTCCCTGAAAAGGTGGATATTTATGATGCAAAGGGTCTTTCGCCTGTTTTGCTAGTTCTTCTACAATATGTGAAGGTGTCGGTAAATCAGGATTTCCTTGTCCCAAGTTAATAACATCATGCCCCTCACTAATCACCTTGTTAACCTTTGCTACCAATGTTGAAAAAAATTGGGTGGGTAACTGTTCCATCATGGAAGCAGGCGTGATACGCATCGCTTTCCCTACTTTCTTTTTTCAGAGTAAACAGACATTTATGTAGGTAAAAACAACCTTTTGATTTGTAAGAGAAAGACCCCTTTCTTTTGTAAGCAAAGAAAGGAGTCGTTTGTGTAACAATGATTTTATACTAGTTAGTGTAGCTGATTCTGTCAATCCATTTTTTGAATCTCAACTTTTCCTCCATCTTTAAGCATGGACTGACCTCTGATTACAACTTTTTCTCCCAAAGAAACACCTTTTTTAATTTCAATCAGTTCGCTTGATTCCTCGCCTGTCTCTACAGCTACTTTCTTAGCTATATCGCCTTCCACTTTATATATATACTTTTTGCCATTTTCATCGAATACAGCTTTGCGTGGAATGGCAACAGCCTTCTGAACTTTACTAGAAGCAGATTGGATTTTTAAATTTACAACCATATCTGCCTTTAATTCATTCTTAGGATTTGGCACGGTAATTTCAATTGGATATGCTTTTAATTGTTGATCCATTGTAGGACTTACAGCAGTAATGGTAGCCTCGATTTTTTTATTCAAGGCAGTTAATTCAACCGTTGTGCGATCCCCTACTTTTATCTTAGTAATTTCATCCTCTGAAAGGTTTGCTTTTACTAAGAGTGGATTGGTATTAACCAGGACAACCACTGGAGCTTGCCCTGTAGCCATTTCTCCCACATGTCCGCCTATCTGAGATACGTAACCAGAGATTGGTGCTGTTACAGTTGAATTGCTCAGCTGTTCACGTGCGCTAGCAAGCGCAACCCTCGCTTGGTTAACATTTGCTTCTGAAACCACGATTCCTGTTTTTTTGGAAGCAGAATTATAATCCACCTTTGCATTATTAAAAGCGGTTTCCGCATTTTTCAATGCTGCTTGCGCTTGTTCATTCTGCTGCTGGGAGAGAGCTCCTTGATTAAATAGCTCTTGGCTTCGAGTGGCCTCACGCTTAGCGTCCTGATAAGCACGCTCTGCCTGCGCCATTGCATTCTTTGCTGTTTCAACAGATTGAGTGGTGCTAGTACCACTCTGGCTGAGGCCTGCTACCGATACCTGATACTGGGCTTCCGCCTGACGAACCGCATTTCTGAGGTCATCTTGATCTAGCGTAAATAATACAGATCCTTTTTGTACATATTGACCTAGCTTAACAGATAAGGTTTGAATTTTACCCGGAACTTTTGGCGAAAGTTTTACTTCTTGGCTCGGTGCCAGTTTACCAGTATAACCTGCTCCTGAAGCGATTGAATCTTCTATTGCTGGGCTTATTTGCACCGGAGTTGGCGCTTCCGCCTCAGCAACTTGTGGAGCTGCAGCGGGTTCTTCGCCCGTGCACCCCGTTGCTGTCAAAGCAACAACGAGTATCAGCGGTAAGCCCCATTTACTTTTTATCATTGTTAATCCTCCTTTACCTCATTACACTTCTTCTACTACAGTTGGCGTATTATTCTTCTTTTTCCGATTAAAACGATTCTTGAACTTACGACCCCAGTTATCAAAAGTGACATATACGACAGGTACAAGTACAAGAGTGATTAGCGTGGAGAATGTTAGGCCGAAAATAACTACCACTGCCATTGGAGCTTGTGATTCGTTACCGGAACCACCCGCAAATGCTAGTGGAGTAATCGCTAGCACAGTCGCTAACGTAGTCATCATAATCGGACGCAGACGAATCGGACCTGCTTTTAAGATAGCTTCATCTCGATCTAAACCATCTTTACGAGCCGTAATAATGTAATCCATGAGAACGATCGCATTATTTACGACAATACCCACTAACAAGATATAACCGATTAGGGCTGGTACTGACAATGGTTGACCTGTCACAAACAATCCAACCACAACCCCGATAAAAGTAGGCGGCACAGAGAACATAATGATAAACGGACTAAATAGAGACTCAAACTGGCTTGCCATAACCATGTAAACAAGAACAATAGACAAGAGAATGGCAAGACCTAAACTACCAAAGGATTCTTCCATATCTTTAGACTGACCGCCATATTCGATATGGTAACCGTCTGGAAGGTTTAATTGAGCTAATTTTCCTTGTACCTCAGTCATAATCGAGTTCAGGTCACGACCACTAGTATCACCAGTAATTGAAACCTCACGAGTTTGATCCGCACGTTTAACCATTTGTGCTACTTCCACTTTTTCCACTTTAGCAATCGCACCAATTGATACTTGTGCCCCGCTAGGAGTTGTAACGGTTAGACGTTCTAAATGCTTTGGTTCATCCTGAATGCTTTTTGGCAATCGAACTTTTACATCCACCTCATCATCACCTGTTTGATAACGAGTTAAGGTTTGCCCTTCAAAAGCCGTCCGTACATATGATAGAACCTGTTGTGTACTTAGGCCATATTGACTTGCTTTTTCACGATCGACTACCACTTGGAACTCCCGATCTTTTTCTTCTAAAGAAGTGGTTACGTTTGCTGTTCCAGGAACTTTGTTGACAACACCCAAGATGATATTACTGATATCATCTAGAACATCTAAATCATCACCACGTAAGCTTATTTCAAGTGGTGTACCGCCCATACCACCATTGCCATCCAAATGTTTGACAGTAATTTCTGCACCAGGTATACCTTTGACCTGGTTCCGTAAATCTTCAATGACTTGGTCTGTTGTACGTGTACGTTCCTTTGTATCTACTAGTGTAAGCTGTAGTTCTCCACGATTGGTAGCACTATTCGCTAACACAGATGCACCTGCACTCCCAATGGATACATACAATTCTTTTAGCTCTGGTACCTTTTTCACGATACCTTCAAGTTCACTAATCACTTTTTCCGTTTCCTGAATCTGCGTGTTGCTAGCTAATTTAGCAGCGACAGTAATTTTTCCTTGATCCATGGATGGAATAAATTCCGCTCCAATAAATGGTGTCAATACCACAGCACCGGCAAACATTAGAGCCACAGCTAGGTAAACGGTCTTACGCCACTTGATCGCCCATTTTAGGAAACCTCCATAGAAATTGGAGATTTTCGTAAAGCCAATGTTAAACCAAGTGATCGGATTGAAGCCGCGATACGTTCCAGAATGATAGATTTCTTCATCCGGGATGCGTTTCAAAATTCGTGCAGACATCATAGGCACAAGCGTAATAGAAGCTAAGAGAGCTGCTATATGTGAGTACACAACCGTTAGTGCCAATGGTCCGAATAATTGAGATGCTAATCCTTCAACGAACATGATCGGCAAGAATACACAAATTTGCGCAAGAGCAGAAGCCATGACTGCTGTTCCAACCTCTTGAGAACCATAGCGAGCAGCTTGCAACATCGATTTGCCTTCCTGACGATGTCTGAAAATATTTTCTAAAATAACGACAGCGAAGTCAACTAGTGAACCTAGTCCAAGTGTTAGACCACTAAGAGAGATCAGGTTGATTGTCTGATTCGTAAAAAACATCAAGCAGAAGGTAGCTATAACAGAAATTGGTATTACAACCGCAATAATTAAAACGGAACGAACGCTATTTAAAAACAATAGCAGGATAATAGTCGAGAATGCCGCCCCTATCAAGGCATGCTCCGCAACTGTATAAATTGAATCTTTGATAAACTGGGAAGAATCTGTGATCATGGAAATCTCTGTACCTGGTGGCAGATTTTCTTTTAGCTTTTCAATCTCTATTTTTGCCGAATCTGCAACTTTAATGGTGTTACCACCGGAAGCTTTTGTAACAGAAATTCCTACAGTTGGTTTCCCATTATAATAACTAAACTGTGTTTGTTCCTTATACGTATCTTCGATAAAAGCAATATTTTTTAGCGGAATGGTTGAAGGACCAACCACTACTGGTGTTTCACCAATATCCTTAATCGTTGTATATTCTCCTTGGACGCGGATACTAAGCTTTTTATCCCCTTCACGCACCATACCTGCTGCTCCAGAGAGGTTAGTACCCATTAAAGCTTGCTGTACTTGTTCCAAAGTAATACCGTAAGCAGTGATTCTGTCAGCATCAAGCGTTACTTCTATGATACGTTCCTTCCCACCATTGACACCAACGGAAGCAACCCCATCAATGCGTTCAATCCTGGATTTAATAACATTGTCAGCTAATTCTTTTAACTTCGTAATGTCATCACTACCCGTTAAAGCAAACGTCATAATTGGCTCACTATTTGGGTCTAGCTTAAGAACGCGTGGAGATTTAGCCGTATCCGGCAATGCTCCGCGCACTTGATCTACCTTGTCACGCATGTTTAACGTGGCTTGGTCCATATTTGTGCCCCAGTTAAACTGGACAATAACCTGCGAGGCTCCACTCATGGAAAACGACGATATTTTACTTACATTAGGAACAGTCCCTAATGCTTCCTCCACAGGTTTTGTCACTAGCTTTTCCACTGATGCAGGTGTCCCGCCCTCAACCGAGGTTACTACAACAGCAACCGGTAAGTTAAGGTTAGGATAGAGTTCTACCGCCAATTTGGGTAGCGACACGAATCCAAAAATGAGGACGGCTACTGCCAGCATCAAGATGGTTACGGGTCGATTAATCGCAAACCTTGAAATGTTCATCTTTGTTCCCTCTCTCCTTTAATAAGGAATGATATTTTTTCTCTAGATAATGATTGAGCAATTCTAAAGATTGAGTAATTTGTTTTCGCTCGTGTTCCTTCATTCCCACAAATAATTCGGGTAAATACTGTTCTTTCATTAGAGGAAATCGATTTTGAAGCTGAGAAAAATCCTGAGCCAGAAAAACCCAGACCATGCGTCTGTCATTATGATCCCGCTTGCGAGTCACCAAGTTGGCTTTTTCCAAACGATCGATGATACCGGAAACCGTGCTATAGGATAATTCTAGCTTTTTACTGATTTCTCCAATCGTCTTCGGATTATCTTTTACTTGATGAATCACCATAATCTGAGGTTTAGTAATGCCGCTCTTCACCAGCTCTTGCGTAAAAATCCCGATGTATAAATTCCACATGTCCATCAATCGATCAGAGAGCTCATTCATAGAATCACGGCAACCTCCTCCTACTGTTTTTATTTCGCTATACGAAACATTATGTCATGATGGTTATCTTGTATCAAGAAATTTCCAAAGCTACATATGCTAAATACAGCTTCTGTCATTGGTCTATCTGATAATACGTATCTCCTTACAAAAAATTTCTCTTTTCAAAAAATTGATTTGTTTTTTTTGTATGAATTATAGAAAGTTCCATTCTTTTTCATCAGACTGTCGACAATCGCGGGAGTGAACGCGTACACCCTATATTGTCACTCGGCTGAAAAAAGTTTCGGTTTTTATAAAAATATCCTCTCCAAAAAAAATTGTAACTTTTCTTTTTTTATTCTCGACCTTGTATGTGAGCAAGAAAAATTAAAAGAAAAGGAAGATAATTATGAAAAAATCTACGAATAAAACAGTCTTGAGTCTTATGGCAGCACTTATGCTTTCATCAACTCCGGTATGGGCTAGTGCCAAAACCGTTACAGATGAAACAGGAAAAGTACAAACCTTACAGGAGTTAAATAAAGTAATAAAAAAATCAGTACAGCAATTGACTGAAATACTTCCTGAATTAGAAGAGTTCACTCGAATTGAGGTTTTACCGTATTCTGAAGGAAAAACAAAAGTTGTTCTTTCTAAAGTAAAAGCTAAGAAATTCCCATCGGCTGTTATCATACTTGATTCTGAGTCAGGAGTTATTCAAAAATTCGATATAAGAAAAGAAGACGTTTATTCTGATGAACCCGCTGACAAAGAAATGGCCAAGGAAAAAGGAGAAGCTTTTCTGAAAAAGCTACTTGGTGATGACGCTGATCAGTATACAGTCAGAGAAAGAATTGGAATTGGAGGAGGAGATGGCGCTAGTGATAGACACGCTTGGATTAATATCTCCTTTAATCGTGTACTCAACGGCATTGAACTTAAAGATGATCAATATTATCTTCAAGTAAATCCAAATGGAGATATTATTGGCATGGAAAAGAGAACCCCAGCTAGTTCTGATGAAGATCTTCCAAATCCCCAAAAACTAATCAGTGAGGAACAAGCGGAAGAAGCGTTAGCTAACATAATTTTCCCATTCATTTCAGCAGATGATGGAAGAGTCGTTTATTTCTTCCCTGCTACTCCTTATGTGAATGCTGAGACAGGAGAAAAGATTAGTACCTTTCAGGACACGTCCTACTCTGATCCATATCAGGCAAATCAAAGTGGTAAAAAATTGGTAGCTAAATCAGCTGATGAGGCCGCTGAAGCTCTACAATCCGTATTGGGTTTTGATGTAACAGGTTTGACCTTAGTTGAAAAAGAATCCAAAGGAAATAAAATATATTCATGGTATAAAAACAAAGAAGCAGTTGCTTCGGTTGAGACAAAAGATAATCAAGTACTTGATATAGCAATCGAGGATGAAAATAAGAATGCTACAAAAGCTAAAATTTCTCCGGAAGAAGGTCAAAAGCTAGCTGTCAAAACAATTCAAAAGTATTTGGGAGACGATGTAGAGGAATTAATTAACAAATCTTGGAAAACAAATAAAGATCCTGATATTGTAATTCATTACGAGATCAATCAAGCCCATGCAGGAATCTTGGTTCTTGACCGTTCATATTTAGTAACAGTGAACCGTGCTACTGGTAAAGTGACGGGAATTAGCGGACTAGGTGAAACTTCTGAAAAGCTACCAGACAAGGATTCAATTATTGACGCTGAAACAGCTACAAAAGCTTTTCTAAAAGAAACTCCACTTAAGCTTGTCTACGTAACTGCAAACACAACTGGAAACGATGGCGACGCATATATCGCCTATACAGTAGACAATGACGTGCGTATCAATGGAATTACAGGGGAACCAGTAGAAAAATAATTCTTAATTAACCTATCACTCCACAAAGCCATCCTTGTTGTTTGGGATGGCTTTTATCCAGGAGGGGAATTATGCCTTGACGGAAGACGAAAAGGAACATATCCAGCATATATACCGTACTCATTATCAGGACATCTATCAATTTCTAGTCTTTTTTACAGGCGATCAAAACGAAGCAGAGGATTTGACACAGGAGGTTTTTATTCGTCTATTCCGCTCTTTGTCAAATTACGATGGACGTTCTCCACTAAAGCTATACATACTTTCTATTGCTCGTTATACAGCAATCGACCATTATCGTAAAAAAAAGTTTAAATATGTCTTTTCAGACTATTGGATAAAAAAAATACCGGCAACATTTGGACTGCCTGAAAAAGAACTACAGCAAAAAGAACTACAACAGAACCTACAGCAAATCTTTCAGTCACTGAAGCCGAAACATAGAATGGTCATCATCCTCCGCGGTTTACGAGAGCTTTCGATTAAAGAAACGGCGGAAATTTTAGGGTGTAGTGAGGCAAAAGTAAAAGTCGATTACCATCGTGCCCTGAAGATTATGCAAAAGAAATGTCTTATTCCCACGATGGGAGGATTATACGATGAGCTTGCCAAGTGAAAAAGAGATCTTACATGCTTTAAAGCAAAGAGAAGATTTACAGCCACGGTCTCAATTTGTGGAAGAGTGTGAAGTAGCGATTATCAAAAGGCTAGCAAAAAAGAAACGAGCTCACATCTGGTATATTCGAACTGCGAAAATATCCTGTATTGGTGCTACTATGATGTTAGTGATATGGCTTGGCTCTCCTCTGCTTCATCAGCCAATGGAATGGTCACAAACAGAGCCTATTGTTAAAGAACCGTTACATAACGAACCGTCACCTTCTATTCCCAAACCTCCTATAGAGAAAAAAGGTCCAACGATTCGTCCAACTGTTCCAGTTCCTACTCCCACTCCGATCCAGGTGCCAGATCGAGATCAAAAGCCAGTACCAACAACTCCTGATCCTGATCCAATCAAAGAAAAGATATCAGAGTCGGTTGTCGATAAAAAAGAAGTGCCTATTGTAAAACAAAATCAAATGACTGAGTTTGAACAAATAGCGTTCGATTTTCTAAAACAAAGGCTTGGGGATTCTATCAATAGCTTCCAAAGCTTTGTTGGTACTAAAGGAAAAGCTACAAGCCGAGTAGTATATTATCGGATGGTTCATAATACTCCTATTCTCGATCAAAATATAAATCTATCAATAGATGTCCAAACGAAAGACGTATATTCTACTATCAAAGGTAATATTACGGAAGATATTGATCCACTTCACTTCCCTCTTCCTAAAGATATATTGCCAATAGCGAAAGTGGACGAAATTTTGGAAAAAGAAATGCGACTTATTTATTTTCAAACAGGAGAAAATCAGTATGTATTGGGATACCAACCTGCTATCTATGGGTATATCGATGCAAAGAGCGGGGAATGGTTAGATTCTTCATATAGATTGCTTGATAAATCAAGTGGAAAGATTATCCCCCTTGATTCAAGAAAGCAATTTTCTGCTAAGTCCGAAGAAGAAGTACAGACAATCTTAGCTGATTTGTTTACTGTGGACACACAAAAACTTAGCATGCAGAGTAGCTCATCCTATAAACAAAGTCAAATATATCAATGGGAAGATGACACGGAAAAGCGTGGCCGTATTGAAGTAAATACGTTCAGTGGCCAGCTTCTTGAATATGCTTATAAACCTGAAATAAATCATACTTCATCTCAAATCAATAAGGTAGAAGCTCAGCAAAAGGCGATAGCTTTACTCAAGTATATCGTCCCTACACAAATAAAGGAGCTTTATCTGGACACCAACAAAGAAAATATTGATACGTCTTTTATTACTTTTACCTTTTATCCTAGCTATGAAGGAATTCCTGTGATTAGTCATCCTTACCATGTCACAGTTGATATGGATACAGGTACGATCACGAATTATCAGGGTAGCCCTTTTGATCCAGAATCGTTACCTAAAAAATCCAGCATCCTGTCGATTAAAGAGGCTACACAGACCTATATTCAGACCTATCCGTTTCAGTTAGCATATATCTTGCCTACCAAAAACGGCAGCCCCCGTTTGGTATATACTGTCTTACCAGAAAACACCGACGCAAATACTATAGATGCAAAAACGGGGCTGCTTCTTAAAATGAAAATGGAAAACGAATAATAAATCAGCCACCTTCTCTATCTGCTAGGAAAGGTGGCTCCTTTTATAGGTTAATCTGTGGCTAATCTACATCCAAAATTAAATCTATCCCTCTAAGCGCTCATAGTCCCCACTCTTGCCACCCGTTTTTTTCACCAGATAGGTAGGACCAATAATCATTTCCTTATCCATTGCCTTACACATATCATAGACAGTGAGTGTCACAGCACTAGCAGCCGTCAATGCTTCCATTTCTACTCCTGTTTTACCTGTTGTTTTCACTTTAACCCATACCCCAATGGTATCCTCACCCTCGTATTCATATGTAACATCTACGCCCGTTAAGGCTAACGGATGACACATTGGAATGATATCTGAGGTTTTTTTGGCTGCCATAATGCCCGCTACTTGTGCTACAGCCAGTACGTCCCCTTTACTGATCTTCCCTTCCTTTATGCGTAGCAAGGTCTCCGGCTTCATCACAATCCGGCTTCTAGCTACCGCCTCACGTCGCGTAACATCTTTATCTGAGATATCTACCATGCGAGCCCTATTTTGTTCATTAAAATGTGTTAGTTGATCTTTTGTAGACATAATCGTTTTCTCCTTTTTTACAAACGTTCTTTCTACATTTATTTTATGTTAATGTATACGACCTGACTATTCAAACAATCCATCCACTGCCACTAATGCCTATCTTCCGCGTTACGCTCCTCTTTATCCATAAAGAGAACGGGTAGAGATTGCTACTCGACTTAGCTTCCTCCCTTCATTTCGCTATAGTGATATGGTATGTTCAAGAGAGAAACGGAAAATAGTAAGCAGAACGAAAGAAAAGAGGCTAATGACATGCAGGTTACCCTATTATTATTCGCCGGTTTAGCAGAACGCGCCGGACAAAATAACGTACAGATCGAATTGCCTGATTCCAGTACCGTACAAGATTTACTCGATAAGCTACCCCATGAGTATCCAGCTTTGAAGGAACTGCTATCCAGTTGCTTTGTATCGGTAAATCAAGAATATGCCGATCACCATACTATTATAAAGGAAAACGACGAAGTAGCGATTCTTCCCCCTGTAAGCGGAGGCGAAGAGCCACGTTTTGTAATTACAGAAGCTCCTCTCTCTGTAGAACCGTTAATTAAACTAGTTTCTCACCGTAACTGTGGAGCTATTTTAACTTTTATCGGTACTGTACGTGAAATGACACAGGGTCAGCGTACTGTCTATCTTTCATATGAAGCGTATATTCCAATGGCCATTGAAAAGCTTAAACAAGTGGAGGCAGAAATCCATGAACGCTGGGAAAATATACGTGTTGCCATCCACCATCGAATTGGTGATCTACAGATTGAAGAGATCGCGGTAGTAATTGCTGTTTCATCTCCACATCGTAATGATTCCTTTGAAGCTGGTCGCTATGCGATTGAGCGTTTAAAACAAATCGTCCCTATATGGAAAAAGGAAATATGGGAGGATGGAAACGAGTGGAAGGGTCATCAGCTAGGACCTTGGAATCCAATTACTGACTTGGATAGTGAGAAAAAATAGTGTATTTCTTATTGCTAGGATGGAGTGAGCATAACAACCATGAATGAGAAAAGATATTCTAGACAAATCTTATTCACCCCGATCGGTGCAGCTGGACAAGAACGTTTACGCAACAGTCGTGTTGTCATTGTTGGGATGGGAGCGCTGGGAACAGTGCTCTCCAATCACCTAGTACGAGCTGGGGTCGGGTTTGTACGGTTTATAGACCGGGATTTTGTGGAACCAAGCAATTTACAGCGTCAAATGCTGTATGACGAAGAAGATGCAAGACAACACTTGCCGAAAGCGATAGCCGCTTATGAGAAATTATCTAAAATAAACTCAGATGTAGCATTGGAACCCATCGTAGCAGATGTTACTGCTTTTCATGCTGAAAAGTATTTATCAGATGTTGATCTAATTTTAGACGCTACAGATAATTTTCAGGTTCGCTATCTCATTAATGATGTAGCTGTTAAATACAATATCCCTTGGATTTATGGTGGAGCTGTCAGCGCGACTGGAACATATACCGCTATTCGCCCTGGTGAAACGCCCTGCTTACGTTGTCTATTTCCCGAAGCTCCTAAGCCAGGTACAACCGCCACATGTGATACAGCTGGCGTAATTGGCCCAATCATACATGTTGTTGCCTCCTATCAGGCGACAGAAGCTTTTAAAATCCTTTTACAGGCAACAAATGCCTACAATCCTCATCTGGAGCATTTCGATTTATGGAATAATACTCATCAACAAGTCAAAGTCCTCAAGGCAAAACGTCCTGACTGTCCTACTTGTGGACAGCGAAATTTTGAATTTCTGGAGACTAGCCCTGATGATGAGCTAGCTACAGCCTTATGTGGTCGAGATACGGTACAACTGAGTCCTCGTGAAACAACTACACTTGATTTATCTCAACTAGCAGAACGGCTCGCTCCCTTAGGGACAGTGGAACAGAATCGTTTCTTACTGCGATTCCACATCGACTCCTACACTCTAGTAATTTTCCCAGACGGGCGTGTGCTCGTTCAAAATACAGACGATATTGCCATTGCACGTGGCTTATTCGCCAAATTTATCGGTAATTAGGTAATTTTGTTACTATTTTGTGAAAATAGGGTGGAAGAGTAACACGCTTTCGAGTATAATAAATTTGCAACGGAAACGAAACGTGGTTTCATCTAGTGAAACAAACGGGTAAGGAATTATGTAACAGTTGAATTTATTTGCTCGAAGGGGGTTATTCTTTTGGCTTTTCAAGATGAGTACAAAGTAAAATCGTCCATGCAAGTAGGTGACAAAACCTACAAGTACTATCGTTTGCAAGGTTTGGAAGATCAAGGAATCGGTGAGGTATCTAAATTACCTTTCTCCATTAAAATCTTGTTGGAAGCTGCAGTTCGCCAATTTGATAATCGTGCAATAACAAAGGAGCATGTTACATCTCTCGCAAACTGGACGAAGGGCCGTGACAGTAATCAAGAGGTTCCACTAATGCCTGCTCGTATCGTTCTTCAAGACTTTACCGGTGTACCTGCGGTTGTAGACTTGGCTGCTATGCGTGTGGCAATGAAAAACAATGGTGGAAATCCTCGCCGTATCAACCCACTTGTCCCAGTGGATTTGGTAATTGACCACTCCGTTATGGTTGACTCATTCGGTTCAGCAGATTCTTTGGCAACAAACATGGATTTAGAATTTGAACGCAATGAGGAGCGTTACCGCTTCCTACGTTGGGCACAAACGGCATTTGATAATTTCCGCGTCGTGCCACCTGCTACAGGTATTGTTCACCAGGTTAACCTTGAGTACTTAGCATCTGTTGTTGCTAATCGCGAAGTGAATGGCGAAACATTTGCTTATCCAGATTCCTTGGTAGGTACGGATTCTCATACTACAATGATCAATGGATTAGGCGTACTTGGTTGGGGTGTCGGCGGTATCGAGGCAGAAGCTGGTATGCTTGGACAACCGCTTTACTTCGTTACTCCTGAGGTCGTTGGTTTTAAATTGACTGGTACTTTAAAAGAAGGATCTACCGCAACTGATCTAGCTCTTACCATCACACAAATGCTTCGTAAAAAAGGCGTTGTAGGTAAGTTCGTTGAATTCTATGGTTCCGGTCTATCTAGTATTTCTCTTGCTGACCGTGCAACCGTTGCCAATATGGCTCCAGAGTATGGTGCAACAATGGGCTTCTTCCCAGTTGACCATCTGACTCTAGATTATATGCGTCAAACAGGTCGCAGCGAAGATCTGATCAAACTAGTTGAAACATATACCAAAGCCCAGGGCTTATTCCGCACAGATGACACAGAAGAGCCTGTTTATTCCGAAACGCTCTCTCTTGACTTGTCTACAGTAGTACCAAGCCTTGCTGGACCAAAACGTCCACAAGACCGTATTGAACTAACTAATATGAAAGAATCCTTTAACTCCATCATCCGCACTCCGATTGAAAAAGGTGGTTTCGGACTAAGTGATGAGAAGATCTCTACTTCTGCTGAAGTTACCTACACAAACGGGGAAAAGGCTGAATTGAAAACAGGTTCCGTGGTGATTGCTGCGATTACTTCCTGTACAAATACGTCTAACCCTAGCGTAATGCTATCTGCTGGTATCGTAGCGAAAAAAGCGGTAGAACGTGGCTTAACCAAACCAGCTTTCGTTAAGAGCTCTTTGGCACCTGGTTCTCGCGTAGCAGCTCAATACTTAGAAGATGCGGGGCTAATCGATTCTTTAAATAAAATTGGCTTTAATATTGTAGGCTTTGGTTGCACCACCTGCATTGGTAACTCTGGTCCATTGCCTGTGGAGACCAGCCAGGCTATTGCTGATAACGATCTAACGGTAGCGGCTGTACTATCTGGTAACCGCAACTTTGAAGGTCGTATTCATGCTCAGGTGAAAGCGAACTACTTAGCATCACCTCCATTGGTTATCGCCTACGCATTAGCTGGTACAGTAAATATCGACTTAACCACAGAGCCTATCGGTATTGGCAACGACGGTAAGCCTGTATATCTAAAGGATATCTGGCCAACTCCAGCTGAACTGGATGAAGCTATGAAAAAAGCAACGAATCCAGACCTGTTCCGTGCTGAGTACGAGCATGTATTTACAGCAAATGAACGCTGGAATAAAATTGACGCTCCTACTGGAGATCTATATGAGTGGGATAGCAAGTCTACCTACATTCAGGAGCCTCCATTCTTTAAAAATCTTGAAAAAGAAGCTGGTCATATCGGAGAAATCAAAGGTGCTCGCACTTTAGCACTCCTTGGTGATTCCGTAACAACCGACCATATCTCTCCAGCTGGTAACATCACACCGACTAGCCCTGCTGGTGTCTATCTGCAAGCAAACGGTGTAGAACGTAAAGACTTTAACTCCTATGGTGCTCGTCGTGGCTCTCATGACGTCATGATGCGTGGTACGTTTGCCAACATCCGTATTCGTAACCAAGTAGCTCCAGGTACAGAAGGTGGAGTAACGAAATATCTTCCTACCGATGAAGTGATGTCAATCTATGATGCATCTATGAAATATCAAGCAGACAATAAAAACCTGGTGGTTATTGCTGGTAAAGAATATGGTACTGGAAGCTCCCGTGACTGGGCTGCGAAAGGTACATTCCTGTTAGGTGTCAAAGCTGTTATCGCTGAAAGCTTTGAGCGTATTCACCGCTCTAACTTGGTAGGTATGGGAGTCCTTCCGCTTCAATTCTTGGAAGGTACTAACTGGCATACGCTTGGATTAACAGGTCGTGAAACCTTTGATATTATTGGTCTAAGCGATAATGTTCAACCAAGTCAGCTTTTGAAAGTTGTAGGTACTCGCGAAGATGGCTCTACATTTGAATTCGAAACCATCGCTCGTCTAGATAGTACAGTTGATATCGACTACTATCGAAATAGTGGTATCCTTCAAACAGTTCTTCGCCAATTGTTTAACGAAAGCAAGTAATGTTTCTTCATTTGATATGACTTATACGAAATCCCCTGCTGATAAGTGGGGGGATTTTTTATACAATACTTTAAGGAGTAGAGAAAATAAGCTTGCAGCATATGCTATACAGAAACTAGAACAACTGTCTGAAAAAATGCATAACTTCCTTTTTCCTTTATTATGAAAAATGTAGTAAACTATTGTTGGAACAAAACGGCTTGTACTAGAAAGGGGATGTGTTTTATGAGAAATATCATTGTCGAAAATCTAATTGTTGGTGGGGATCACAGAGAATCCTGTTAACACGGGCATATTTCCTAAAACTGGATTCTTCTGTGGTCATGTCTGAGCTTTATACATGATTAGAGGAGGAGTCCTACCTTGGATCTCAAAACATTAGGCTGGAATCAATATTTTGAACAACATTTTGCATCATATTCTGATCCTACATTTATTGTGGGCCGGGTTACATTAGAACATAAACGTATCTATCGCGTCATGACTGAAGGTGGCGAACTACTCGCTGAAATTAGTGGAAAAATGCGGTATCAAGCTTTTGATCGAGAAGATTATCCAGCAATAGGAGATTGGGTCGTAATGCAACCTCGCTGGAAAGAGCAAAAAGCTACGATTCATGCTATTTTACCACGACAAAGTAAGTTTTCACGTAAAGCGGCTGGTAATGCTCTCGAAGAACAGATCGTAGCAGCCAACGTAAATACCGTATTTTTAGTTAATGCTCTTAATCAAGATTTTAATCTACGTCGTATTGAGCGTTATCTGCTAGTCACATGGGAATCTGGAGCTACTCCTGTTATTGTGCTTAGCAAAGCCGATCTATGTGAGGATGTTGAGAGCAAGATCGCTGAAGTGGAATCCGTAGCATTTGGGGTACCGATTTATGCGATTAGCTCTATAGCTCATCAAGGATTGGAGCAGATTCTTCCCTATGTTCAAACTGGGCAAACAGTTGCCTTACTTGGATCATCTGGGGTTGGAAAGTCCTCATTAGTCAATGCATTAAGCAATCAACAGCTCCAGGTTGTACAGGAAGTCCGTAGCGGTGATGATCGAGGAAAGCATACGACCACCCACCGAGAGTTGTTCTTGTTACCTTCTGGAGGGCTAATGATTGATACTCCAGGGATGCGTGAACTCCAACTTTGGGATTCCAATGAAGGTTTAGCAGATACCTTTAAAGATATAGAGGAGCTGGCAGAACGCTGTCGCTTCTACGATTGCAAGCATACAACAGAACCAGGATGCGCCATTCAAACTGCGCTAGAGGATGGATCGCTCACAGACAAGCGTTATCAAAACTATGAAAAGCTACAACGCGAGCTAGCCTTTCTAGCACGTAAGGAGAACAGACAAGCACAAACTGCCGAAAAGAATCGCTGGAAGAAGATAACGAAATCTATGCGTGATGCGCCTAAAAAGCGATAGCCCTGTACGATTCTTTGTCTTAAATAAAGAAAAAGGACTCGAGCCAATTCACTCGAGTCTTTTTTTATTCCTACACAAGCATTTTGCCCATTCGAAATGCCGCATGCATGATGGGTGCAGCAATTTCCTTCATCTTCTCTTCTGTTAATCGGCTGGACGGCCCCGAAACAGACAAAGCGGCAAATACTTTTCCCTGCTTGTCATAAATGGGGGCAGATACAGCTGCCGCCCCTACCTCCCGTTCTTCACTACTGGTGGCAAATCCGACTTGCTTAATCTGCTCTAGCTGCTCTTGGTATTGATGCTTCTCTACCGAATCAGGCCAATTTGGAGCCATTAATAGTTCTTGTAACAATCTCTGATCAGCAAACGCCACCAGCACCTTACTGGAGGCTCCTACCGTCAACGACATTTTAGCCCCCACAGGAGCAACTCTTCTAATCGGTTGGTTGCTTTGAACTGCCTGAATGCGAATTCGTTCTAGCCCGTCTATGACATACAAGCTCACCGTTTCTCCTAATAGATCGCGAAGCTTCTCCATCTCTGGCAATAAAATAACTGCTGGATCATCCTCACGGGTCAAATTAGCTGATAATTCCCATACTCGAAATCCCAAACGGTACTTTTCAGTTTGAACGTTGCGTTGTAAAAATCCCTTGCTTTCAAGTGCGGCCAGCAACCGATGTACAGTACTTTTATGCAAACTAATCCGAGAAGCGATTTCACTTAATCCTAATTCCGTTGCATCCGTAAAACAAAGTAGGACATCTAACGCCCTTTCTACGCTACGAACGGTTGCCTTGGGTTCTTCCATGACTATTCCCTTCCTTCTCACGGTCGTTCCACCTAGTGAAACCATGTTCTATTTTTATAAGTATAACCGATTTATTGACCGCTGTAACCCTTTTTCCCTTTCAAAAAAACAGTGATCTCCTCCTCGTAAGCAGATCACTGTTGTATACCTTTTAAGCTTTCTCTTGTTTACTGTACCTCCATGGTTATACCTGGATTGTAGCGTTTGAGATAATAAAATATCTCCTCTTTTTGTAAAACCTTATGCTCAGTTAGCATGTTGTGCTGCGTAAGATATTCAGATAAAGCTTTTGTTCCTTTTCCCATACGGCGAATAGCGGCGTCAGGAGTCGTCAGCATGGCAGGTACCAACAGCTGATAGTACCATGTTCCCCTCGCTTCCTCCGATACATCTACCGAAAGCTCGATATCAGGATGTTCAAAGGCAAACAGTGTGTCAAATCGTTCAGAGGTTGTCAGTTCTTGGGTTGTAGGAATCGAGATACGCCATACAGAAAGATAGTACTCTTCATTAAATAGCGCCAGCTCATCTGTAACAAGCTGGTATGACTTTCGATCATGATTCACTTCCATTTTACAACCTCCTAGTAGTTGGCAGCTTTTCTGGATTTCTAAAATAAATTACTTCCTTCCCCTAACGCTTGGGCATCCTCTGCCGTAATTAATACCGTACGGGGCTTACCTCCATTTTGTCCTGCAACGTAACCGCTAGCCTCCATCATTTCAATTAAACGAGCAGCACGATTATATCCGATACGGAATCTACGTTGTAAACTTGATGCCGATGCCTGCCCTTGTTCGGCTACAAATACGAGGGCTTCATGGAACAGTGGGTCATCTCCCATCTCAATTGATGAGACTTGTGCCTCTAATTCTTCCCTAGTAAAAATATATTCGGGCTTACGTTGTTTCTTGATTACAGATGTCACTGCATCAATTTCGTCATCATTTACATAATTTCCTTGCAAACGAATCGGAGCCGTTCCACTTTCCAAAAAGAGCATGTCCCCTCTTCCAAGCAATCGTTCTGCTCCACTCTGATCCAAAATCGTACGAGAATCAATTTGAGAGAAAACAGCAAAAGCAAGGCGTGTCGGAACGTTAGCTTTGATATTTCCAGTGATGATATCTACAGATGGACGTTGCGTAGCCAGCAATAAATGAATACCACAAGCTCGTGCCTTTTGGGCAATACGGATAATACAGTCTTCAACATCCTGCGGTGAGACCATCATCAAGTCGGCCAGCTCATCTATAATAATGACAATATACGGCAATTCATCCTCTGTCGTTTGGTTGTAGCGTTCAATATCCCGAACACCAGCCTCGACGAAAAGAGTATAACGTTTTTCCATCTCTTCCACAGCCCATTTGAGAGAAGCAGTTGCTTGTTTAGCATCTGTAACAACTGGAGTAACCAAATGCGGCAGATTATTATAAGGTGCCAATTCTACCATTTTCGGATCGATAAGCAATAATCGTACTTGTTCTGGTGTAGACTTAAATAACAAACTAATAATAATCGAATTGATACAAACACTTTTACCTGATCCAGTAGACCCTGCCACTAAGCCGTGTGGCATCTTTTTAATATCAGCTACGATTGGCTCTCCACCAATATCCATCCCTAGTGCTATAGCGAGTGGCGAAGGATGGTTCTTAAATTTGTCAGATTCCAGTATCCGGCGAATAAATACAGGCTCACTTTTACTATTCGGAACCTCAATACCGACCGCATTTCGTCCAGGAATCGGAGCTTCTATCCGAATATCCTTAGCAGCTAAATTTAATTTTATATCATCCGAGAGACCAGTAATTTTATTTACTTTAACTCCAGGTGCTGGCTGTAACTCAAAGCGTGTTACTGATGGACCTTTGACTATATTTACTACATTTGCATTTACATTAAAGTTACTGAGGGTTTCCTCTAGTAATTTCTTTTGCTCCAATGTGTGTTCGTAATCATCTTCATTTAAAGCCACAGTAGGAGTTAATAGAGCGGTCGTCGGAAATTCATACATTGGCCATTCTTCGGACAAGTCCTCACTCTCAGATGCAAGCTGTTCCGATTGATTTTGACTAGTATAGGGGGATACTCTTTGCGTTACTTGCCCTACTAGCTCTGACTCTGCTGAGTACGATGATTGAAAAACAGGTTCTTCGGTCTGGGCAGAGTATGATGTTGGTGTTTTCAGCTCTTCCACAGATTGTGCCTGTTCCGCTCCAGCTATCTCTACTTCATCAGTGGTTCTGCCCTCTCCCGCTGCCACATAGGAAAAGGGAATAGGTAAGATTGGTTTCTTTTCCTCTACCTTTCTCTCCGTGCCCGGTATTGAAAAGTCGTGTACATGCTCCTGTTGCTCTATATCTACGAGTTCGTTAGAGACAGCTGGCTTATATCGCTCAGCCTGCTCCATTACCTCTGGTTTAACAGCAACCTGTGACGCTTCTGACTGAGCTTGCTCTATTACCTCTGGTTTAACAGCAATCTCTGACGCTTCTGGCTGAGCTTGCTCTATTACCTCTGGCTTAACCGCAACCTCTGGTGCTTCTGACTGAGCTTGCTCTATTATCTCTGGCTTAACAGCAACCTGTGACGCTTCTGACTGAGCTTGCTCTATTACCTCTGGCTTAACCGCAACCTCTGGCGCTTCTGACTGAGCTTGCTCCATGACCTCTGTTTTAACAGCAACCTCTGGCGCTTCTGACTGAGCATGCTCTATTATCTCTGGTTGAACAGCAGCTTCTGACGCTTCTGGCTGAGCTTGCTCTATTACCTCTGGTTTAACAACAGCCTCTGACGCTTTTGGCTCTGTACGCTGTACTTCCTCTTTTACGCTTAGCTCAGGCATTCTCCCTTGCCTTGCTGCTTGTAATCGTTGAGCTGCCAAAGCAGCAGCCTGCTCTCTCAAAGAATCGATTTCTAGCTTTTCTTGCTCCTGGTGGTTTTCCTCCTGAACCGATTCTCCCACCGTTACAATCACGATCTGCCCGTCTTCGTTAATTCGAGCTTGTCGAACCTGCTCACTTTTAACTGTGTTATCTCCCTCTTTAATCTTCCCGTAGATCGGAGAGAACAGCTCTGTGGGTGCAAAAGGTTTTTTGGGTCTGTATGGCTCAGACTGATTATAATCTTCCTTTAAAGTAGAGCTAGCCGTATGCCCCTCTTGATAAGTAGCTTGAGCAGGTCTACTGTATCGAGAATCTGGTTCCTTCTGTTGCCCTCGGCGCGAGTAGCTATCTGTAATAGGTTGTTCTAAAGAATCTTCTTTCCATCTCTGACGACCTTCTGACTCAGAAACAATTCGTTCCTGTTGCGTGAAAAGATAATCTGTATTGTTCTTACTTTCTCTTGAATCCCACAGGCCCTGTTCACTTTTTTGTTGATTTCGTTGATACTGCGATGGCATTTTATCAGAAGCCATATCAGTCAAATGCCTTTTGCTTTTCCTCTGTTTTTCAAATTCACCGTCTGATACTACAGGAAACCGGAAGAACCGTGGACGCGTTCTTTCCATGAACTCGTTTAGCTCCTGCTCGTTATGATTGCGTGGGTAAATATTTTTGGTGCGCGCTTTCGTAGAAGAAGTCTGCCTCGCTTGACGGCTAACAAATTCTATCGGTTGCTCTTCATCTATAGGAACGTGTTTAGCTTCCCGATTATCGCCCTGCTCATTTACCTCTACTTCTACCTCTACTTCCATCATCTCTTGCCAAAATTTCTTTAGACGATCAAACAAACTAGCCATCTCTACTAGTCCTCTCTTCCTCTCTTAATTTAGAAAAGCTGGCTTTTCTGTCCTTTTCCACTATGTAACTGGCTGCTTTTCCCGCTAAACTTCAGAGAAGCGATATTGAGGAATCACTTTATTCCTCATCCTTCTGCTTCCTATGCTGCACAGAAGGGTACATTATCCATTTTATCACGAATTGTGCAAAGAGAGGCGTCAATTCAATTTTTTGAACAAATTTCGAAACCATCTGGATTCTCATGCGTATAACCATGTGAAGGAAATTATTTTCCAACCTAGAATATTCATCCAAGACTACCCAATTTGAAAAGAGGTGCTTTTTTTTATGAAGAAAACAACTGTAGGAGCTGCTGTACTGGCATCATCTGTTTTAGTAATGACAGGTTGCTCAACCGATGGAGCGATGCTTCGAGATGCAACTGTGAATAGTTTGGATAAAGGAAGCTACAATCTTGCTGGTTCCTTTAAACTAACTGGTAATTTTGATGAAGTTTTGAAAAAACAAAAGACATTAACAGATGAACAAGTAGGAATTCTGGAAAGTGTGAAAGAAGGCATTTCGTTTGAAGGCGTTCAAGCCGACACGACAAGTGCTAAATTAACAATGACTCTAAACAATGATAAGGCTTTACGTGACCACAAAGTATGGGAAAGTAAAGACAAGGCATCTCTTGAAATGATTGTTGATAAGCAAGATATCTACGTGAAATCTCCTGTCGATAAGAAATATTTGAAATATGCACAAGATATGCAATTGGCTGATACAGCTAACATAGATCCAGCACTTTTGAAAAAATTTAGCGAAGATGTAAACAAACTCTCAATGAAATTCGCTAACAGTTATATCAAAGGCTTTGACTTTAAAGGCTCTTCTGTAAAAAGCAAAGGCGAAGAAACTGTTAAATTACCAAATGGTGAGGAATTAAAAGCAACTCACTTGACAGTTGAGCTTGATACGAAAAACCTAATTGAATTAGCTTACTACATTGCAAAAGATGCAACTGTTAATCCAGAAGTTCGCTCTTTCGCTATTGATTTGACCACAATGGCTACCAAGTTCTCTGATCAAGCTATTGAGGCTAAGAAAACTCTTCTGAAAGACGAAGAATATCGTAAACAAGCTACAGAGCAAGTAGACCTAATGGTGGCTGCTGCGAAAGTCGGCATTTCTGACTTCGAAAAAGAAAATAGCCCTGAAAAACTAGTAGAACTAGCTAAAACAGAAGGCGGACTACAAAGCCTGAAATTAAAACTAGACTACTGGATCGACAAAGATAAATTACCGGTACGCTCTACTGTAACAGTTGATGTTACCATGAAAGATCCAAAAGCTACTGATAAAGATACAACTCCAATTACGTTTGGTTTTATTGGCGATAGCTACCAATGGAACTTTGGTAAAGCAACACCATTCGTAGTTCCTGGCAAAAACGATGCAATCAACTTCTCCGATCTAGCTAAAGATAAAGATGCAATCAAAAACTTTGATGAAAAAGGCTACTTCCATAAGATCATTAAAGAAGTACAAGCACAAGAAGAAGAAATGAAAAAATTAGAAGCTGAAATGGAAGCATTAGAGGCAAAAGAAAAAGCAGAACAAGCTAAAGAAAAAGCTACAGAAGCAAAACCAAAAACTCCTGAAACAAAAACAAAATAATAAGTAGCTTTTGTAAGAAAAGACCGTAGAGCCATTTGATAAGCTCCCCTTAAAGTAGACAGGTGAAATAATAAAAACCTGCTGCTCTAAGGGGAGTTTTTTCATGCATAAAAAATGGAGTGCGCAAGAGAAATTGGCGGTGTTACAGGAAATTGAAAGAAGCCAAATAGGATTGGCGGCTGCCGCCAAAATGTATGGTATCGGAAAAACAACATTGATCGAATGGAGAGATCGTTATGAGTTAAACGGATTTGAAGGGTTGGAACATCGAATCTGTAACAGAAGTTACTCTGCGGATCTCAAGATCCAAGCGGTTAAAGATTATCTATCTGGGGCATTATCTCAAAGTCAAATCATCCGAAAGTACAAAATTGCTTGCCGAACCCAACTCCGTCGTTGGATTCAGAAGTATAATGATCATAGCAGCTTAACATCGTATTATGGGGGAGCAAAAGCTATGACAAAGGGTCGGGCTACAACATGGCAGGAACGGATAGATATTGTTCAGTATTGTCTTGCACATAACTATGACTATCAGAAGACCGTGAGCCAGTATCAGGTCTCTTATCAGCAAGTATACCAGTGGGTTAAAAAGTATGAGAATGGCGGTCAAGATGCGTTACAGGATGGTAGGGGGCGTAAGAAACCGGAGGAAGAACTAACTGAAGCGGATCGGCATAAGCTCGCCATGAAGAAGCTGGAATATGAAAATGAGCGCCTTCGCGCGGAGGTTGCTTTCTTAAAAAAGTTACAGGAGTTCCAAAGGAGGCGAACTTAGGCCAACATCGACAGGTAAACATCTATCTTGCCATACAAGCCGTTCATCAAGAAAAGGCATGTAGTGTGCAGGAATTGTGTGAAATTGCAAAGATCCCTCGGTCAAGCTATTACAAATGGCTGAATCGCAAGCCTAGTGCGCGTGAGTTGCAGAACCAACAGCTTACCGCAGCCATGGTCTCGTTGTATAAGAAGGTTGATGGTATCTACGGGTACCGTCGGTTAACCCTTCATTTGCGTAGAGAGACCGAACAACAGATTAACCATAAGCGCATACAACGCCTTATGAAGCTAAAGGGAATCCAAGCGGTCATCCGTAGAAAGAAAAAGAATTATGCACGCTCCACTCCACAGCATGTCGCTGAGAATTTGTTAAACCGTCAGTTTCATGCAAAGGCACCGAATGAGAAATGGGTAACGGATGTAACGGAATTCAAATACGGCAGAGGTCAGAAGGCATATTTAAGCGCTATTCTAGATCTGTATGATAACACCGTAGTTTCGTATGTTTTAGGACATGCCAACAATAATAATCTTGTATTTCAAACCGTCGAATTAGCCATAAAAGCGGCGCCAGGAAGCAAGCCTATGCTTCATAGTGATCGTGGTTTTCAATATACCTCTTTAACTTTTAAAAAGTTATTTGCAAAGAAGATAACCCAGAGCATGTCCCGTGTTGGCAGGTGTATTGATAATGGTCCGATGGAAGCGTTCTGGGGAATCCTTAAATGCGAAAAATATTATTTACATTCATACAGTACCTTTGAGGAGCTGAAGAAAGATATTGATACCTACATCTACTTTTACAATAACGAGAGATTACAGGCAAAACTAAACGGCCTCAGTCCAATAGAATTTAGGACCAAGGCCGCTTAACGATTTTTTATTTTTTGTACTGTCTACTTGACGGGGTGCAGTTCAATTTCCTCTACGGTCTTTCTTGATATATTACGCGAGTAGATATCCTTTTTCTACCGCACTGTTAATCAACTCTTCGGCATATGTCCAGAGTGATTCAGAGCCTTCCTGAATCGGTTGTTTCACTCTCTTAATCACTTGCTCCCTAGTAATGTGATTGGTTTTCCAGGTAGCCCCTTCTGTGTAGTAATTAAACAACAGGGGTTGAAATCGATCAAGAGCGGCAGCAAATCGGGCTTCCGGGGTAATTCTTTGTTCAAATTCTTCCCACAAACCCTTAAACTCCAATTCCTGATCCTCAGGTAATAAGGCATAGATTCTTTCGGCAGCAGCTTGTTCTCGTACTTCTTTGTCAAGATTCCCCGGATCATCGTACACATATGTATCCCCCGCATCAATCTCCACAATATCGTGCAATAATAGCATTTTTAGCACTCGTAACAAATCCACCTCTGTATCACTAGCATGCTCTTGTAAAACTGTTGCTAACATCGCTACATGCCATGAATGCTCGGCGTCATTTTCACGCCTAGAGCCATTCAATAGTAAGGTCTGTCGGTAGATATGTTTCATTTGATCAATTTCTCTTAAAAATTGGAGCTGCTGTTCAATTCGTACTCCTGTTTGATTCAAATTCATGTTCTTCTCCCCTCTACCTTTTCTGGTTGTAAGCGCTGTATTTTTTACAGATGATTCAAACTTTTCTTGCTTATAATATCATTCATTAAAAGGAAGTGTAGGAAAACCTCCCGTTATATACAGGAGGTTCTTCTTTCCTTTATTAAAGAGAGATTCGGTAAAAGCCCCTACTTTCCTTTTTAATGAGATGAAAGTACTGTATCAACCTGGTCAGAAACCAGTGTTCCTAGATTTTCGCCTTCACAAATCCGCTTCATTACATGCTTTTTATCAAAGTTAAAGACATGGATAGGTAGAGCATAATCACGGGCCAAGATGATGGCAGATTGATCCATTACCTTCAATCCTTGGCGAATCACATCATCATAAGAAAGCGATTCGTACAGCTTTGTTTTTGCCAAAATACGTGGGTCTCCATTGAGCACTCCATCTACACCATGCTTTGCAACTAGGATCGCATCTGCTTCCATTTCTAATGCTCGTTGGACAGCAGGATAATCTGTCGTGACATAAGGCTGACCATTTCCACCAGCAAAAATAATGACATGTCCTTTCTCTAAATGATGCATCGCTCGCAGACGAATATAAGGCTCTGCAACTGAATTAATTGGATTAGCAGTCATCACACGTACCTCATGATCTGTTCTGTTGTTCAACACACCTCGGAGCATCAGACTGTTAATAACGGTTGCCATCGTCCCGATATTGTCTGCTTCCACTCGTCCAATAGCCCATTCATTAGCCATATTCCCTCTAAAAATATTGCCTCCACCAATGACGATAGCTACCTCCACGCCTAACTGTAACAGCGCCTCTACTTCATCCGCAATGTGTGTCAGTTTACTTGGTTCAAAACCAAATCCCTTGTCTCCAGCTACAGCCCCACCACTTAATTTGACCAATACACGCTTATATCTTGGCATAGCTCTCCCCCTTAGTTTGTGGAAGAATTCCTTTCGTATTGTAATCAGAAATTAGGGGTTTTGGCAATCTTTTCAAGAAAAAAATTAACTAACAATAATCTCGCATCATATTGCATAGCTCATTTTGCAATGCTCCCCCACTTACAATCATACTAACTAGACGTTCAGGATGGTATGCTTCATATGTAAAAGCTTCTGCACACCAACCAGTCATATTCGCTCCAGCCTCCTGTGCAATCAATACACCAGCTGCCACATCCATCATGTTGGTTTTTTCCATTACAATGTAATCAAGCCAGCCATTTGCCAGCAAACAGAAATCGAGTGCAGGAGAGTAATTTCTCATTAACCGTTTTGTATGTAAAAACAAATCTCTAGTGGTCTTTATTTCTTGCTCTCGTGTCAATGCCTCTCTGCCCCGAACGTAAGAACCTGTCGCGCGTGCGAGCTCATGTTTATTACTTACATGCATAGGATTGCCATTTAAATAGGCTCCTTTGCCCTTTTCTGCCCAAAACAGTTGGTCAGCTATCGGATTGTATACCACTCCTACTATTAGCTCTCCACGGTGCTCTAGAGCAATTGAAACAGAAAAATAAGGATGTCCTACAAAGAAATTATTGGTTCCGTCCATTGGATCAATCACCCATAAATACTCGTTACCCCGACTAATTGTCCCGATTTCTTCAGAGTAAATAGAGTGATCTGGAAAATGGCGATGAAGCACTTCAATAATACGACTTTCACTCTCTCTATCTTCTACTAGCTTTACATCATTGTGCGATTCCAATTCAGGGAACAACTGTTGTGAAAAACGCTGCCTTAAATAAGCTCCTGCTGTAAGTGCCGCCTCTTTAGCAATTTCTAGCATAACTGACTCTCCTCACTCTTTCGCTGTTCATCTTGAACATCTATATCTTTTCATTCCAGATTTTACATTAGGTTCGCTAGATTCTTCCCCGATCAATAATTACAAAGGTTCCAGTACCATGTGCAATGAGACGCTCCTGATCATCATAAACAGATCCCTCCATTATGGCCATCAATCCACCTTTATGAATCAGTTTAGCGACTGATGTTAGCTTCTTACCTTTCCCGGGGCGTACATACCGTATTTGCAGATCGCTCGTAACAGCAGCCTTCCCCTCTTTGGCCATTACTTTATTTATCAGAGACCCCATGGTGTTATCAATTAACGTGGCTGTAACACCACCGTGAACAATCTTTAGGGAGTTATGCATATATGGAGTGATCGGAACTTCAAATTGATAGGTTCTTTCATCAATAAAAGTTCCTTGTAATCCTAAGAAACCGGATAGATAAGCACTATTCCGTTCACGCTTCTGCTTAATTGCTTGTATCGCTAAACGAAGAATTTCTCGTTCCTCATCCGTTCCCTCCGTCATGATTTGTTGCCACTCTTCCTGCATCTAATAAAGCCCCCTTTACTAATACTATCCTGACATTTTAATATAGGTAATGACCTTCTACGATCATACAAAAAAAGTAGTAGAAACAAAAGCTGACATATGAAAACATGGGTAATCCTATCCCTGAAAAGAAAAACAGGCAATCTGTTTCCGATATCAATCGGATCAAGACCGCCTCCTTGGGATAACTATATTATAGTTTCAAATGTATTGCCTATATGCATGCAAGGTTAATATTTTAACTCCTGAACTTGCGGATTCGTGCTTGAAATTGGTACAAGACTCTTTTTCGGGCGCGATGACCAGTAGACACCCAAGAGCACGAGCACTCCACCTACAATCTGAGAAAAGAGCAGTTCCTCTCTCAAAAACAACACAGCAAACATAGTAGCAAAAACCGGTACTACATTCATAAACGGTGAAGCTTTTGTTGGCCCTAAAAAGTGGACTGTCTTGGTCCAGCAAAAGAAAGCAATTACCGATGAGAAGATGCCCAAGTATGCAATTGACCATAGATTCTCCCATAGGAATAATTGAACGGGACGAAAGCTTACTTCCACCATCATCAATGGTACGGAAGTAAGTACACCAGCAAAGACAATCAGAGTAAACCCAATCAAGCCTGGTAACCGATCCGCTGTTTTACGCAACATAACAGAATAAATGGCCATTAAGACATTACTTAATATCAACACGATATCGCCATTATTTAGTCGTATGTCAGCAAAGGTACCGATGTGTCCTTTGCTAACAATCCACAAAACTCCCAGCAACGATAAAAGAATGCCTATTATTTGGTTGCTATTAATTCTTTCATGTAGCATAAAGTAAGCTACGATAGTGATAAAGATTGGCGATAAAGATGAAAGTAAAGATGCATTTACCGTGTTGGTATGCTCCATCCCCCAATATACCAGTCCCGTAAATAAAGCAATTCCCAAAAAACCCATTAACAATATTTCTCTCCAAAATTTCAGATAAAATTCCCAATTTTCACACAATGATTTCCATGTAAAAGGTAATAGTACGATAAGAGCAAACGACCAACGTAAAAATCCAAGGGTAAACGGCGGTACATGATGTAAAATATTTTTTCCAACTAAAAAATTACTTCCCCATAACAAAGTAGCTAGCAGGGGAATCAAATAGACGATTCGATTAATTTTTATACCTTGAGTACCCAATCTGATTCCCGTCCTTCCATCAAATATGTAGAACTTGTTACAATCATGTTTGTTCCGTTGTTATTGTATCACCAAGAAACGCTGTTTTAGGTATATCTGAATTTTTTAAAAATTACGCGTTTATTCATTGCTTTCATACACAAAAGCGTTTGTGTATTGAGTTATTACAATGTTTATGCACATATCAAATAAGATTTAAGTGAATTATATATACATAATAATGAATAATTATACCTAAATAACAAAAATAAAACCCGCGAAACAAGTTACTGTTTCACGAGCTTTCCATTCTGTTTCAACATGTTTTTTTACATGATTCGCATATGATTAAACGGATAGTATAAAAAGATACCCTTACCTATCACTGCTCTTTTTTCAACAAATGGTGTTGGCCATAAATGAGAATCAAAACTGCCATTCCGATTATCTCCCAAAAAGAAGTAGTGATTTGCTGGGACATGCACAGGAGCGAAATCATAATTCATTGCTTCCTTTAAATAAGGCTCCTCTATCTTTACACCGTTACGATACAAGAAACCATGTTTCACCTCGATGGTATCCCCCCCTTTTCCAACTAAGCGTTTAATAAACAAATCCTTGTTTCCCTGTATAGGGGGAGCAAACACAACAATATCGCCATATTGGAAATTTTCTGGGTTGGATATTTTCTCAATGAAAAGACGATCATTCACTTGCAAAGTAGGAACCATGGACGTAGATGGAACATAAACTGCTTGGACCACAAACGTACGAATTGTAAAGCTCAGCACTAGAGCAATTGCTATTATGGGTAACCACTCTCTAATCCATTTTGGTAATTTCTTCATGATAAATATCCCTCCTCTTAAGTATACGTGCAACAGACTCAGTCGATTTCACTCTTTGTCACTTTTCCTCATGTCCGAAATGAACAAATGTTCAGATCATTTTGCTTGTTTCATGCTTTCGTGTAGTGCTACAATAGTGAAAATACTTGGATAGGGTGTTGTCGTAGGGCTTCATTCCCACATTAAAATAACTCTTACGATATCTGAACCATACTGGAGGATAGGCGACATGAGACAAAGAAGCGATATGATCAAAAAAGGTTTTGACCGAGCTCCACATCGGAGTTTACTACGAGCAGCAGGTGTACGAGAAGAGGATTTCGATAAACCTTTTATTGCCATCTGCAACTCTTATATAGATATTATTCCTGGCCACGTCCATTTGCAAGAGTTTGGTAAGATTGTAAAAGAAGCCGTCCGTGAGGCAGGCGGTGTTCCTTTTGAGTTTAACACAATTGGAGTAGATGATGGAATTGCCATGGGTCATATCGGGATGCGTTATTCTTTACCAAGCCGAGAATTGATCGCTGATAGTTTAGAAACGGTAGTTTCGGCTCATTGGTTTGATGGTTTAATCTGTATTCCGAATTGTGACAAAATTACACCAGGTATGATTATGGGAGCTTTACGTGTTAATATTCCAACGATTTTCGTCACAGGTGGTCCAATGAAAGCAGGAAAAACGAGCGATGGACGCTCGATCTCCTTGTCCTCCGTCTTTGAAGGCGTAGGAGCCCACCAAGCAGGCCTAATTGATGATGATAAGCTATTGGAATTAGAACAATACGGTTGCCCAACCTGCGGCTCCTGTTCAGGCATGTTTACAGCCAATTCGATGAACTGCTTGGCTGAAGCTTTGGGAATTGCCCTACCAGGAAATGGTACCATCTTGGCTACTTCACCTGAGCGTCGTGAACTAGTTAAATCTACTGCAAGTGCGCTGATGAATTTGATTAAACATGACATCAAAATGCGCGATATTGTGACACTGGATGCACTAGATGATGCCTTCGCTTTAGATATGGCGATGGGTGGGTCTACAAATACCGTTCTGCACACATTAGCCCTCGCCCATGAAGCTGGCTTTGAATATCCGATTGAAAGAATCAATCAGGTAGCTGAACGCGCTCCTCATCTATGCAAGTTAGCCCCTGCCTCCGATTATCATATCGAGGATTGCCATAACGCTGGTGGCGTGTCCGCAATTTTACGGGAACTAATGAAACGAGAAGGAATTTTGCATCCTGATCGCATTACTGTAACAGGTAAGACACTACGTGAAAATGTAGCTGAAGCAGCAATCTTAGATGAAGCTGTTATCCATTCTCTTGAGCAACCATATAGTGAACGTGGTGGACTTGCTGTTCTGTTTGGCAATATAGCCCCAGAAGGTTCCATCATTAAAACAGGAGCAGTGGATTCTTCCATTAAAAAGCACGTGGGGCCAGCTATTTGCTTCGACTCTCAAGAAGAAGCTTTAGAAGGCATCGCGAATGGAAAAATTAAAGAAGGACATGTTGTAGTTATTCGTTATGAGGGACCAAAGGGTGGTCCAGGTATGCCAGAAATGCTTGCACCTACTTCTCAGATTGTCGGGATGGGGCTTGGTACTAAGGTTGCTCTAGTAACAGATGGACGTTTCTCGGGTGCTTCCCGTGGAATTAGTATTGGTCATGTTTCACCCGAAGCTGCTGAAGCAGGACCGATTGCATTTGTCCACGACGGAGATATCATCAGCATAGATATGGAAGCACGTACCATACAGCTAGAAATTTCTGTCGAAGAAATGGCAAAACGCAAAGAAAGCTGGACAGGATTTGAACCAAAAGTAAAAACGGGCTATCTAGCTCGATATTCTAAGCTAGTCACCAATGCATCAACTGGTGGAGTATTAAAAATCTAACGTTGATACTCGGGCTTCCCTTTCAAAAGGGGGGCCTTCTTTTTATCCTAAACAAACAGAATGGCAACAAAATTAACTTGAAACCAGCGTCCATGCATAATAAAGTAGAAGAGTTAGACCCCAGATGATCGCAAATGCTCGCAAGGAGGTTTTTATGCGTTTACGCAATATCCCAGGTGCAGAAGATATGCTGCGCCAATTTCCAACCTATGTAGATAATCCTAGTCAATATAAGGGGAAATGGTCAGACTGCTTTGGCAATAACAATCCTATTCATGTTGAGATTGGTAGTGGTAAAGGACGTTTTATTAACACATTAGCAGCTCGCTTTCCCTCAATCAATTTTATTGCTATCGAGTTAAAAGCAGAAGTGCTGTATCGCACAGCCCAACGTACGGAACAAAAGGAAATTCCTAATCTAAAATTAGTTCAATTTGATGCATTCAAAATTACAGAACTGTTTGAGCAAAAAGAACTAGACCGGATTTACTTAAACTTTAGTGATCCATGGCCTAAAAAACGTCACAGTAAACGCCGCCTGACGCATTTTTCCTTTTTGCGTCAATATCGAGCTGTGCTAAAACAAGACGGAGAAATCCATTTAAAAACGGATAATCAAAATCTGTTTGAATTCTCTCTAAATCAATTCGCTAACGAATTGTTTCAATTACGTCATATCTCATTTGATCTTCATTCATCTGAACAAGCCGCAGCTAATGTGATGACAGAATATGAAGAACGTTTTTCCAATCGTGGACAACGTATCTTCCGCACGGAGGCTCTTTGTAAACCAGTTGCACCCACGAATCGCCCGTCTACAGACGAATAGCTGACTCTCCACTCATATTCTTGACTTACCGTATAAATCACTAATCGAAGCAACCATTCTTCTGAATGGTTGCTTTTTGGTATATGATCACCATAATGTCAATAATATTCCACATATAATGATATACCGATTCTATTTATCTGAAAAATAAAATAACTAATAAATTGGGAATAGTTGCTTACACTTTTTTGCATTCAAACTGTTTCATTTTCTCAAATTTAGTGTAAAATTTCCTAAGTAAGCAATAAAAATCCAAGTATTTATTTGTTAACTAGTTTTATACAGTATATATTTCCCATTAATTACTTATAATATATGATGAATTGTATATTTTACAAAATTTTGAAATTTATTGAACAGCACTTTTTCAGCAGATAACTACTTTACAAATCAAATAAAAAGAGTAAAATAATAATTGCTGAAGGACTTTTGTGCTGACTGGTCAATACAAAAAATATATGTACTTTGGAAGGATAGGTGGACTCTATGAAAAAACAACTAATTTTAGGTATGACTGTACTAGCCTGTGCATTCTCTGCGTCTTCTGTATTCGCTGCTGAGGAGAACGCAACAAAAAACGAAACAATGGCACCACAATCATTTTTTAACGTTCAAGTAGCACCACAAACAGTTGCACCTGCATCTGTTATTATGCCAACTGAATTTACTAGTAGCACTACAAAAGGTGAAGTAGTAAATTTCTCTATCTTTGCTCCAGTTTCTGCTCCTATTCAAGTAACAGAAACAAATGCGCCAGCAACTGGTAATCAAACTGAAACAAAAGGTGAAGTTTTTAATAGCACAGTAATTTTCGGATAATTACATGCTGTAAATATTCTCTCTTTTTCACCCTCTTTTTAATAAAAACTGGTCATTAGCCCCCACTTGTTGGGGGCTCTTTTTTATCATATGTACCACCATACAAAAAATAAAAAAACGCGTAGCATCATTTCTACGCGTTTTTTTATATAACTCCTCTATGAGCTGTACAGCTATTCTACTTATTCTTCTAGCTGACTTACTTCTTCAACTTCTCTTTCCTCTTCCGGGTGCCAATGATCCAATACTTTGCCTTGAAGGACACGCCCTTCAATAAACTCGATCTGATTGGCTGAAAAACAGGTTTTCCATTCTACATGAAGCTCTTCAGCCATCTTCACCACCGTTAGCAGCTCTGACCAAGCCACATATCGCTTATACCAGAAAAATTGTGGCTGTTCATTCATATATGGATACAAATCATCAAACTCTGTATGTTTACAGTCAAGAGCCCGTTCAAAGTGAACTTTCGCGTGTTCCAGTTTTTCCTGGAAGTAAGATTGCAAATCCTTTTGAGAAAGGGTAGACACATGAATCCCTCCAGTTTTCCATTTACAGTTTCGTTGTATGTAAATCATCATCCGAATTACCAACAAAACTTATATCACCATTCTAACACGCACTGTAGTCTGTGAAAATAGTCATAATCTTGTCAATCTAACTATATGAAATGCAACAGTATATCCTGCCTATGAAGAAAGGCAACCGACCTATGTTCCGGTTGCCTTTTTCAGATCTTTGTTCGTTACCTTTTTACATTCATATTTCTATATAAGTTAATTCCAGGGTTCTTGTTAATTACCCGTTCCTTGTTGATAGGGATCAACTGATTGATTAGGATCTGGAATATCGGCTGGTCTTTGATTATTAGCATTGGGATCAACACCATTGCCTGAAGAACCATTTCCTTGTCCGTTGTCTTGATTATTTCCTCCGTTATTACCATTTGGTAAACCCTGAGGTGTCGAATTACTATTTTCACCGTTATCGACATTGCCATTGCCTTCTTGCTCAGCAGATCCATTTGAACCGTTATTCGGAGATTGATCACCATCCGTTGAATTATTGTTATCTCCGTTATTGTTCTCCTCATGCTGATTTTCACCATTTTGCAGAAGCTCTTCTAACTGTTTGGTACTTACTTCACCAATATTAGATGGACTTCCAGGGTTACCATTCTCATCATACGGTACAACAAAATATTTGTATAAGACACCTTCCTTAACCGGATCAACAAAGGTTTTGCCACCTTGTTTAGATGATACCTTTTCAGCAGACTCAGGATTATTCAAATAGCGCATCACATCATAACCCGTCGTTTTTTCGTTGGCATCATCCCACATTAATAAGGCTACTGGTTGAGATCCTTCAATTGTAAGTCGAACGGAAAGAGCAGGTGGCGTGGTTTCTACTTCTTGATTCTCTTCAACCTCTTGGCGGTCGCTTACTCCATTTGGTCGTTCAAAATCTATTGGTTTTTCATTCTTTAATGCATCTTGCATAATGACGCTAAACATGTGTGCCGTCTTACTGCTTCCATCATACATGATGTGGCCTTCATCCTCTTTCGGGAAGCCCATCCAAATCGAGCCAATATACCTTGGGTTGTAACCAACAAACCAAGCATCCTTATTTGCCTTTGAGCTTAAGGCTGATTGTGTGGTTCCCGTTTTACCTGCTACAGGCCAATTTTTCATTTTCGCACTCGTACCTGTACCGCTTTGAACAGCATTACGTAGTAGCTCGTGCATTTCCCAAGCCGCATTAGGTGAAATAGCTTGTGTTTCTTTTACAGGTCTAGTCTCTTCTTTTCCTGTTCTGAGATCTTTAATTTTATCAATGGCATGAGCTTCTTTTACCTTACCGCCATTTGTAAATGCCGTATACGCTTGTGCCATCCGCAATGGTGACGTTCCTTTATGCAAACCACCCAATGCAATCGATAAATTACGATCGGTTGGGTCAAGTGAAATCCCGAAATCCTTGATATACTTCAATGAAGTATCGATTCCAATTTCATTTAACAACCAGACGGTAGGAACATTGAGTGACATCTGGACAGTTTTATCCAAACGTATAGACTCGCTGTATTGGTTATTCCAGTTTCTTGGTTCATAGCCATTAAAGCTTTGACGCTTGTTACTCAACATAGAGCCTGCATGCCATTTACCCGTATCTAATGCTGGTGCAAAAACAGCTAGTGGTTTAAAGGATGAACCAGGCTGATGCAAGCTTAACGCATTATTCCAGCCCTTATGCACATAGTTACGACCACCTACAATACCAGCAATACCACCAGTTTTAGCATCGACGACTACCATTCCGGCTTCGACCTGATTCGTTTTCCCATCCTTTGGGAAGTTCTTAGCATTAGCAAAGTTCTTCACCATTGCATCCTGTACATCCGTATTTAGCGTAGTGTAGATTTGATATCCTCCGCTATATAGTTCATTTTCAGCAATACCGTAACGTTCTTCGGCCTCATCAACTACGTAATCAAGAAAAGCTTGATACGCCTTATTTCCCCCAATGGACTTTTCAACAGGAAGAGGTTCTTGTTGAGCCATTTCTTTTTCCTGCACTGTAATGATTCCTTGTTCCGCCATTAAGCGAATAATTGTATCACGACGTTCTTTTGATTTCGTCGGATTCTTAAATGGTGAATAGATAGAAGGGCCCTTCGGAATCGCTGCTAGCTGGGCAATTTCAGCCGTAGTTAGAGTATCTAAGTGTTCCGCCTTTTCCTTGCCAAAGTACAGATTAGCAGCAGCCTTTATTCCATAAGCACCATGACCTAAATAAATTTTATTTAGATACATTTCCATAATCTGATCTTTCGTGAATCTGTTCTCTAGGTTAATTGCAATACTAACCTCTTTCGTTTTTCGCCAGAATGTTTTTTCGTGGGAGAGAAACACATTTTTCGCTAGCTGCTGGGTTATTGTACTTGCTCCTTCTACTGCACTACCCGCTCGAATATCCTTCCAAATCGCTCCACCGATTCGGATCATATCTACACCATTGTGGTCAAAAAAGCGTCTATCTTCTACAGCCACAAATGCTTGCACCAACTTTTCAGGCACTTTGTCGATTGTGACGTATTCACGATCTTCTAGAACATACAATTTTGATAGTTCTTTACCATTCACATCAATAATTTTGGTTGCTTCCAGTTTAATGTCTCTTAATTTATTTTCATCCATATCAACCATTTTACCACCCGCATATAAGAGGGCGAAGTAACCTCCGATGACGGATAAAATTAAAAAGACTGCAAATCCAATGATAAGCAATATCCATTTATTTACTTGTTTTTTCTTTCTTTTCTTCTTGGCTTGAGCCATACATTACCTCCAGATTTCTTTCCTCTCTCCACCTTTTTAGACGATTAAGTCAAAAAAAAGTTTCTGACCCGAAAAAATGCAGCATCTAATTAGTACCTGACCTCGGTTCTTTTTGATCAGTTCATTATCTCCAATAGTTGGCTGTCTGTGCAGTCATAAAGCTGTAGCAAACGCTCATAGGGATCATTGCCACCCAGTTGAAAATAGTGAACAAAAGCAGGCTCCGTCTTATATCCCTGCTCCTTCAAAAATCGAATATCAGCACGTGCCGAATCCTTTGCCAACTGTAGCATTCGTCCTTCAACAATCATATGTCGATACGCATTCTGCAATCGTACGGGGATAGATTGACCAAAGATTTCAATTGGCCACTCTTGATATGAGAATGATAGAACGATGGCTCTTCCCCCTCGTAGTTCATCTACAAACTCCAGTTGAAAATCTGCACAATCTCCATACATATTTACAACCTGCTGAGTAAACTGATCAATCTCAGAACGATCCACCTGACAAATAATATCAAGGTCACTTGTCGCTATATCAATTCCAAGTGGAATCGTCCCTGTTAGCACTGGATCGTAAATAGATAACTGATTGAACAAATCAAGCTCCTGTAACACAATAAATGCTTGCTTTTGTCGTTCAGTGCCTGTTTGTAAATAGTCTGGCTTGTCTAGATGTATCATGTATATTCACCTGCTTTCCAAAATTGAACCACAGATACAAAACAGCCACTCTACCATGATAGTATAAAGTGGCTGTTTTGCACCAAACAATTCCTGCCAAAAGAAGATCATTTACAGGCTCATCTAGTGAAGAAAAAAAGCTTCAGAATATATCAGTTACTTCCTTTTAATGAACAGCAGCCTTAGCATGCCGTGTCTGTTGCTTACTTAGGATCAAGGGTGGAACAATAATTCCCAGTAAAATTAGCAAAATACCGCTCCATTGTAACATGCTTACATGTTCTCCTAATACGGTTACAGAAGCAATAACTGCGGCAGGTAATTCTGCTGCACCAAGAATCGTCCCCAATCCAGAACCAACTTTTGGTACACCTACAGAGAAAAAAACAACGGGAATAATAATACCTAATGAAGACAATGCCAAGCCATACATCCACAAACCCTGTCCCAAAGTTCCATCTACTAAAAAAGTTGGTGAAAAAACTGAGAATACAACAATCACAGCTGTTGTCACCATAGTTAAGCTTTTCGTAAAAACAGGAACATCCAGCCCCAATCGACCACTCGCAAAAATATAGAGCGCAAAAGTAATCGCCGATAATAAGCCATATACTGTACCCGCTAACGTAAGTGATTCAAATCCACGATCTAGTAATCCTCCTGCAAGAACTGTTCCCGCAAGCAATACAACAATAGAAAAAACCTTTTCCTTGCTAGGTTTTTTCCTATCAACAATAGCTTCTAATAAAACACCAAGCCAAGTAAACTGAAATAATAGGACAACCGCGATAGACGCAGGTAATTGGGCTACAGATAAATTATAAAAGATTGTGGTACCACTTAAGGCGAAGCCACCTACTATCAATTGTAAAATGGAGCGTAAATACACACGCTTTCTATTAAACAACAGTGTAAGAATGATTAGCAGTAACCATCCAATAAAAAATTGACTTCCTACGAGCTGACTTACCTGAAAGCCTTCCTTCATACCTAGCTTAATAATGGTCGACAAGCCTCCATAGCTACAAGCTCCTAAAAAAACCAACAGAGCATATTTAAGCATTCTTGTTGCCTTCCTTTCTTCTTACATCTATTTTTGCAAACACAAAACCCCCCATCCAACGGATAGGGGGCGAACGAAAAAAAGAAATGCAGCTATTATCATCTCTTTTGAAAATTTCGCCACTTACATGTAGTCCTACAAGCAAGTTTCTCATCAATGTAATAAAAAGTTCCTCACTTATTTTAAGAAGAGTATGAATAAAAGTCAATGATAAAAGGTGCGAAAAGTCGGATAAAAGCTTTCACTACTTTTAAAATTAATGGGCAGAATCACGTTAAAAGCCTCCTCTAGTCAAATAGAGGAGGCTTTTAGTAACGAGAGGATATTTCTTATTTTACTAAGCTTTGTGCTGTTTTCACTACATTTTCTACAGTAAAGCCATATTCTTTCATGATGATATCACCAGGAGCAGAAGCACCAAATTGGTTAATAGCAATAATTGCTCCATGATCACCTGTGTAGCGTTCCCAACCTAGTGAAGAACCCATCTCAACACCAACGCGTGCTTTAACATGCGGAGGAATAACAGAGTCACGGTACTCTTTAGGTTGACGATCAAATAGATTAAAGCTAGGCATACTAACTACGCGAGTTGGCACACCCTCCGCTTCTAATTTTTCACGGGCTTCCATGCACAAGGATACCTCAGAACCTGTAGCAATCAATACAACCTGAGGTTCACCGTTAGATGCCTCTTTTAAAACATAAGCACCTTTAGCTAAACCTTCGCGAGCCAAATCTTTGGTCTCTTGGTAGATAGGCAGGTTTTGACGAGTTAAAGCTAGTACAATAGGCTCGTCTTTGCTAATAGCCGCATAACGCCAAGCCTCGTTTGTTTCATGTGCATCAGCAGGACGCAAAACAGTAAGGTTCGGCATGGCACGGAAAGCAGCTAGATGTTCAATAGGCTCATGAGTTGGTCCATCTTCCCCAACTGCAATAGAGTCATGAGTAAATACATATGTGGTAGGTAGTTTCATTAGAGCAGATAGACGCACTGCTGGACGAACATAGTCAGAGAAGACAAAGAACGTACCGCCGAAAGCTTTCACACCACCATGTAGCATCATTCCATTTAGAGCCGCACCCATAGCGAATTCACGAACACCAAACCAAAGATTGCGCCCTTCATAAGAACCTGGCAAGAAGTCTCCAGCACCTTTAATTAAAGTGTTGTTGGAGTGTGCCAAATCAGCGGAGCCACCAATTAAGTTAGGCATACGTTTTGCCAAACCATTGATTGCGTTACCGGAAGCCGCACGAGTCGCTAGCTTGCTACCGATTTCGTAAGTTGGTAGGTCTGCATCAAAATCTTCGGATACCTCACCATTACTTGCTTTTTTAAATTGAGCAGCTAGTTCCGGATAAGCCTTTTCATAAGCCGATAGTAGCTTATTCCATTCTGCTTCCTTCTGTTGACCTGCCTCTACTAGAGAAGCGTAGTACTCTTTTACCTCTTGAGGTACGTGGAATGCTTCATGCTCCCAAGCATACGCTTGTTTTGTTAAAACAACCTCGTCTGTACCAAGTGGAGCACCGTGACTGGAGCTACTGCCGCCTTTATTTGGAGAACCGAAACCAATTGTTGTTTTCACTTCAATCAGTGTTGGACGATCCAAATCTGTACGTGCTTCAGCCAAAGCTTTTTCAATAGTATCTACATTGTTTCCATCTTCTACACGGATATATTGCCAGCCGTACGCTTTGTAACGTGCAGCTACATCTTCCGTGAAGGATTGGCTTAAATCGCCATCTAGACAAATATCATTAGAATCATAAAGTACAATCATTTTACCTAGTTTAAGATGAGCCGCAAGAGAAGAAGCTTCAGAAGAAACACCTTCCATCAAGTCTCCATCTCCACAGATAACATATGTAAAATGATTAATTAGCTCATAGTCATCTTTGTTGTATGTCGCCGCCAAATGTCTCTCAGCCATCGCCATACCAACAGCCATCGCAATTCCTTGTCCCAACGGACCTGTTGTTGCATCTACACCAGGAGTGTGGCCGAATTCAGGGTGACCAGGCGTTTTACTTCCCCATTGACGGAAGTTACGCAAATCATCCATGCTTACGCCATAATCCATTAGATGTAGCATAGAATACAACAGCATAGAACCGTGACCAGCAGATAATACAAAGCGATCACGATCAATCCATGATGGATTTTTCGGGCTTACTTTCATAAAACGGCTCCACAACACGTGTGCCATAGGCGCTGATCCCATTGGCATCCCTGGATGTCCAGAATTCGCCTTTTCAATAGCATCGATTGATAATGTACGAATAGTATTGATTGCCAATTGATCTACATTCATTTGTTGAGTAGTCATTACGGTTAATTCCCCCCTACAAGTAACTGCAGTGTGATTATAACATAGGAAAAGCTAATAGAGTAAAAGCGCTTTACAAAAACAGAGTATTTTCTATGAACGTAACAATACCTATAATTACATGCTAGGTTAGTGTGTTGCATAACTAGCTATTTTATGAGAAGGTAATCAGGCCGCTCCTTCTTATTTTGACTGATTCTCATCTGCATATATTCTTTTACGCTTATCTATCTCTTTCATCGCAAGAGAAAACTCCTCTTTATCAATGACTTTAGATGTCAATAGATCACGTACCTCATCTTCAATCATCAACCAATCTCCCAGCGGATCTCCGGTATAAATCATGATCTGAAAACGACGTAAAAACTCAGGAAGATTAAAAGTATTCCTATCGCTCATTTATTTCCCTCCCAAATCAGCTTCCATTTCTCGGCATACCGCTTCAAAGTCAAATTCGACCAAGAAACCGGTGATGACAATGATTTTCGCCTGTGGGTAATTATTTCTCCACTGTTCCTCTTCTCCCTCTTTTATGCCTACTAAGTAAAGAGGTTGCTTTTGCACATAGTCAAGATTTCGATATTCTTCCAGTAAAGCAGGTAGACGCTCTTCTAATCCCGTAACATTGATAACAAGAACAGACTGAGTAATTTCGCCTGCCTTCATTTGCTCTTCTATCATTTGAAGCGTCTTCTTAGTAGGTACCGTTGCATTCATAACTGGGAAATAATCTAACAGCTCATCTAACCAATGGTCCTCTTCTGCTGCGAGATAATATAACATCTTACTGGCCATTTATATTCATTCTCCTTTTGCTTACTTACAGGTACCTTCATTATAACATGTCAACTGCATCAGCCCCCAGTTCTCGCCTTGACTTCTTTCCCTCCATTTCGTATGGTGGAGAGTAGCTTGAACTTTTTGATTGTATAGAAAAGAGGTTTTTCCTGTGGAAAAGAAACATCTCTTCCTTCTCTTTAGCATTATCTTTTTAATGATGCTTGGCTTTGGAATTATTATCCCCATTTTACCTTTTTTCGTTACTAAAATTGGTGCGACCACGACGCAATTGGGGATATTATCTGCCAGCTACAATATCATGCAATTTATATTTGCTCCCATCTGGGGACGCTTATCGGATCGACATGGACGAAAGCCGTTTATCCTTTTAGCCTTATTTGGGTTTTCCGCTAGCTTTATCCTGTTCGGATTTTCAACCAACTACTACGAAATGCTGTTTTATCGTGTACTTGCCGGGATTACTTCTGCTGCGGGTATCCCAACCATCACTGCAATGGTCGCTGATATTTTCCCTCCTAAGGAACGAGCTAAAGGGATGGGAATTGTAGGAGCAGGTGTAGGATTAAGCTTCGTATTCGGTCCAGCACTTGGCGGTATCCTAGGAGATATTAGCTTGTCACTACCATTCTTCGTTTCAGGTGTACTAGCTTTTATTACTCTGATCTTTACATGGATTTTACTTCCTGAGAGCTTACCAAAAGAAAAGAGAGGTACATACCTCAAGAAAAAACCTACCAGCTCATTGGGAGCTATTTTTAGTAACCTAGGATTATTGTATCAGATCATGCTGGTTACATCGCTTGCGTTTGCAGCTATGGAGACGGTCTTTGCCTTATACATATCATATGAATTTGGTCTGACCTCCAAAGACATGGGCTATATGTTCCTTATCATGGGTTTGATTTCTGCTAGTTTGCAAGGCGGCATTGGCAAATTAGTGAAGCGATTTGGTGAATCAAAATTGCTTGCTACAGGGATCTTTTTTTACGTTTTAGGATTCTTCTGTGTACTGCTAGCTTCTACTTTCCTAGAATTTGCGCTTACCCTTTGCTTATTTGGTCTAGGACAAGGGATGATGCGAACCACCAATACCGCTATGATTTCGCAACGTACACCCGATGGTCAAGGAGCTACATCTGGTAACATGAGCGTCATGGATACTATGGGGAGAATTGCAGGTCCCATTTTAGCTGGATGGCTCTTTACTTTCTCACATAGCATGCCATTCATAATCAGTGGCATATTGTGCTTTGGTCTTTTGGCGGTTTATTTAGGAAGAGTGCATCACCTGCCAGAACCAGAGCCAGAATCTGAAGCAGACGCGTACTCTCCCGCCTCTCAGTAACCGATTCATATCGTGTATACATAAAAAAAGGAACGAGCTGGAATAGACCAGTTGGTTCCTTTTTTATGCTTACAAACCTGTAAGTTTAAGGTAAGCTGGATCGATATTTCGTAATCTTACAGAAAAACTCGGGCATTTACACACCACTCTGATCTGTCTTGGTATTTATGCAGGTCAAATGCTAGTAAGCTACCTATGGCTGTCGATCTTTACTATGGGTCCACTGGAATGGGGTTGGCGTGTCTTGACATATGGACAATTTACACCACTGATAAAACGTAACAGTAAAAACGCATCCTGAGAATTCGGATGCGTTTTTGACTATTATAAAGTTTCTCTCAAACGTTACCCTCAGACATATCTTACTTTCCTTTCTGAGGGGTGCTCTTTTCTCCTTCAAATAGCAATTTACCTGTATCTACATCACAGAACGTGACCGTTGTATAAGGTGGCGTACTGATCTTACCCACTACATACGGATAGCTAATGACCATCGGATACATTTTATTAGCATCTGGCTTGGTCTGTTTTACATATACTTTTAACATTTCCCAGCTTTGTTCAGTATGATCGATAACTAAACCATATCCAGGATTAGGAGCTTCTCCATATGCAATCACGTACAAATCACCCTGTTGATGAACCCCACGTTCTCCTTTAACGCTTTCTACAAAGGCTTTTTCCTCTACACTTAATTGCTCCTCCGTCAGTGTCTGAAATGCAGAAGCAGGTTGCTCTCCCTGAACCACGGGTAGATTTGTAACCTGGATTTCATCCGTTTTTCCATCCCACTTTACTTGTGCAGATAAGGATTCCATTGTCCAGCGTAGAGGCACATACACCTTGCCTTGATATACCAGGGCTCCTTCTTCTACTTTTTGTTCTTTTCCATTTACTAAAACAGAAGATTTCCCCGTCTGAAAGACCAAAGACTTTTCTTTCACTTTCAATTGATAAGCCCCTGCTTTTTCTGTTAACTGACCGCCTGTTAATTTACTTAATTCCTGTAGGCTAATCATTGTTCGTTGGTTAACACTAATCAATGGTGAGTGCTTGATTACCTTCTGCTGATTTATCATAAGAGAAGTGGCTACCGGCTTCACTGTTACTTGAGCCATACCTGGTATAGCTGATCCTACAAGTGCAAGCCCCATCACGGCTACTACTGTCGTTTTTCGTAACATTTGTACTCAATCCCTTCGCTTTTTTTCATCGTTTACGTCATTTTCATTTTGTTCATTTTTCTTTGTTACTTGTTTGACTTAAAGATTTCCCATAATGTTTCATTTTCTTTCCTACTTATCAATATCTTTTTTCTTCTCTACATGTTGATATTTAGTATTTACCCACAATTTTTACCTAATCATTACGCAAATAAGGCAAATGAGTGACAATTATCACACGGCTATTTTTCCAATTTTTATTTATGAGATAATTATAGTACCAAAAAAGATTTGACCAAATAAGCTCGATAACAAAGGAGTTTTCATATGACTACACTTATGTCTATGCCACAGGTTGACGTGGTACGCCAACAGTTAATTTCTCATCCAATCTCTATTGCTATGCAAACACCTGAACGCGTTCGTACCTTTATGGAACACCATGTGTTCGCTGTATGGGATTTTATGAGTTTATTAAAACGTTTACAACTGGACGTAACTTGCACAAGTGTCCCTTGGCTTCCTGCTCCTCATGCTGAATATGCTCGTTTCATAAACGAAATTGTGCTCGGGGAAGAGACTGATGAAGATGGCAATGGCGGATTTACCAGCCATTTTGAGCTGTACCTGCAAGCTATGAAGGAAGTCGGAGCTGATACATCTAAAATTGAGCGTTTCCTTACATTGCTTGAAAGTGGTACCACTCCTGACGAAGCTCTAGCATTATGCGACGCTCCTCACAGTGTACAGCATTTTGTAAAACAAACCCTTCACTTGGCTAAAGAGGGAGGAACTCACGAGGTTTGTGCTGCTTTTTTCTTTGGTCGTGAAGATATTATACCAGACATGTTTCAGGTACTTGTACAAGAACTGACTGCCAAAGGAGAAGCTCCTGCTTGTCTCCTGTATTATCTAAACCGTCACATTGAACTAGATGGAGATGAACATGGACCTTTAGCTGAAAAACTTCTAGCTTCTCTTTGTAAAGAAGATGACCAAAAATGGAAAGAAGCAGAAGCAACAGCTATACAAGCTCTCAACAGCCGCATTTCCTTATGGGATGGTGTCCTAGCAGATATTCAAAAATAATGAGAAAATGACCTAAAGGATGATCCCTTCACTAAAAAAGAGCTTGCCACCTCTTCACTTTTTCGAGGTAACAAGCTCTTTGCTTTTTATATTCTCTTGATGAACTTTTATCTTAACGAGCTACAGCCAAGGTAGAGCTCTCTTCATTTGAATGCTCTAAAATACCACTATCTTTCTTTGGTTTACCAGAAGCACTTCCAGTAGCCAACCCATAGGGAATGCACAGCGGCACACCACTACGAGGGTCTGGAATAATGTCAGCTTCAATGCCAAATACATCCCACAGCATTTGATGCGTCATGACCTCAGCGGGAGTTCCCTGAGCCATTACTTTTCCTTTTTTAATAGCAATAACATGATCGGCATAACGAGTAGCATGGTTCAGATCGTGAACAACCATAACAATCGTACGCTTCTCTTCTGTATTTAATTTAGCTAGTAGCTGTAATACTTCTAATTGGTGAGCCATATCAAGGAACGTGGTCGGTTCGTCCAAGAACAGGATATCCGTCTGTTGCGCTAACGCCATAGCAATCCATGCACGTTGACGTTGACCACCTGACAACTGATCGACTCCTCTTGTAGCAAATTCATCAATACCAGTAACTCCCAATGCCCATTGCACAATTTTTTTATCTTCAGGCGTCATACTTCCCATGCCCTTCTGATGAGGGAAGCGTCCATAAGAAACCAATTCTTCTACAGTAAGTCCATCAGGAGCTACTGGATTTTGCGGCAGAATAGCTAAATCCTTGGCTACTTTACGGGTATCCTGTTGGTGAATGGATTTACCATCCAAGAATACTCCGCCTTTTTTCGGTTTCAAAAGACGTGCCATCGTTTTTAGAATGGTAGACTTACCTGATCCATTTGCACCGACCAGAGCAATGATTTTTCCATCTGGTAACGATATGTTTAAGTCTTCTACAATTAGATTATCGTTATAACCTATGTTTAACTGCTGTGTATGTAAGCGAACCATGATCATCTTCCTTTCGATGTCACGCTATAATATCCTGAAATATAATACCTTCCCATAAAATGATATTGGTTCTCATTATCATTGTCAAACATTTTCTATAAAAAAACCAATTAACAGGGGCATTGTTATCTGACTAGCAGACTAACATTCACCTTATTAACTGGTTTTTTCTTTACGCTGCACTGTGCGCCAGCTTGGTTTGTTTTTCTTTTGTACCGTATTCGTAGGTCCATGTAACCACTTTACCAGCGATTGAGACTGCTAAAAGTGTATACAGGACTTGAGGTACTGGTAAGAAAAATAACGAAAGCAGCAACACAAGTACGTCAAATATTAATAAAACGGTACCTACTGACATACCCGTCCACTTACTTATGAATAGAGATAAAATATCATCTCCACCTGTTGCTCCCCCGAATCTAAGAACCAATCCCAGACCGAAGCCCGTGCTGATTCCAGACAATAAGACTGCGAGCAACATGGCATTGCTAAAGTCAAATACTAGCGGCGAGAAACGCTCACATAGCTCATAGAAAAAGGAAAAAGATGTCGCTGCTACAATGGTATTAATCAAAAACTTACGTCCTTTGATCATCATTGCAACTAAAATGATTGGAATGTCTAATGCTAGCATGGTAATAGACGGCGACCAATCAAAAGCGTATTTTCCAAGTAATGATAACCCCACAAATCCACCTTCACTTAAATTATTCTGAAAGTTGATGTGGTAATAGCTAAAGGCCAATAAAAAAGTTCCCAGTAAAATCATGAAGGTTTGTTGGTATGGTTTTGTCCTCATCGAGGCTTCCCCTTTTCGTAGTTAGTTAGTCACTTTCTCCACTAACTACGAAGCAGGTCCTGTCAGGATCGCTTGTTTGTATCATAAAGCATCTCTCTTTCGTAGTTAGTGTTCACAGGTCAAGAGTGGAACGCTCTAACTACTACGCTACGTGTCTGAGAGATCAAACCGTTTCCAGATTGTCCTTCGCGGTAACATCACTATCCGATCCTTTCATTGTAAAGTTACAATTCCATTATAACATAAAAATCACTTCATGAATCAAGCAGGTGGTAATTTAGGCTCTTTTTTTATATTTTTTATTCATGTGATTACGTACTTTAAAAAAGTTATACAGACAAGATAAATTGACCTAACATAACGACCAAAGGAATGGTAACCAAGCTGATAATCGTTGAACTAACCGTCGCCATCGCTCCTAAATCTTCATCAGCCGCATATTTGGCAAATAACATGGAGGCTAGCGTCATGGTAGGCATTGCTGCCATCACCAAAGTTACTTGGGTAATCTCTGTCGCTAAGTGAAAACTCCAAAGTAGGCCAGCAACAATGACTGGATACAAGAAAAGCTTAACAATCATAGATAGACTTAAAATCAGGAGTGCTCGCGTCGTTTGTTGCTTACGTACTACCAGATCTGGAATTAATAAACCAATGTACAGCATTGCTAAGGGTGCAGCTATAGAAGACAACATAGCGGTAAGTGATTTAACCATCTCTGGCGGTTGCCATTCCATCAATGCAAAAACCATCCCAACTACAATAGCCACCATTGGAATATTCACGATGCTACTCAGATCTTTCCATGTAAATCCATTTTTCCCCTTTAGAACCATAACTCCGACAGTCCAGAGTACCAGATCAAGACCAGCATCATAGATTGCCGCTAGCAGTCCCCCTGTCGGCCCAAACAACCCAACACACAAAGGAAGACCGATAAATCCGGTATTGCCAAGTCCAGCGATAAAGGAAAATTCTTTCCGCTTATTCATAGGCACACTACATAGGACTGCAAATAAAAAAGCAAGAAGCATTCCAAAACAGCTCAGACCAACAGCAATAAAAAAGATGAGGAAAATATGATTCAAGAGTTGCTGGTTCAACTGAGTGTGAAAAATTCCGTTGAGTATAATACATGGAACAGCTACGTTGATAATAATGGTAATCAATAATTGACGAGCATCAGCAGTGACTGGCTTCATCCGACCGATCATTGCCCCTATTCCAATAATGACAGCCATCATACCCACAGATGAGAATAACGGTGCAAGGGCCAATCGAATTTCCCTCCTGTTACACTACAATAGTATGGCGAAAATCAAAGATTATGCCTGATTCCCCCATCACATTTGCCCAGATTCTGTCTCAAGTAATAACCATTGCAAATCTGCGTTTTCTTTTTGTTCGCAGGTTTGCAATAAATCCCCAAGCAAAGGTATGGCTTGTTCAAGTGAAATAGCCCAATCAGCCGGTACTGGGAGCCCTTCTCCTTCTACTGTTATGATTCGGCCCGTTACTTCCACATCAACCTGCTTCGTCGTTAGTACATAATGTCTGATGTCACGTGCGTACTCTTTCCATTGAACTAAGACATATCCTTCATCACCGCCTGACACAACCAAATCAACATGGTCACCATAGGCAGCATGTACCAACGTTCTCATTTTTCCATCCAAACTCGCAATTTCTCTGAGTACCTCATGCCAAGACACATGTTTTCTTTCCTCTTTGCGTTCATCCGTGTACATGCGCCAATCGTTCAATCGCCTCGCCCCTTTATCAATTATGTTCAAGCTTATAAAAATAATATTGTTCAAAATAATCCAACATCAGTAAAAGATAATAACTCTACTTTGCCTATTTTTACATCTATTTAGCTGTCAAAAGATATCCTTCATTTTAGCATATCAGAACAAGCTCTCCTGTACAAAAATGTGAATGTGTCACTTGTTTGTAAATGTATTCGCTTTCATTTATAAACAAACCATTATAATTGTGAAAAAAGGAACTTTATCGGAAATCTGTCAAAATTATAAGCCTTCCTATCAACATTTTTGGTTTACCATGATGGTTGTAATGAACACCTAAAACAGCTTAGAAAAAACGAGGAGGTGAGTTCCATGGTGCAGCGCAGTATGAATTGGTGCGCTCGCTTTGGTCTCACGTTTCATGTGTGTAAAACCGTATTAGCATCCGGCTTGTCATTGTTGATCGCCTCATTATTGTTTGGCAATCATTTTGCCTACTTTGCTCCGCTTGCTGCGGTATTAACCATGCAACTTACCATTGCAGATACTCTGGAGAAGGGGATTTATCGCGTAATTGGCATCATTGGAGGAGTTATCTCTAGTATTATTATTCTTCCTCACTTTGAAAATGGGATACTAGGTCTCGTTCTTGTTCTATTAGTAGGTATGGGCACAGCTACCGCTCTAGGCTTGAATCCACAGATTATTTCACAAATCGGCGTTAGTTCTGTGATGGTAATGACCTTTCAGCAAATGCAAGGTTATTCAACTGGACGGATTTTAGAAACCATTATTGGAGCGCTCGTGGCCGTTTTTATTCAAATGGTTATTCGGCCGGAGAACTATGTTCCTACAGTTCAAAGGAAACACGCCGAGTCATGTAAGCAATTAGCTCATACATTAACAATAATGGCAACTGCATTAAATAGTCACTCTGGTAAAACAGATACTCCCATAGTAGAACCAGCCTCTCTTTTAAAATGGAATAATGAACTCGAAGCTTCATTAGTACATGCAAAAAAAAGCCTAAAATATAATGTATTTTGTCGGAAAGACCTTAACACACTCTATCATCTGGAACAACAAATTGATTCCGTTCAAAAGATGCTGATCTCTATATGTAGTATCTTGTATACTGCTCAGGAATTAAAATATCTCCCCACTCTCCGTCATACTCTTGACCAACCTTTGCTTGATGCTAGTGCCGCCATTTCGACATATGGTGCCTTTGTTGCAAATCCGTCCACAGAGGCTCATCAGGAGTTAATGAGTCTGTTATACAGGATAAAACAACAACAATCTCAACAGTTCGTCACATCGATAGAGACAGCTGGTATCTCCTCTTTACGAGAGGTTGGCTGTCTGTACGCAGAAATAAATCGTATGATCGTTGAGATGGAGTATTCTGCTCATGTATGGGAGTCATCCACCGCTTCCAAAGACTGCGATGACAAGCGCCGTCAACAAATGTACGCATACAAAGCATAGTAGAAAAAGAGCCTTACCCCAAAACGGGTAAGGCTTCATTATTTCTGCAAACTACGTGTGATTAATCGTCACAGAAGCACACCAATATTACAATAATAATGATAATCCATAAAAAGCTGCCACCAAAGCCAAATATACCACCTCTTCTACCGCATCCCATGATCCTTCCTCCTTCTCACGGTCTAGTAGCGGAGAATGCATGGACTCACAAACTCCTGCTAGTACCCTATGAATTTTGGTCATGTGATGCTTGGATAAGAGCATAGAAAAGCGAAAAAAAGGCAGATTGCTATGGAAAAATACCTATGTATGATCCTCCACATCTTGTGCGGAACGAATAAGGTTCATATTACTACGAATAAATTGTTGCAATTCTTCATAAAAGGTCGGGTTGCAACCCATTACACTGCTTTTGGCATCGTATGGAAGTTCTTTGCCTTCCATAGTTGTAGCAGTACCGCCCGCTTCCTGAATGATGAGCTTGCCTGCCCCAAAATCCCATGCGTTCAATTGCAAGCTGACGTAACCATCCAGTCGTCCTGCTGCCACGTAAGATAGCTCTAAAGCCGCACTTCCTAGCAAGCGCATCCCACGAACTTTACCAGCCAACTCTTTGAAAATAACATCGATGCCTATCTGCTCAGCTCGTTTATTCCAAAATACACTGGTACAAAGTAAGGCTTCCTCTAATTTTACTTGTCGGTGTAGACGTAACTGTCGATCGTTTAAATAAGCCCCTCCACCTTTGGTTGCATAAAACAACTCATCACGGGATGGATCATATACGACGCCTACAGCTGCCTCTCCTTTATGATACACCGCAATTGAAACAGAAAAATTAATTTGCTGATGAACAAAATTAGTTGTTCCATCAATAGGATCAATTATCCACAAGGTATCATATTCAGAAGGGGCCTTGCCCTGAAAACGATTTTCTTCTCCCAAAATACCATGCTCAGGATATTGCTTGAGGATCATATCAATAACCATCTGCTCTACTTCTTCATCTACAGCTGTGACTAAATCAGAGGCAGAGGTTTTATAATTCACTTCATAGGGCTGATTCATTTTCTCTAAACTTAACTTACCGGCTGTTTTGGCGCATGCGATCGCCAATTCTTTCCACTGTTCCAGTTCATTCGGTTGCAAAGATATCGCCACCCAACCCATCCAATTTTCTTTAGTGTATCATATTTCACCATCTCCTACACCTTACAATCAAAAACAGCGACTATGAATAGTTTAGGCCAGAATCGGAAGCGTTTGAATTATATACGTTTTTACACCAGCAGGGTATTCGCTGTCGAATCCGTAATTGCGTAATCTCCAATTGGTTTGGCGATCACCATCTACCTACTAACAATAGATTTTCCTATGTAGAAGTATTAAACAAAGATGAGACCCAGGCTCATCTCTTCCTGCATTCTTTTTGATAAAAATAAGTAGGGCTATGTAGCACTCCCTTTGCTACATAGCCTTCGTTCCATTAACAACAACGATTCATTTCGCCGCTCTCATATTTGTTTTTTAAAGCGAAAAGATAAAATTCCTTCTCTGTCATAGGAAAGATTCCGGGAGCACCGTGTGTCTTATACCAATGCTCCAGATAACGATCATAATCTGGCATACCAAAAATCGTTTTGATGATGGAACGAACTTTTTTGAATCGGCGTTTCCAGTGTCTTATTTTCTTTCGCATTGCCCACCCCTCACCTTTTCAACAGATTAAAAACAATTCTCTATATAAATTAAAGTTTCTTGGTTAAAAATATAGATTTCTTTATTGAGACTGTTTTATGATATAGATTGAACAATCTCTTAGTTTTGTTGTCAGTCCGCTTCGTGTTCCTAAAGTGTAGAACTTTATCCCAAACTGCGTTAAAACGCACCCCTACAGTTCTCCTTCACAACATTTTTTGAACAGTTCTGAAAGCGGACTGGCAACAAGCCTTTGAAGACAAGTACAAGCCAAAAACCAGCCCGTGGGCGGTTTTCGGCTTTTTTATTTTCTAGCTAAGCGAGTAGATCTCCTTTATGATCACGCTTGGTTAACACAAAGGGTTCCTCTTTTAGCTCGTATTTCTTTCCATTCGCAATAGAGAGCCACAGACGTACCCCATCAATTATAATGGCGATTGTAATAATCAAAAAGATCGCACAGACAATGGTATCAACCCTATCATTAAAAATCATTTTCTCAGCCACTTCAACCGATGTTACCCCTTTTGGCAATGAGCCTGACGCTAAAATCTCCTTAAATTTATTCGCATGCGCCCAGAATCCAATCGTAATATCATTAGAAAAAATTTTTTGCCAAGCCGCATATAAGGTAGCCGATGAAAGCCATGCCATTGGAAATAGCGTAACCCAAGCATAGCGAGCCTTGCCCATTTTAATAATGAGTGTGGTACCAACTACAAAAGCAATTGCCGCTAACATTTGATTAGCAATACCGAACAATGGCCAGAGTGTTTTAATGCCACCCAATGGATCGATAACCCCTTGATACAGAAAGTAGCCCCATCCAGCTGTCACAGCAGCAGACCCGATTAGGTTACCGGGGAGATAATCCATACGTTTTAATTTCGGAAACACATTACCCAGCATGTCCTGTACCATGAAGCGTCCAACGCGCGTTCCAGCATCAATGGTAGTTAAGATAAAAACTGCCTCAAACAAGATAGCAAAATGATACCAAAAGGCCATAAAGGTTTTTCCACCGATAAACCCTGAAAAGATATGTGCCATTCCCAATGCGAAGGAAGGAGCTCCTCCTGTTCGAGATAAAATACTCGTCTCGCCTACATCTTTGGCTGTTTCCGTTAATAGCTCAGCTGTGACAGGGAATCCATACGTGTTGGTAATAGTAGCTGCCGCTGTTACTGCATCAGCTCCTATTGCTGAAGTAGGTGCATTCACTGCAAAATACAGTCCTGGTGTTAATACACAGGCTGCAATCAACGCCATAATAGCAACCATAGATTCAGTCAGCATTGCCCCATAGCCAATTAATGGTGCATCACTTTCCTTGATAATCATTTTTGGTGTTGTACCTGAAGCGACTAAGGCATGAAAGCCGGAGATGGCACCGCAAGCTATCGTAATAAAAAGGAATGGGAAAAGGTTTCCAGTAAATACTGGGCCAGTGCCATCAATAAATTTTGTTAAAGCTGGCATTTGTAGATTAGGTAATGTGAAGATGATACCAATGGCAAGAAAAGCTATTGTACCGATTTTTAAAAAGGAACTGAGATAGTCGCGTGGAGCTAATAAAAACCAAACCGGTAAAACAGATGCGATAAAACCATATATGATAATCATGATAGCAAGTTGCGTTCCTTCATAATCAAACAGTGGTGCCCAGGTTGGTGACTCTGCTACTGCTTGTCCAAAATACAGGGATGCAAACAAAAGTACAATTCCGATAACAGAGGCCTCTAGCACTCTTCCAGGTCGGAAATACCTCATATACAATCCCATCAGGATAGCAATTGGTAACGTCATGGCAATCGTAAAGGTTGCCCACGGTGAATGAGTGAGAGCATTAACAACAACAAGTGCTAATACGGCAATGAGAATAACCATAATAGCTAGTATCCCAATCATTGCCAAGACGCCCCCAATAGGTCCAATTTCTTCTTTAGCAATCTGACCTAATGATTTTCCATTTCGTCTCATCGAACCAAATAAAATAATAAAGTCCTGTACCGCTCCTCCCAATACAACCCCAACAATAATCCAAATTGTACCGGGTAAATACCCCATTTGAGCTGCCAATGTAGGTCCTACTAACGGGCCTGCACCCGCAATCGCCGCGAAGTGATGTCCGTATAAAACCCATTTATTCGTTGGCACAAAGTCTTTGCCATCATTATGTAATTCAGCAGGAGTAGCTCGTCTGTCATCCAACCCCATAATTTTACGGGCAATAAAACGGCTGTAAAATCGATAACCTACTGCATATGTACATAAAGCTGCCGTTAATAACCAGAAGGAACTTACTTGCTCCCCTTTTGATAAAGCCAACGCACCAAATCCAATGCCTCCTAATGCAGAAATAACTGTCCACATAATAATGGATAGTATCTTTCGCTTCATAAAGTGCTCCTCCTTTCAGAATATAAGATACATACCAATAATCTAAATTATCTGATTTTTAACAAAATAACTAGAATCTTTATTTATGATACCTTACTTGTAGATCGGCTGAAAAGCTTTTTTTAGCATAATATACATTTTTTTCAAAAAATATCTGATTATAAAAAAGGAAGCCACTTTTCATATGTAATGAGAAATTAGCTTCCTTACTTATTCGTTTATCGGATCATTATAGGTTTCCACGCAACTCCTGCTCTCGCTCTAGTGCTTCAAATAATGCTTTAAAGTTACCATTTCCAAAACCACGACTACCTTTACGCTGGATAATCTCAAAGAATAGTGTCGGACGATCTACTACTGGCTTACTAAACAATTGCAATAAGTAGCCTTCATCATCACGATCTACTAAAATTCTTAGTTCTTTTAATTTTTCAATATCCTCTTCAATTGCCCCTACACGTTCCACTAAATCCTCGTAATACGTGTCAGGTACACTTAAAAAGTCAACACCATTTGCCGTTAATTGCGAAACGGTTGTCAAAATATCATTGGTTAATACAGCAATATGTTGAACCCCTGGCCCTTTGTTGAATTCCAGATACTCTTGAATTTGTGATTTGCGTTTTCCTTCCGCAGGCTCGTTAATCGGAAATTTAATTCGCCCAGTACCGTTTTGCATAACTTTGGACATGAGCGCAGAGTATTCAGTAGAAATGTCATCATCGCTGAAGTTTTGGGAAGACGTAAAGCCCATGACTTTCTCATAAAACCCAACCCATTCGTCCATAACTTCTACGTTTCCTACCATATGATCGATTCCAATTAGACCCGCACCCTGACAGGCAAACGGAGCTTGATAAGGTTGGAAGCCTGGATAAAATACTCCTTTGTAATCTTTACGTTCAATAAAAGAATGAACGGTTTCTCCATAAGTAGCAATCGTTGCTTTTTTTATCGTTCCATGTTCATCGCTATATTCAGTAGGTTCCATCACAGATGTAGCTCCTCGAGAAATAGCTTCCTGGTAAGCCTTTTCACAATTTTCTACACGAAGGGCAATGTCTTTAACTCCCTCTCCGTGAAGCTTAATGAAATCAGTAATCGGATGATCTGGATCTAATGCTCCTGTCAACACCAAACGAATGTGATTTTGCTTTAACGCATAAGAGACTTGAGTGCGACTCCCTGTTTCCAAACCACGATACGCATATGGCTCAAATCCAAATGCCTTTGCGTAGTAGTACATTGCCTGCTTCGCATTTCCTACATACAACTCAACATAGTCCCAATCTTGAATGGGGAAAAAGTCTGTTACGCTCACATCGATCAACCTCCGATTATTCTGAATTTTTTAAACCTATTTATTTGAGATTACATGTTCTGTTTTTTTCATGCAAGAATATGAAGTAACGCTTAAACGCTTTCATGTAGTATCAATAATAGTCTTCTGTCTACCTACTCCATCAGTTATGATATAAACAGGGATATTTGAAGGGAGCGAAGTGCGATGAAAGAGTGGAATACATTTGTCTCACAACAGTGGAATCAAATGGCTTGTGATTGGCATGAGCGTAGTAAGGGAATGTGGGAACAAGGCAGTCGCAAAACGATCCTGCCTTTATTTACAGGACTTCTTCCTGCCCACACAGGTCGAATACTGGATGCTGGCTGTGGTGATGGATATGCTAGCTTCAAGCTAGCCTCTGTAGGGTATAATGTAACAGGTTTGGATATTTCCTCAGAAATGATAGCCTATGCCACACAGCAAACCAGACGGCTTTCTGATTCTACCTCTCTACAATTTATGGAGGGAGATATTTCTGCTACGCCATATTCAGACCAAACCTTTGCAGGTATCCTGTCTATTAACGCGATGGAGTTCACTTCCTCTCCCTTACTTGTCCTTCAAGAATTTCAACGCATCCTGCAACCAAACGGATTGTTACTACTGGGGGTATTGGGACCCACAGCAGGCCCGCGGGCACATAGCTATCCACGTTTGTATGGAAAGGCCACTATCCAGAATACAATCATGCCCTGGGAAGCAAAACAGCTAGCGCAAGAGAATGGATTTTGCTTACAAAAGGAATCACATGTGTATAAAGATGATTTTCCTCCTGACCTTGCCGATTCCCTGAGCATGGAATTACGTGAAGCAGTTAGTTTTGTAACCTTACTTGCTTTGCGTAAGCACTCACATCACTAAACAGATAATCCATTTTGTAAAGGAGCCAGCTATGCGAGTACCCTATCTCACAAATCCATTACACCATTTGCAAAAGGTACGTGATCTGACGCTATTTCGGATCAATGAAGCACAAAGCATTGTTATCGCATGCGATTCAGATGGCGGCATCGGCACCAAACCACAAGATATTGTCCAAATCGCACCTGATATGTTAGGACGGTTTGCTGTTCGTGTGCCGCTATTTGAATTGATTGCTTGTGGAGCCTCTCCGTTTATGATATGCGATACGCTATCAGTAGAGTTCGAGGGCTACGGTGAAGAAATTCTCCGTGGTATTAAGGAATATGCGAAAGAAGCAGGCGTCACAGAGGATATCCAGTTTACAGGAAGTACGGAGGAGAACATTCCAACCATGCAGACAGGGGTTGGAATAACCGTGCTTGGGCTAGTACAGCAATCACAGTTTTCCCCAGGAACAGCCCAATCGAGAGAAGCTATCATGTGTGCAGGCCTTCCAAAAAGCGGCCCTAAGCATGAAGTTAGATTAGACGATCCCGAGATGCTTTCCCTAGCTGACCTGATCCACCTACGTGCTCATCCCGGTGTCCATGATCTATTGCCCGTTGGTTCAAAAGGCATTGCTTATGAAATGGATCAGCTAGCAAAAAGTGCCTCGCTTTCATATCGTCTCACCACTCCTCCCGCTCTTGATTTAGAGGAATCCGGTGGACCTTCTACATGTGTGGTTTTTTCAGCTTCAGCTGACCTACTTGAAGAATTCCGAAACCAATTACGTTGTCCTGTACATGTTTTAGCTATTCTTGAATAAAGTAAAAGGGACAGCGTGAAGGCATTGTATATGTAAGAAAACAAGTGTCCAGCAAGTACAGAGCAATGGACTGTAACAAACACAAGGAGAGAACAGCTACTTTCTACTCTAGAAGGGGCTGTTCTCTCCTTGCGTTTGTGTAAAAAAAGACCCCAGCCAGCCAAGGCTAACTGAGGTAGAGGGCATATATATTTATCCTTCCACTGGTGAGGTACCTGCTGTAGATGAAACGTTTTGTGGTGACTCTCCTTCTGGCTTATCAATAGGAGCTCTTTTTGCTACCACTACATCATCTGGTGTTTTTCGCTTTTTTAGGAAAAACAGCACCAATGGAATGGATAGAAGGATTGGTAACGCTGATACCATAAAGGTGTCTGCAATCCCTCTCGTGAAGGCTTCTTTTTGAATCAAACCTGCCAGTATAGCAGAGGCACCTCCCATTGAGGTAGCAGAATCCACTCCACTTTGTGCATATACTCCTGATAGCATACTCATCATTTGATTAGCTGTATCGTTGGTCGCTTGCACATTTTCACTGATTCGCACAGCATGGAAGGTTTGCCGATTACTCATTAGTGCTGTCAAAATAGCGATGGCAAAGGAGCCCATCACTTGACGAATCAGATTAGATAAGGAAGAAGCACGACCAACCATCGACTTCTCGATGGCGTTCATCCCAACCGTAGAAAGAGGTGTCATACATAATCCCATTCCCAATCCCCTAATGGTTAATAGCACATCAATCCAACGATGAGGGGTGTCCTGAGCTAAATGCTGAAGCTCGAAGGTAGTTATACCCGCGAGCGTCAATCCAATCAACCCAAGTGGGACAACACCAAATTTATCAAATAATTTACCACCTATCGGCATCATTAATGCCATGGCAATTGACTGTGGCATCAAGAGAAGACCTGTCTGCATGGCGGATAAGCCTTGGATGTTCTGCATATACAACGGCATCATAAAAATACCACCGAACATTCCCATCGTAAGAAAACTAACAATCAACAAACTAAGCGAAAATGTTCCATTCTTTAAAATACGGAACTCGATCAACGGTTGCTCAGTAGTTAACTCTACATAGACCAGTAATGTTAAGCTGGACACGGCCACAAATAATAGACTAACGATATACAATGACGTCCAACCCTCTGATTGCCCTTTTGATAAGGCGAGCAATAATGAAGCAAAACCAATCATAGACAAGATGGCACCGGGAAAATCAAATTTTAAATCCTTTTTCAGCGGTGTTTCTCTTAAAATAATACTACTCATGATTACCGCTAAAACCCCTACTGGTACACCCATGAAGAAGAGAAACCGCCAGTTGAAATACTCTATGACGTACCCACTTAGCGTAGGGCCGACAGCAGGTGCTACCATCGCAGAAATCCCCCATAAACCAAGTGCTGTCCCGATTTGTTCTCGTGGCATTATCGTGTAGATGATAGACATCCCGATCGGCATGATGAAACCACCGCTTAATCCTTGCACCACTCTGAAGAAAATCATGCTACTATCGTTCCATGAAAATCCACAAAACGTAGAGCTAATCGTAAATAAAGCAAGTGAGGTTACAAATACTCGCTTATAGCCAAATTTATCTCCAAGTGCACCACTCATCGGGATAACAACCGCAGAAGCAAGCATATACCCTGTTAGCACCCATTGAATGGTGTCAGTAGTAGAACCAAATACAGCTACTAACTTAGGTAGGGCAATGTTAATTAAACTGTTATTCAAGACAGCCACGAATGTACCCATTACAATAGCAGCCAACGCCAACCATTTATAGGAAGCATTCTCCTTGTTGTTAGAAGCAGACAAATTTGATCGCCTCCTAGTTTACCTGAACCTGACTACCATCATGCAGATCTTTAGCTGGTTGTGTAACAATCTGATCGTTAGCGGTAACACCTGATTTCGCATATAACCAATCAGAATTTTTTTCTGTTACTTCAACAGGAGTCATGTGAACAATATTTCCATCTACTTTATAAACAAATTTTTTACCAGCTTGCTCAATAACAGAGCTTTTTGGAATCTCCACCCCTGTGGCTACTTGTGTAGTATCTGTACCAAAATAGACCTCAGCAATCATTCCAGCTAATAACGAATCATCATTTTTCACTCGGATTTTAACAGGGAACGTCGTACTGTTTGTATCAGAAACAGGGCTGATAAAATCAATGGTTCCTTCCATTTTCTTATCCTTATTTACTACAACCTGTACCGTCTGTCCCTTTTTCAAATGGTTTACTTGTTCTTGAGGAACGCTTGCTTTTATTACCACTGTATCCATGTTGACGATGGTCATTAGTGGGATACTAGGCGCTGCCATCTCTCCTGGCTCAATATTACGAATCGCAATCATTCCGTCGATTGGTGATGTGATCGTTGAATTAGATAAAGTTGTTTTAGCTAAATCCAAACCAGCTTTTTGACGTGTTACATCCGCTTGCAAAGCTGTTATAGAATTGGAGGTTGCGCCTGCTTTCGCTAAATCAAGCTGTGCTTTTGTTTGTTCATACCCTGATTTAGCCTGTTCTAATGCAAGCGCTACTTTATCCAAATCAGCTTGAGGCAAAGCCCCTGTATCAAATAAAGCTTTCATGCGATCATATGATTTTTGGGCGACATCCCAGCCCATTTTTGCCTGTTGTAAGGCACTGTTTAGCCGATCTAAATCCTGTTGGCGTGTACCAGCTTTGGTATCATTTAATTTGGCTTGAGACGCTACAATGCCAGCTTCTGCTTGACGTACTTGTTGTACTAGCTCAGCGTTTTCGAGAGTCGCTAACACCGTTCCTTTTTTGACACGGTCGCCCTCTTTTACGTTGACATTTGCTACTCGACCAGATAATTTGGAAACCACCTGAACTTGTTGATCGGGAATAATCTTGCCCGATGCCATCAAGCCAGACGAGTTCGTAGTACCTACAACTTTCATCGTTTGTACAATTGGAGCATTTGCTGCTTCATTGTCACTATTGTTGCTACAGCCACCGAGCAACAACGCCATAATGGCAAAAGTACCTGCTATCCCTTTTTGTGTTTTATTCATACTCTTCACCCTAATTCCCTTTCAAATGAATTTTAATCACAGCACTCATACCTGGCAGAATGCGGCTGTTTTGTTTATCGCCAATAGAAATTTTAATTGGTATTCGCTGTGTCACTTTCGTAAAGTTACCGCTTGTGCTAGTTGCAGGTAATAAGGAAAACGTAGAGGCTGTTGCTGTTCCCAATTCTGAGACCTGTCCTGTAAATGTCTGACCTTTAAATGAATCTAAGGTAAATTCAACGGTTTGCCCTAGGTGGATACGGCCTAAATCAGTCTCTTCGATGTTAGCTGACACATAGAGCTTATTCATATCAACAATAGTTGCAACGGACTGACCAGGGGCTACCACTTCTCCACTTTTAGCCGTTACTTTTAACACCGTACCAGTAATGGGAGCACGCAGAGTAGCATTATCTAACATGTTGCCAGCGATATTTGTTGTATCCTGTTGACCCACAATTTGATCAGCTAGTACGCTTTGACCATCTGACAAGTCTAACGAGGTTATTTTGCCAGATATCCGTGGCATCACACGATACGTGTCACCTGCAACACGAGCATCTTCTGTAGTAATGTAATGAGTACCTTGGTACCAGTAGTAATAACCGATTCCTCCACCTGCTACAACCATAAGCAGCAGTATGGTATATAGAATAAATTTCTTTTTCATGTTCTCTCCTCAATCCTCTTCTCAAATTGTCTAATGAGCAGTTGCAGGGCATCGGTGATTTTGTCTATCTCTTCTTCCGATAAGTCCTTTATTAGTTCTGTAAAATATTCCTTTTGCATCACCGGGATGGAATTAGCCATCTCCTCAAATTTATCTGTGATGTGTATCCAGACTACACGCCGATCAGCAGTATCTCGCACACGTTCGATGTACCCCTCCCTCTCTAAGCGATCGACTATCCCGGAAACCGTACTGCAAGAGAGATAGAGGTCCTTGCTTAATTGGCCAATCGTCATAGGTCCATCCTTAATCTTGCGCATCACACTAATCTGAGGCATTGTAATTCCTACCTCGCTAAGCTCCTGTGTAATCATCATCCCGATGATTTTATTAAGTTGTCTTACCCCATCACGTATGATCAGCCCTTTAGGCACCTCATATCACCTCTTACATATATTCGCGATCACTAATATTATTTCGCACTCGAAAATTTCGTACACGAAATAATATAGGATAGGGAAAACTTTTATGCAACAAATTTTTTAATAAAAATGCATTTTACCGAGCTTCAATTAAAAAACCCGAAAAACGGACCGCATGAGCATGGTCCATTCTTCGGGTTATAGCACTCTTTCTCGTGCTAGATATTTACGTGATTCTGCAATACCAGGGTGCTGCTTCACAATGATTAAAATATTTTCGATGAATAGATAATGCCCTTCCAGAAACTCCAAATCTCTTCGTTGGAACGAATCAACTTGTAAATAGTGTTGCATCTCAAGCGTATATTTTTCGAGCTTGTGTGCAAATTGATTGGCATTAAGCATCTGTTCCACTTCTGGAAATTCAGTTTTGAGTTTTCGTATCTCTTCATACAGTTTAGTTGCTTCACTGATGAGTTGATAGGCAGATCTTTCCAAAGCGGCTACCGATGTTTGTTCTTCATCACGTCGTGCTTGAAGCAAAGCAGACAGGTACGTAATAAAATGGTAAATCGTTAAAAATAGAGGGCCTAAAAAAAGAATAATCCCTGCTTTATATACATGCTGATTGGTCATATTGGTTACTAGTACAAACAAATGGTACAAAATAGCTCCCAACCACACATAAATAATTACTTGATGGTTAACACCACCAGCTTCACCTTGTTTTGAAAAAACAAAGGTTAAACCCAGCAGATAAAAAGCAAGTAATGTAAAGCTGGCGCTAAACAATACCATTTCCATTTCTAACAGCCACTTTGCTTCAGCAGGTATGGTAACAAAAAATTCGACGGATAACACTATTAAGCTAAAGATGAAGCCCATAATCCAAAATCGGCTTACATCTCGATCAGCTCGGCGGCGCATTCGATGTCTTTCTGATCGGGAGTTTTTCATGCTTTTCACCTCACTCTACACCCGATAGATTTCGCCACAATTCGTCAAAATCCTTTTCTGTAACAGAAAGAAGCCCTATTCCCATTAAATAAATAGGAAAAGAGCTTCTCTATTACGTTATCCTACTTTATCTGATCTGCAAAAGAAGCTTATTTGCTAAATCGTTTACCAGGTCTGCTTGGTGCTTGTCCTGGTCTGTTTGGCGCTTGTCCTGGTCTGCTTGGCGCTTGCCCCGGACGACCACCAGCCGACGACTGTCCTCCTGAGCGACCCTTTGCTTTACCTTTGTTTGCTTTAGCAGATTTCTTTCCTACTTCACGCTTTTGATTCCGTTCGTATTGTGTTTTCCACTCATCCATTTCACGCTTCAGCTTTCGTTTATAACCAGGCTTTACTTGTTTATTTTTCACAAGAGCCTTTTTTAATGGAGCTTCTTTTTCTGCTATCTCAATTTGCTCCTGTTTCTTCTTCTCCGTTTTCAGCTCAGTATAATGCTTTTCTCGCTCCGCTGCACGAGCTTTGCGACCTGCATCCAAGTGACGAGTATGCGTAAGTAATTTTTCCTCAATATCCGCCTTTGTCGCAGAACCAAAGCGAGCCATAACGCTTTTTTGGCGTGGAGTCACAAAAGAAATTGAGTTTCCAAGCTGATTGGCACGACCTGTACGTCCAACACGGTGAATATAGCTTTCTACATCGCTCGGGATATCGTAGTTAAATACATGAGTAACCCCTTCAACATCAAGTCCGCGGGCAGCAATATCGGTAGCTACAAGGAATTGGAATTTCATCTTCCGAAAATCCTTCATCAGGGTTTCGCGTTTCTTTTGAGACAAATCACCATATAGTGCCTTGGCATCATAGCCAGCCTCTTGTAAACGTGACGTTAAAATCTTTACACGCTGTTGTGTGTTAGCAAAAATAATACCTAGGAATGGCTTAGTGACCTCGATAAGATCAAGTAGCGCATCTATTTTATCTGTTTGGTTGATTACATAGTACTCTTGTGTGATATTAGCAACGGTTTTTTGCTTTGATTCAATTTTGATATGTGGCGGTTGGTTCATAAATCGTTGTCCCAGCTTTTTCACCAAATCCGGCATTGTCGCAGAGAATAGCAGAACTTGTCGGCTACTTGGCGTGGAGACGATAATTTTTTCCACATCTTCTAAAAAGCCCATCTCTAGCATCTTGTCAGCCTCATCCAATACCAAAGTATGAATGCGACCAAAGTGTAGTGTTTCACGGCGCATATGATCAAGCACACGCCCTGGAGTTCCCACTACGATATGAACAGTGCCTTTTAGCTTATTCATTTGACGCTCAATATCTGTACCGCCATGCAAGGATAAAACACTCACATTAAGGTGTTTGCCTAGCTTCTCAATTTCAGCAGCAATCTGAATAGATAGCTCACGGGTTGGGGTAAGGATCAATGTCTGAATATCCTTTTTCCCATCCTGTAGCTTTTGGAGGATCGGCAATACAAACGCTGCTGTTTTACCAGTACCAGTTTGAGCTTGTCCGATGACATCCTTACCTTCCATAATCAATGGAATTGCTTCTTCTTGAATAGCTGTGGGCTCTTTATAAAACAGGTCGGAAATCCCCTGCATAATCTCCGGTCGTAAACCAAATTGTTCGAACTTAGCCATCTTTTCACTTCCTTCTTAACGAAAACCGTACTGTCTGATCCAGTCTACTACCTAATTTCTGGATCTACCAGCCTATTCGCTCATGTTTGTCCTAGAAGACACTTTCTCTATAGTAATATAAGTATTTCCTAAAAGACAAGAAAGATATGGCTTAGTTTTTCGCTAATTCAAAAATTGCCTGTGCGTATATTGCCGTAGCCTTCAATAAATCCTCTACTAACAGGTATTCATCTCGTTGATGAGCTGTATCCTGTCTACCAGGAAATAGTGGACCAAATGCAACACCAACATCTAAAGCACGCCCGTATGTCCCCCCGCCGATTGCTAACAATTCAGCCTTTTCACCAGTCTGTTCCGTATAGACTCGCTGTAAAGTTGTTACTAGGGGATGAGCTGGGTCTACACGATGTGGCTTTTTATGAGTAATGATTTCTAACAGATAGCCATGTTCAGCTGCGACTTGTTCAAGCCTCGGCTTCCATTGTTCAAACAAAATGGAATGTGGATAGCGAATGTTCAGATCGAAACGTACGTCCTCACCAGCTACATAGTGAAAAATACCTGGATTCAACGTAAGTGATCCCATCTCCTGATCATCTGCGTTAATCCCAAATGCCTCGCCATCATGCTGCTCAAACAAATAAGTCGCTATAAAGTCAACAAATGCGCGTCCTCGCACGTCCAAATCGCATTTTTGTAAAAATTGAGCTAGATAGGCTCCTGCATTTACCCCTTTTGCTGGGTCCATACCATGAACCGAAACTCCCTGCAAACTGAATACTACACCTGTATCCGTTTGAGTAATATGACCTCGACGCTGTTCTTTTTCTAAATAAATTTGATATGCTTCGGTCCATGCCACTACTTGTTCGGGCGGGCAAGCTAGCTCTGCTTCTGCTATCTCTGGTACCATATTCACACGCATACCAGCATGGAAGGAGAGAAGCTGTGTGGTTCCTTCTTGGCTAACGTTCAGAGGAGCCTGATTCATCAATTGTTCAAAGTTTTCATTCGTTTGGCGTAAAACCAGATGAGTTAATCCTTTTTCAGCATAAATGAGCGGAAAGTCAGCATCAGGAGTAAAGCCCATTGTCGGCATTTCCTCTGATTCAAAATAACGTTTCACGCATTCCCAGCCCGACTCCTCATCCGTTCCAAAAATAAGTCGAATCCGTTTCTGAAGTGGTAGCTCAAGCTCTTTGATCATTTTTGCGGCAAAAATAGCTGCCATAGCGGGGCCTTTATCGTCCAAAGCTCCACGAGCAATTATTTTTCCCTCGATGATATCTGCTGCAAACGGTGGAATAGTCCAACCATCCCCCGGTGGTACTACATCTACGTGGCTTAAAACACCAATGCACTCGTCACCCTGTCCAAATTCAGCATGACCAGCATATCCATCGATATTCTTGATCGTCATACCTGCATCCTCACATGTTTGCAATGCGAATTGCAATGCTGCCTGAACTCCCTTGCCAAATGGAGCTCCTTCCCCCGCCGTATCTGGGTCCAGCACGCTATCGATCTGCAAAAAGCGCTGTGTAGTGGCGATTAATTCGTCTTTTCGTTTCTCTACTTCTTTTTGCCAATTAATTGTGCTCATTTTCTTCCTCCTTGTCTTCTGGTAGCGCGATTTGCTTCTCATCAAAATAGACCGATTCGGTGTCTACATCTAAATCAAGCTCCACAATGCTAAGTAGTGGATCAATCGGGGACTCCTTTTTCCTAGTAAATTCAATCTGAGCCTCTTTAACCTCATCACGAATTTTATTCATTTCGTTATCTAGCGTATAGGAAGCTTTGGCTGATTCGACAAGACGTAGCTTGATGTCTTCCGGAATAATTCCTTCGTATTTATATTGTAAGGAATGCTCAATCGTGGCCCAAAAATTCATGCCTAACGTCCGAATTTGTATTTCAACAGGTATGGTTTTTTGTCCGTCTATGGTCATGATTGGATACTCCACTGCTAGATGGTAGCCACGGTATCCCGTCTCTTTAGGCTGTGTCACATAATCCTTTTCCAGAAAAATCTTCATATCCTTGCGTTCACGTAGCATATCTACGACAAACGATATATCATCGATAAACTGACAAATAATCCTTAATCCAGCAATGTCTCGAATTTCCCATGCAATATTTTCGTTGATAGGAAAATGAAGACGAGTAGCTTTGTTGTAAATGCTATTAATTGATTTGACTCGACCGGTAACAAATTCGATTGGCGAGTGAACTTTCCGTTTTTTAAATTCATTACGAATATTTTTTAATTTAACTTTTAATTCCTCTACAGCTTGCTCATAAGGCATTAGATACAAGTCCCAATCCATTTTTTGCACGTTTTTACCTCCGACTTGGATTCCTTGTCCTTATATTTATTCAACAGGTACTACGGAATATCCTGCTTTTGAAAGCCCTTTCATCATTATGTAAACCCATAAAATTATTCACTCTCACCCTAAGAGTGAAAAAGCAGGAAAACGCTGCCACCATAAGGTCTGGCACATTCTTCCCGCTTTACTTCTTTTTTATTCATATTCAGCTGGTTCTAAGATGCGTACCATAGCAATTTCATCACACATCGGTAATTTGGAGCAGTTGATGCAATCTTTCCATACCTTTTGCGGCAAGGCTTCTTTTTGAACAATTTGAAAGCTGCATTTGTGAAAAAACTCAACCTGATACGTTAGTGACAGCACTCGACGTATCCCTAATTTTCTTGCTTCTTCCACCAAAGCGAGAACAAGCTTCTTGCCAATCCCCTTTCCCTGCGCACGTTCAGCCATAGCAAGCGAGCGAATCTCTGCTAAATCCTCCCACAAAATATGCAAGCCACCCATTCCCATTACTCCTTGCCCATCGTGCACGATGATATAGGACTGTAGATGTTCACAAATGGACAGCTTGGTACGGGGGAGCATTAATCCTTTCGCGGCGAAATGATTGATAATTTCTAACATTTGGTCTATATCGTGTATAGTTGCATGGCGAATTACCAGTGTACCTGTCATACTCATGGTTTTACTCCTCCACTCATAACGTATAAAAATTCATTATTAATAATAAATATACATTCTAACTAAGCCACTCGTAAAGTGTTTTTTATTTAAATAATGGCACAATTTTCTTGACGATTCCCTAGTGAGTTAGCAAGATTATGATATACTTCTACCAGGAGGTGTTAGCTTGATTACTCGCAGAGAGCGCAAGAAGCGCGAAACAAAGGAACGTATTTTTAATGCTGCTATTAAATTGTTTAAAGAACATGGTTTTGAAGCGACCACGATTGATATGATCTCCGAGGAAGCGGATGTGGCACGCGGAACCATTTTTTTACATTTCACCTCAAAAGAAGCGATTCTTGCCAATTGGGGCTATGAACGCTTACAGGAAATTGAAGATAGGCGCGAAGAGTGGGATTTTGGCGAGAGTTGTAAACAACGCGTCCTACGCATTTATAAAATCTTAAACGAAGTAAATATACAGAATTACGATTTTTTGAAAGTACTGATTGAATCCTCTATGAAGCATCGTAAAGTTCTGGAATCGGAAAAGAAAAATATGTACTTTGAGCTAAGAGAATTATTTGCTGATTTAATTGAAGATGCTCAAGAGAAAGGGAGACTGAAAAGTAAAATTAATCCATTAATTGCAGCCAATATGCTGGAAAACATCTATTACAACGCCTTATATGATTGGGTACGTAGCGATGGTGGCTGGCCTTTGGAAGAAATCATGGAAGAGAAGGTCTCAATTGTATTTGAAGGTCTAGATGTGTCTACCCAATCATAAGAATAGTTCTTTCTAGTGAACCGGTTACCGAAGCCTTCTAGTAGCCGGTTTGTTTATGTTCTACATTTAGGTACCAAATAGTTACACCCCCTTCCAATAGCTCTCTTGTTCAAATGAATCATAATTTATATTGACTTATCTTTCATGTGCTACTACAATACAAAACAATATCTTTCTTAAAAAAGACATCAACACCCTTATGAAAATAAAAATGATAGCCACGTATAATCATAGGAATATGGCCTATAAGTCTCTACCGGGTTACCGTAAATAACCTGACTACGCGGATGATACAAGTAAGACTGCGAATTATGTAGCGGTTTATTTTGTTATACCTATAGCAAAACACCCTACTTCCTTCACGTCTTATCATGTGTTTTCGTGTTCATAGAGCCCCAGGTCGATTCCTGGGGTTTTTCTCGTTATGTATAACTATAACTACTAGAGGAGCGATTCAAATGAACATTCAACCTTCTGCCCTACAAAAACGTATCCAAGCAGCCTCCAAACACGCTAAAGCTGATTTGGTTATTAAGAATGGTAAAATCATAAATGTCTTTACTGGAGAGATTGTTGAGGCAGATGTAGCCATTACAGATGGTATGATCATTGGAATCGGAGCCTATGAAGGTAAAGATGTCTGGGATGCTAAAGGTAAATACATCGCCCCGGGTTTCATCGACGGGCATGTTCACATTGAATCATCTATGGTAACACCTACTCAGTTCGCCGAAATTGTTCTCCCTCATGGAGTGACTACTGTAGTCTGCGATCCTCACGAGATTGCCAATGTATCAGGTGCCGCTGGTATTTCATACATGCTAGAAGCATCAGAAGGGCTTGACCTTGATGTGTATGTGATGCTTCCTTCTTGTGTACCTGCTACCTCCTTTGAACACTCAGGTGCGAAGCTGTATGCCAAAGACCTTGCTCCCTTTTATCATCACCCCCGTGTGCTTGGCCTAGCTGAGGTCATGGATTATCCAGCTGTCATGAGCGGTAGTGATGATATGGTTCGAAAAATCGCTGATGCCAGACAACATGGTAAAAAATTGGATGGACATCTCGCTGGGCTCTCCAAGGACGCTATTAACGTATATATGACAGCAGGAATTCGGACAGATCATGAAGCGGTAACCTTACAAGATGCTAAGGAACGCCTTCAATTAGGTATGTACCTACTCATTCGTGAAGGATCTGCTGCCAAAGACTTGAAGAATCTTATTTCAGTAGTTAATGAACGCACAGCAGCACGTTGCTTGTTCTGTACTGACGATAAGCATTTAGATGATCTATTTAAAGAAGGAAGCATAGATTACAGCATACGTCTGGCTATCCAATGTGGTATTGATCCAATTACCGCAATTCGCATGGCTACACTTACCGCTGCTGAATGCTATGGTCTTACAGAAAAAGGTGCCGTTGCTCCTGGCTATATAGCTGATCTAGTTATAATGGACAACCTAGAACAAGTAAGTATTACCGATGTGTGGAAAAATGGTAAGCAGGTAGCAAAAAACGGCCGTTACGAAGGAAATATCTCTACTCCTACAAATGTACCAGCTACGATCACCAATAGTGTACGTATAACACCAGTGACCGAACGCGAGCTTCAACTACCTATGACTAAGAAAAAAGCCCATATAATCGGTGTAATTCCTAATAGCATTGTAACCGAGCATCTGATTGAAGACGTAGACATCGCCAACGGATTCTTCCAGACATCGATCGACTGTGATTTAGCGAAAATGGCTGTGGTGGAGCGCCATCACCAAACAGGTCATATCGGAGTAGGAATTGTTAAAGGCTTTGGCCTACGATCAGGTGCAATGGCTACCACGATTGCCCATGACTCCCATAACATTATTACCGTTGGAACCAACGATCAGGATATGCTAACTGCGATTAAAACACTAGAAGAGATGCAGGGTGGGCTTGTCATTGTTGAAAATGGAAAGGTTTTAGCTTCCCTTTCTCTAGAAATTGCTGGCTTAATGACAAGACGTCCTGCTGACGGTGTAATGGCAGAACTCGATCAGTTAGACAAAGCATTACTTCGTATTGGTGCATCTCAGGAGTTCTCTCAATTCCTGACGCTTTCCTTTCTAGCTCTACCAGTCATCCCTACATTGAAGCTGACTGACATGGGACTTTTTGATGTGAAGCAATTTGTACACATGGACGTATCTGTTGATGAACGTGAACTAGTGATGAAGTAATAAATAAAGTAGGACGAATAGATGAAGGAACAATAGGTGATTATGAGCCGTTGTTCCTTTTTTACTATATACCATCAATATACTAAGTTTACCACAAATTACAAACAAAAAAGTGAATAAAATGTAAATTTATGTTATATTTTGCCGAATGAATCAGTAGAGTTCAAGATCACACGAAGTAACAATGACCAATTTCTTCTTTAGCACATCTTTTTCTTGCGACTCAACCTATCTTCTCCTATGATGGAGGATAGAGATTTTTTCTATATTACTAGATTTGTGCCTGTCTAAGCCCTATTAGAATGTGGGCAAAATAAATCTATTACCTATTGAAGAAACGATAATATCGCAGACTCAAAGACATTTGCCTTACGATTAAAAAGCAAATGTCTGTTTTTTACTACATGACTTGTTTTGCTATTATAAATTGCTCTTTTATAAAGAAGCACTACATCCTATTAAAAAGAGCGTCATATTTGTTTGGAGGGTTACCATTCGTGAAGAATCAGATTAGACGAGAAGATATTGAATTGCTAGCACCTGCAGGTAATTGGGATTGTCTAAAAGCCGCTGTTGCCAACGGAGCAAATGCCATCTTTTTTGGTGTAGAGAAGTTTAATGCACGTGCTCGTGCCGAAAACTTTCAAATGAAAGAATTACCTGAGATTATGGCTTATCTGCATATGTATGGGGTGAGGGGCTTTCTTACCTTCAACATTCTTGTCTTTGAAAATGAATTACAAGATGCCAAAGAATTAATCGATGCCTGTATCGACGCCGGTGTAGATGCTGTAATTGTGCAGGATTTAGGGTTGGTAAAATTAATCCGGGAAATCAGCCCCGACTTCCCTATTCATGGCTCTACTCAAATGACCATCACTTCTCCAGAAGCGGTAGAGTTTACCAAACCATATAACATGGAGCGAGTTGTATTGGGTCGTGAAAACTCTCTAAAAGAAATTAAGAAAATCGGTGAAAAGGCAAAACTACCGATGGAAGTATTCGTACACGGAGCCCTCTGTGTCTCTTACTCTGGTCAATGCCTTACCTCAGAAATGTGGGGCGGTCGCTCTGCCAACCGTGGTGAATGTGCACAGGCCTGTCGTCTGCCCTATGATTTAATGGTAGATGGAGTCCAAAAAGAGATGGGTAACATCGCTTATTTACTCTCTCCAAAGGATTTAGCCGCGATTGAAATCATGCCAGAATTAATTGAGGCAGGAGTCACTTCCTTTAAAATTGAAGGACGTCTAAAAACACCGGAATACGTGGCCAATGTAGTTAGCAAATATCGAGCAGCAATCGACAGATATTTCGCTGGAAACAACGCTAAGCCAAACAAGGATGAGATCCGTGAGCTACAACAAAGCTTTTCACGAGGATTCACCCATGGTTTTCTGGAAGGAACAAATAACCGCCTATTATTAGACGGAAGCTTCCCGAAAAGCCGCGGTGTTTACCTGGGTACAGTAAAAAAGGTGCTAAAGCACGCACTCCTAGTAGAAGTCACTTCTCCATTAAAACGTGGTGATGGCATCGTATTTGATGCAGGTGATCCGACTCAAAAAGAAGAGGGTGGTCGGGTCTACGATATTTTAGTGCATGGTGATAAAGTAGAAGGTCAGGTACAGGAAGGTTTATATGAAATTGTCATGGGTCGAAATGATGTGAGGCTAGGTCGTATCCATGTAGGCGATCGAGTGTGGAAAACAAATGATCCTGAATTGAACAAACGTCTGCGTAAAACCTTTGAGACTGAAAAGCCTTATGCTACGTTCCCAGTGGCTCTCCACGTTTCTGGACGTGTAGGAGAACCACTGCAAACCGTGTGGATTGATGAGCAAGCTAATCATGCGGTAACGATTGCTTCTACTATGCCTTTAGAACAAGCGATGAAGCGCCCAATAACTCAGGCCTCTTTATATGATCAATTTAGCAGACTAGGAGGTACCTTGTTCCATCTGCCAGAGGATCGTCTCTCATTAGACTTGGAAGGCGAGGTTATCATTCCTGTCAGCGAACTGAACCGGATGCGCCGTGAAGCAAGCGAGCAACTGCTGTATCTTCGCCGTAAACCGCCTGTTTATCAAAAAAGTCAAGTAGACGTTTATGCTACCGTGTCAAACAATCAACCAGTAGCACATCCACTACTGACTGTGCTCTGTCGTTCATTGGAACAGATAGAAGCAGCAGCACAAACCGATGTTGACTTTATTTATGCAGACTTCGAGTTTGTAAAGCAATATCCGCAGGCAGTGAAATTGGCACATCAATACGGGAAAAAAATTGCGCTTGCTACTATGCGTATTCATATGCCGGATGAAAATGGCGTACTGGCTCTTATTGCAAAAAGTAAGCCTGATGCGATTCTAGTCCGTAACACAGGAGCCTTGTACTACTATCTTTCGCGTCGTGATGAAATAGATATCCCATTAATCGGTGACTTCTCTTTGAATATTGCTAATCATAAAGCTGTTGAGTTGTTCATGGGCTATGGACTTGAGCGCGTCACACCATCCTATGACTTAAATATTCAACAGATGGTCGACATGCTTGAACATACAGATGCCTCGCCACTAGAACTAGTTATTCATCAGCATTTGCCAATGTTCCATACCGAGCATTGCATTTATTGTACATTCATGAGTGAAGGAACAGATCACACGAATTGTGGTACTCCTTGTGAAACATCACGTGCTTCCTTGCGAGATCGCGTTGGCTTCTCTCACCCAGTCCGTGTAGATACGGGCTGCCGCAATACGGTCTATAATGCAATTGACCAATCCGGCGCCGAATATTTGCCAGAATTTAAACGATTAGGAGTAGGGGCTTATCGCATAGAATTTTTAGAGGAAGAACCTTCTCGCGTACAAGAAGTGATTCACTTATACCGCAAAGCTCTACACGGAGAGATTTCCGGCACAAAAGTATGGAAGACATTAAAAGCAACCAACCAGCTTGGTGTAACACGCGGACAACTAACCAAATAGACAAAACAGATGAAAACAAAGGAGAGTAGAGCATGAGCAATTTGCAAGAAGCGACTTTAGAAAACCTGACTGTCATTATCGAGGGAATTAAAAGCAAACTAAACATGGCGAATACCCAAGTAATGCGTCCTGAGGATTTTAAAATGGATAGCTATGAAGACCTGTTATATCTATATAACATGGTGCAAAAGAAAACCAGCTTTAGCGTTAACGAAATGACCGCGATTGTCGAAGAGTTAGGTAGCATGCGTAAGACAGATTAGAATGTAGCAAAATAGTGCTGACACAGTATGACACAGCAAAAGGACCACATTCCGAGTGATGTGGTCCTTTTGTATACATTATAAATATTCGTCAAACCATCCAGCAATCGCTTGTAGCCGGATAATTCTATGCCCAGTGTCACCGCTTCGTGATAATTCGTGTGTTGCATCTGGAAAACGCATAAGGCGTACAGGGGCTTTCTTATGTTGTTTAATAGCAGTGAAGAATTGCTCTGCCTGTTCAATCGGGCATCGATAATCACGTTCACCATGTAAAATAAGTAAAGGAGTTTGAACGTTTTGAGCATAGCGCAAAGGAGAATGCTGCCATAGCCTATCTGGGTCCGTAACCAAATCACCATGGACTTCCCATTTTGCAAAATAATATCCAATGTCACTTACCCCTGCAAAGCTAACCCAGTTTGAGATGGAGCGTTGAGTCACCGCGGCTTTAAAACGCTTATCATGTGCAACAATCCAATTCGTCATAAATCCACCGTAGCTACCACCAGTTACCCCCATCCGTTGCTCATCTAGATAATCGTAATGACTTAACACATAAGTAACCCCGTTCATCAAGTCTTGATAATCTTGTCCTCCATAATCACCACGAACCGCATTGACAAACTTTTGACCGTATCCGTGGCTCCCTCGCGGATTCGTATACAAAATAGCATAGCCCTTAGCTGCTAAAAACTGAAGCTCGTGAAAAAATGTATAACCATACATCGTATGTGGTCCACCATGAATTTCTAATAGAAGTGGATAGGTTTCACCTGTTTTGTAAAAAGCCGGTTTTAGCATCCACCCTTGAATCTCCCATCCGTCTTCCGCTTGGTAGGTAATCATCTCAGGACTGGATAACTCCACTTCTTTTAACCACTGATTACTTGTTGTTAGCCGTTTGCTTTCTCCTTTTTTCATATCAATACAAAATAGATCTCCAGGAGTCAAAGGATCACTTACCGCCACGACAGCCTTACTGCTCTTGCTATGAAGAGTCCATCCATACACATGATGCTCTCCGCTTACAAGGGGAATATTCTCTCCAGTGATTGATATATAGTGAAGACTCACTCTACCTTGCTCCGAAACAGTGATATAGTTGCCTTGACCATCTGCACGCCAAACAGCACCTGGATTGATATGTCCACTACGCATATCACCAACCATTGCATCTGAAAAGTGTACATCCCACTTTTCAGTCAAACAACGTCGATTTCCTGTATCTAACTGAAAATGCCAAACATGCATTAATTTTTCCTGTTCAAACACCCGCTCGTAGCCTACACACGCTATTATTTTGCCATCTGGTGACCAGGTTGGAAACATAAACGTTCCCGTTGAACCAGACAAGTTCTGCCAAGAGCTGTCTTCTACTGAATGAATCCATAAATCGCAGGTAGGATAAAATCGCTCACTTTTGCGCTCCGTAACACAACACGCGATCTGCCTGCCATCTGGTGACCAGGCAGCCATTGAATGATCCTGCTCTTCATTAGTGATTTGACGTAATTGACCGCTTTTTCGATCACATAATACTAATTGACTATACTTTCCATCCCACAAGCCAGCGTCATCTGATTTATATCGAATATAATCCACCTGTAGGACTGGCTTACCTTGTAATACAGGTGACGAGCTGATTTCGTTTCTCTCTGGTTCAGACTTACTATTGCTCCCTTTATCTGTAATCGTCGATGAGGTAGCTATGTATGGTGTTTTAGCATGAGAAGAGCTATGTGGTGAAGCATCAGGAGATGTAGCCACATTTTCCTGTGTTTCATGTAGCGTTTCATTTGGAGATAACCTTACTTGAACTAACAGTTTTTCACTATTTGGTGACCAAATCGGCTTTGCAGCACCGTGTTTGTTATTTGTTAATTGACGTGCTTCTCCTCCATTTATGGAAAGTAACCAAACCTGTGTCTCTCCAGAACGATCTGACTCAAATGCAATCCAATTACCATCTGGTGACCAGCGCGGATAAGAATTCCGATGGTTACCAAAAGTCCACTGCTGTTCTTCTGAACCTACTAGAGAACGTATAAACAAATTGGAAATATATTTTCCGTTAGAATCAATTGTTCTTCGGATATATACTACACTATTCCCATCAGGAGATATTTGTGGATCCTCCAACCATTCAAAACGCAACAAATCTTCCGCAGTCATCTTTCGTTTTTTGGTCACCATATTCATTCCTCCTCATGTCCCCTATTTAGTTTCACGCCACACATTTACTTTCAAACATCTTATGTATAAAAAGACACGACATACGCAAAAACAATAGGTCGTGTCTTAGATGCCTTTTTAATGATTAACAATGCCTACCCGTACTTCTTCCCGTTCCAGTTCAAGAGCTTCTGCCCCTTGTTTCCACAATAAATAGCGAATACTATCGGCAAGTGCTTCCCAGCTAGCTTCAATCACGTTCGTTGATACTCCCACTGTACTCCAGCTCTCTCCCTGATGAATGGACTCAATCAGCACCCGTACTTTAGCTGATGTCGCTTCACTCTCATCGAGAACACGTACCTTATAATCCTTTAAATGCATGTGGCTAAGAGTCGGGAAGTGTTGCTCTAATGCCTTTCGCAATGCATTATCTAGTGCATTAACCGGTCCATTTCCTTCTGCTACCGTATGTACGGTTTGACCATTGATATTACACTTGACCATCGCTTCAGAGACAATTGATTTATCAGACTTTTTTTCCATAAATACTTTAAAGGATTCTAACTGAAACAGCTCAGCTTCCTCTCCCGATGCTTGTAAAAGCATGAGGGTAAGGGAAGCTTCTGCACCCTCGTATTGGTAACCAGCGTACTCTTTGTCCTTCAGACGCTGTACTACTTCTTTTGACACTGATTTTTCTCCATTAAAACATATTTGTAATTCTTCTGCTTTTGCTATTAGATTACTTTGTCCTGATAGCTCCGAAACAAGAATTCGTCTGCGATTCCCGATAACTTCCGGTTCGATATGCTCATAAGTACTTGTGTTCTTCATAACCGCACTTACATGAATACCACCTTTGTGAGCAAAAGCACTATTACCTACAAACGGTTGGTTGACTGGCAACGTAATGTTCGCAATTTCAGCGACATAGCGAGAAATACTGGTTAATTGCTTTAATCGATCTTCAGGTACACAATGATATCCCAATTTCAACTGTAGATTGGGAATAACAGAAACTAAGTTTACATTTCCGCATCGCTCACCAATCCCGTTCATTGTTCCTTGGACTTGCTCTGCACCCGCTTGAACTGCTGCTATCACATTTGCCACTGCCAACTCACAATCATTGTGAGGGTGAATTCCAATCGGCTTACTACAGGCCTCCTTTACCCGAGTAACAATCTCATTCATTTCATGAGGGAGCGTTCCACCATTTGTATCACATAAAACGATCCAGTCTGCACCAGCTGCTTCTGCTGCTTTTAGTACATCCAATGCATATGTAGCATTTGCTTTATATCCATCAAAAAAGTGCTCTGCTAAAAACATAACTTCTAGCCCGTTTTCATGTAGGTGACTCACAGAATCATGAATCATACGTAGATTTTCAGTTAACGTAGTTTTTAGGGCCTCGTATACATGTAAATCCCAGGCTTTTCCGAAAATCGAGGCTACAGACACACCACTTTCCAGAATTGCGCGTAAATTATCATCTTGAGAAGCTTGTATATTTGGTCGACAAGTGCTACCAAAGGCTGTCAGCTTTGTATGCGTTAGCCCTACCTCTTTCATCCGATGGAAAAAAGCCATATCTTTAGGATTACTCCCCGGCCAACCACCTTCAATATAGTCGATTCCAAACTGATCCAGACGTACAGCGATCTTAACTTTATCCTCCACAGATAGACTGATTCCCTCTCCTTGGGTACCATCCCGTAAGGTTGTATCGTACAGATAGATTTTTTTTCCCTTCATGACTAATCCCTCTCCATCCTCTATCTTTATTTTGATTTTTCTAAAAAATCAATCTCCAATCCAAGCCCTCTATTTTGCCTATCAGTATATCATAAGCAAAAGAGCTAACAAAAGGCATTTATCGGAAATACTATCGACATTTGAATGAATAGAGCAAGATTTTTAAAAATGCAAGGAAACTTGTAGGGGAACCCGCGAACAATACATGTAACGCTGATTCCCCCCTATCATTTCATTACTATTGAGTATTTTGAAGCACGAATTGAGAAGTAACTTCAATCGCTTCTTCTAATTCTGCACTCGTTCCCGTAAACGGATGTCTCGTATTCATTACATGGTCCGCTTCCCTAATCCAGTGCAAAATTGCTTTCGGATAAGCTTCTTTTAACCGTTTAGCTCCGTGTACTAAACGTCCAGAATCCTTCTCACCTTGTATAATTAAGAGAGATTTATCAAGCTGAGAGACTTTTTTCACCAAATCATAAGCTTCTACATTCTGATCGACATCCTCAATTACCTCAGACGTAATCGGCATTTTTTGTTTAGTTCGTCCGTTTATCATATAAGCTATGCCGTTCTCTTTTACTTCTTGTCGTAATTCTTCATCAAATAAATTTACGTTGGCAATACCGTTCCATGTAATAATTCCCTTAATAGCTGGATGATCTGCACCAAATAGAATAGAATCCCCCCCACCTTTACTATGTCCCATCACAAAGATTTGTTCTGTATCAAAATGCTCTGCCAAAGGTAGTTCACGGCCCCGAATCGCGCTCATAAGTACCTGTAGATCAGCGAGTTCCCTGGCATAGGTATTGATTCCGAATTTTTCTAGTTCATCAAATTCAGTCAGGCTCGCCCCGACTCCGTTTGCTGAAAAGTTAAAGCGGACGACTGTCACTCCTTTTGTGGCCAGAGCGCCTGCTACATAAGGAAAGCTTCCCCAATCCTTAAAACCTTTAAATCCATGACAAAATATCAGTACAGGCTGTTTTTCTCCTGGTGCCGCTGTAGTATGCACATCTCCACGTATCACAAAAGAGTCTTCAAGAGGTAACACAAAAGCTTCTTGCATAATAACTCCCACCCGCCTTTTTGTTATATAAAACGTTTTTTTATCCTTCCTACCTCATTACGCCTGATGATCGTGTAAAAAAGCTAATGCTGCCCGTCCCAATACTTCTGCGGCTACAAGCATGGCTCTCTCATCAATATCAAAACGCGGATGATGGTGCGGATAACAAGCTCCAATCTCTTCATTTCTTGCTCCAATAAAAACGAAAGCTCCTGGTGCCTTTTGCAAGTAGTACGAAAAATCTTCTCCACCCATAGTCGGTTTTAAAGGTATAAGGCCCTCCGCTCCAACAACGGACATAGCCGCTTGTCGTACCAACTCCGCTTCCTCTGCTGTATTAATAACGGCAGGATATCCTCTGTCATAGTCTAAGACGGCTGTTCCTCCCATCATAGCAGCTGTACCTTCCACAATCTCTTTTAACCGTCGCTCACTCAAATCACGGACTTCTGGTAAAAACGTACGCAGGGTTCCGGTCATTTTGCAAGAATCAGCAATCACATTGAAGTTATCTCCAGCGTTGAAGGTTCCAATCGTCACAACAACACTTTCTAATGGGTCCACATTGCGGCTAGCAATCGTTTGAATGTTATTGACAATCTGTGATCCGATTACAATAGAATCAACTGTTTGATGTGGAATAGCACCATGCCCACCTCTACCCTGAATCTGAATAGTAAAATCATCAGCATTAGCCATAACTGGACCTGGTGCAATCCCCACACTACCATATGGAAAATCCGCCCAAAGATGCGCACCAAATACTGCGTCTACCCCATCCATAGCTCCGTCTTGCACCATATAGGTTGCCCCACCTGGGTTCTCTTCCTCAGCAAATTGAAACAAGAATACGATAGTACCAGGAATCTCTTCACGATGTTGGGCTAAAACACTAGCAAGTCCTAACAAACCTGCCGTATGACCATCATGTCCACATGCATGCATGACACCTGGAATCTTTGATTTATATTCGACATCTTTTTGATCCTGAATCGGCAATGCATCAAAATCAGCACGAATCGCAACGGTTTTACCTGGCTTTCCTCCAACCAGAGTTCCGACGACACCACGACCTCCTACTTTTTCACGCACTTGATCTAGGCCAATTTCTCTTAATATGCGAGCAATCATTGCAGGTGTGTTCTCTTCTTTAAACGACAGCTCAGGATATTGATGTAAGTGACGGCGCCAATCCACCATTTGAGTAAAGCATTCCTTCAAATATGCACCTAAAGGCATTACAACTTGATTGGTCATAGCAATTACTCCTCTTTTGTCTCTTTTTTCTGATGATAACAAACCAAAGAACATTGGGAAAGACTTATAAAAAAGTAAAACGACCACTTAAGCCCGGAAAGGCAAAAGTAGTCGTGATTTATGTGTAGCATTATTGATTATTTTTTTCGACGTTGGTAGCTTGTGGACCCCGCTGTCCTTCTACGATATCAAACACTACTTGCTCACCCTGCTCTAGATTACGGAATCCTGAACCGTTAATACCGGTATAGTGAACAAAAATGTCCGTACCGTCTTCCCTTTCAATAAATCCATACCCTTTTTCTTTGTTAAACCATTTTACTTTCCCTTGCATACAAAGATGCCTCCCTTACCATCAATCAGTAAAGCAACAAATGCTTTCTTGGTATGTTATGCAGGCATCTCCCCAAATGCTTTTGGGAAAATAAGAATTTTCATCACGTCTTTATAAGAACAGTATTCTTTAGGATTGAACTTTAATGTTCTACCTGATGAATGCCGGTTAGCTTGCAGACTCTGTTGAAATGCTAAGAAGCTCTGCCTGTACCGCTTGAAGCTTGGCTATATCTATATTACTATCTAGCGCTGCCAGCAAACCGTTCACGTATTCATCCACTTGCTCTTCCACTTTGGCCTGCTCCTTTTGCCACATATCCTCTACAGCTTTGGTGAACACAGCTTCTAAAATCTGGTTTCCCCAAGCAAGTTGCTGATCTATTGGTTCCTGCAATAGTTTTTCTAACATCTCTCGCATTTTCCCTTTGCCTTCCCCTTCAAAGAAGTCACGTGGGTTTTTAAAAGCTTGTAAGGCAGGTTGAAAGTACTGAACGGATACTTCTTTCATCTTCTCAGGTACTACTGGTGTTTCAATCTGTTGTTGGGTATATGGAGCAAGTAACAATCCATGAAAGGTTTCCTTCACATCCTGCTGCCAAGCCTGGACGCGTTTATTTCCTTCCTTGTGCAATACCTTTTCTAAACGAAGAGAAGTAGCACGCATCTCTTGTGCTAGATCATATCCAATGAAACGAAGCAGGTCATCCATACATGCTTGAGCGGTTTTCTTTAGATTGCGCCCGTCATCTTTTAAGACGGAGGGATTAAATGCTTGACTAAATAACTCCGGTAACCGTAAAAATAGTCGTTGCTTTACATAGTATAAAAGTTCAACTCTCTCCTGTTCCATATAACGAGAAATTGAGCTTATTTGGGCCGCTTGTATGCGTTGTATTACAGTCGATCTTTCCTCTTCAAGATGTGCACGTCGCTCTTCCCTGACTGTCTCTCCTTGTTGTGATAAGTCTAGAAACTCTGCTAAGATCGTGCGTGCACGGTTAATCTCTCCTTCAGCTGCGGCTACAGCCATGTGAGCTAAACCATCTATCGTAAAGTGTAAGAAATCCTGTTCAAATTTGTCCAGACCTGATAATTTCAACCCTGTATGAAAATCAGGTAATGCTTCACTCTCACCAACACCTGAACGCTGTCGATAAATTTTCTCCGACGAGGAGGTGAGCTTCCCATTTTTATGCATATGTGCAAGCAATGCAGTCTGGCTCGATACCGGATAAATCCGCGGATGACGAATACCACAGGATAACAGGTTTTTCTCTACATGCGTAAGAACGTCTTGCAATTCTTCATCATTTTGTGCCAAATCAGCTGCATTGACAATAAAGAACATTTTATCTAACTCAAACGTATCCTTTACCCGCCCCATCTGCAATAAAAATTCTCGATCAGCTTGAGCAAATGCATGATTGTAATACGTCACGAATAAAATTACATCTGCATTTTTTAAGTATTCAAAGGCCACGCCTGTGTGTCTGGCATTGATAGAATCAGCTCCTGGTGTATCTACTAATACCATTCCCTGCTCCGTCAACGGACACGTGTAATACAGCTCAATATAATCGGCAAAGCAGGCTTTTTCCTCTTTGGCAACAAATTTTTTAAACTCTTTTTCATCTACCAAAAGCTCCTGTCCAAGATAATTCTCGATCTCTGGTAAGCCTTTTATTACCGCTTTCAAAAAGGTGTATTGGGGCTTGGCATTTGGAGCTATGTCTGATACCTCGATGGAAGACACCGCTTCACATCCACTAGTCAAATCATGCGCATGCTTACCGAACACTGCTAACGAGCGCAGAACATCCTGTTCAATCGATTCCTGTGATTTTAGTACAACACGCACGGTTCCATGTGTATATACCTCGGTCGGTGGCATAATTTTATTAATAGCTGCTGTAGTAGGGTTGGGAGAAACGGGTAATACCATATCTCCCATTAATGCATTGGCAAAGGAGGATTTACCTGCACTAAACGCACCGAATAAAGCAACTGTAAATCGATTTTCCTCCATGCGTTGCGCACGCTCTGTCATTGCTTGCGCTTGTTGTTTTAACCCAGTAATCTGATTGATTAACTCGCTTGCATGACGTAATTGACCTGCACCTGCACGTAACATCTGTTTTACTTGGTTCATAATGGTCTCCTTTATATGTCCCCTGATAACAACGATGTGAGTTCTTGTTTTGTGTTCGTTTCTTGGTCGAGGTAAGATTTCTGTTGCTTGAACGCTTGTTGCAATATCCTTAATTCATCCAATCGTTCTTTTACCTTGCCTTCCTCAGCAATCATTTGTTCTGCCAGTTTTGAATGTAATTGATCTATGAATGATAGGCCTTGTTTTCGATACTTGGCTTTAATGCTATCGGATATATCCTGACAGAAATTCATGACATACTCACTAGTTCCTGCTCCTTCTTTTACTAGAGAAGAAAGCCAATCGGTGGTAAGTTCTATCTGATTAGCATGAACAGCACGATTGTAAGCTTCATCACGAACGTTGTAACGATCAGCAAAGGCTAACAGCAGTTGTTTATAATGGAAGTCTAGATTACCTGCTACCTTTTCTGCTACGTCATTAAACAAAGCTTCTAGCCTTGCTTGTCGCTCTTCTTCCGTTTTTTTAGCTGTGAAGAAGAGACCTATCTTAAAGCCTGGTTTGCGCGTTTCTACATAAGCTTCAGCTGCCTGATTAGTACTATAGTAGGTTAAGCGAGCATTTTGTAATAAGCTGCTTAGCTCCTTTTCCATTTCCTCATAAGCTTGTTCTTTATTTTGTTGTAAATGAGTCCATTCTTTTTCAGTCGAGGCTAGTAATTGTATCAGGCCCTCTTCATCTGTTACATGGAACCCCTTCTCTTCTAAAGCTGATAAGCCTTTATCTATTTGCTCCGTTACTATTTCAAGCTGTGCTTGATTAGCACGACGTAAAAAGCGAATATGCTCCTCAATTAAAGCAAGAGACGCATGTAGAATACTGTCTATCAGCAATTCTGTACGGTGATGATATAGGCTAATCAATTTTTCTCGGAATTCATCATATTGATTTTCAGGATGATCTAGTTCAGATAGCGTTGTATAGAAAATTCCATCTGGCTTAATATTCCATGTAGCGAATGCTTCTTCTACACTCTCCTTGTAATCATCAAAATCCAGTTCAAATTCAACGTGCTTATCAATCATATTGATGACAAGATAGACAGGCTTATTGCGATCTGTAAGCATTTTAGTAAAGTTAAAATTTTCCTCTGCCTGCACATGGTTGTAATCCATCATATATATAACTGCATCTGCCAAGTGCAAAGCAGATTCTGTGGCTACTTTATGTGCGGCATCTGTGGAGTCAATGCCAGGTGTATCCAATAAGCTTGATTTCTCATCAAGAAACAGTCCCGGATAGCATATTTCTACCCATTCTACTTGGTCACCATCTACAGCGAATTTTTTTAACTCCTCTAAGTTCGTTTGTGGATCAAAATGAAGGATTCCGCTATGTCGGGTATAAACATTAGCAGCAGGCTGTCCACCACGAATCTTGACTACATTTGCACTCGTTGGAATTGGATTAGAAGGCAATAGTTCCTGTCCAAGTATCGTGTTAATCATTGTAGATTTTCCCGCAGAGAAATGCCCACAAAAAGCAATGCTCATCTCCTCTGCATTCCCTTTTGCTACAAGTTGTTCTATTTTTAGTGCTTGCGCCTCATCGCCATTTCGGCGCATCAGCAATGCCACATGACCTAGCTGCTCCACTCGTTGTTGTAATGCTTTCTTATTCCCTTGTTTTATATCTTCCGTATATCCAATCACGTGTAATTCCTCCATCTTAATGACTCTACCATGACCGAATGTACCATACTACCACCACAGGTTCAATCTATATGTGCGAATATTTTTATAAGTATACAGTTCGTCTATATGGAAAAAACCCCGAGACAGATGATAACATCGTCTCGAGGCTTTGATTATGTATGGTGCCGGTAGAGGGACTTGAACCCCCACGGTTTCCCTCACGATTTTGAGTCGCGCGCGTCTGCCAATTCCGCCATACCGGCATATTTAAATGGTCGGGAAGACAGGATTCGAACCTGCGACACCTTGGTCCCAAACCAAGTACTCTACCAAGCTGAGCTACTTCCCGTTATAGTAATATGGCGTGCCCTGAGAGATTCGAACTCCCGGCCTTTTGATTCGTAGTCAAACGCTCTATCCAGCTGAGCTAAGGGCACAAAAAAGAAATAATTGTTCTTTCAAAACTAGATAATGAAGTCAGCATAAAGGCAATGTGGATAAGTCCTCGACCGATTAGTATTCGTCAGCTCCATGCATTACTGCACTTCCACACCGAACCTATCAACCTCATCGTCTATGAGGGGTCTTACTAGCTTGCGCTATGGGAAGTCTCATCTTGAAGGGGGCTTCACGCTTAGATGCTTTCAGCGCTTATCCCGTCCGCACATAGCTACCCAGCTGTGCCACTGGCGTGACAACTGGTGCACCAGAGGTGCGTCCATCCCGGTCCTCTCGTACTAAGGACAGCTCTCCTCAAACTTCCTACGCCCGCGACAGATAGGGACCGAACTGTCTCACGACGTTCTGAACCCAGCTCGCGTACCGCTTTAATGGGCGAACAGCCCAACCCTTGGGACCTACTTCAGCCCCAGGATGCGATGAGCCGACATCGAGGTGCCAAACCTCCCCGTCGATGTGGACTCTTGGGGGAGATAAGCCTGTTATCCCCAGGGTAGCTTTTATCCGTTGAGCGATGGCCCTTCCATGCGGAACCACCGGATCACTAAGCCCGACTTTCGTCCCTGCTCGACTTGTAGGTCTCGCAGTCAAGCTCCCTTGTGCCTTTACACTCTACGAATGATTTCCGACCATTCTGAGGGAACCTTTGGGCGCCTCCGTTACTCTTTAGGAGGCGACCGCCCCAGTCAAACTGCCCACCTGGCATGGTCCTTCCACCCGATAAGGGCGGCAAGTTAGAAACTCCGTACATCAAGGGTGGTATCCCAACGACAGCTCCACGAAGGCTGGCGCCCTCGCTTCACAGCTTCCCACCTATTCTGTACATGATGCACAAAGTTTCAATACCAGGCTACAGTAAAGCTCCATGGGGTCTTTCCGTCTTGTCGCGGGTAACCTGCATCTTCACAGGTATTATGATTTCACCGGGTCTCTTGCCGAGACAGCGCCCAAGTCGTTACGCCTTTCGTGCGGGTCGGAACTTACCCGACAAGGAATTTCGCTACCTTAGGACCGTTATAGTTACGGCCGCCGTTTACTGGGGCTTCGGTTCAAAGCTTCGCTTGCGCTAACCCATCCCCTTAACCTTCCAGCACCGGGCAGGCGTCAGCCCCTATACTTCGCCTTGCGGCTTCGCAGAGACCTGTGTTTTTGCTAAACAGTCGCTTGGGCCTTTTCACTGCGGCCTCCTCGGGCTATAAACCCTACCGAGGCGCCCCTTCTCCCGAAGTTACGGGGCCATTTTGCCGAGTTCCTTAGCAAGAGTTATCCCGCGCACCTTAGGATTCTCTCCTCGCCTACCTGTGTCGGTTTGCGGTACGGGCACCTTGTTCCTCGCTAGACGCTTTTCTTGGCAGTGTGAAATCAGGGACTTCGGTACTTATATTTCCCTCGCCATCACAGCTTGTGCTTACTGGTGTGCGGATTTGCCTACACACCACACTTACTGCTTAGACGGCCATCCAATAGGCCGCTCACCCTATCCTCCTGCGTCACGCCATTGCTCAAGCGGAACAGAGGTGGTACTGGAATATCAACCAGTTGTCCATCGCCTACGCCTTTCGGCCTCAGCTTAGGTCCCGACTAACCCTGGGAGGACGAGCCTTCCCCAGGAAACCTTAGGCTTTCGGTGGACAAGATTCTCACTTGTCTTTTCGCTACTTACACCGGCATTCTCACTTCCAAGCGCTCCACCGCTCCTCACGATACGGCTTCACTGCTGCTTGGAACGCTCCCCTACCCAGTCCATAAGGACTGCCATAGCTTCGGCGGTATGTTTAGCCCCGTTACATTTTCCGCGCAGAGTCACTCGACCAGTGAGCTATTACGCACTCTTTAAATGGTGGCTGCTTCTAAGCCAACATCCTGGTTGTCTGGGCAACTCCACATCGTTTCCCACTTAACATACACTTGGGGGCCTTAGCTGATGGTCTGGGCTGTTTCCCTTTTGACGATGGATCTTAGCACTCACCGTCTGACTCCCGGATATAAGTACTTGGCATTCGGAGTTTGACTGAATTCGGTAACCCGATGAGGGCCCCTAGTCCAATCAGTGCTCTACCTCCAAGACTCTAAATCCGAGGCTAGCCCTAAAGCTATTTCGGGGAGAACCAGCTATCTCCGAGTTCGATTGGAATTTCACCGCTAGCCACACCTCATCCCCGCACTTTTCAACGTGCGTGGGTTCGGGCCTCCAGTAGGTGTTACCCTACCTTCACCCTGGACATGGCTAGATCACACGGTTTCGGGTCTACGACAACGTACTTTCGCCCTATTCAGACTCGCTTTCGCTGCGGCTCCGTCTCTTCGACTTAACCTCGCACGCTATCGTAACTCGCCGGTTCATTCTACAAAAGGCACGCCGTCACACATAGAAAGTGCTCCGACTATTTGTAAGCACACGGTTTCAGGTACTATTTCACTCCCCTCCCGGGGTGCTTTTCACCTTTCCCTCACGGTACTGGTTCACTATCGGTCGTTAGGTAGTATTTAGCCTTAGCAGATGGTCCTGCCAGATTCACACGGGATTTCACGTGTCCCGCGCTACTCGGGGTTGGTCTCGGAGAGACAGATGTTTGGGTTACGCGACTATCACGCTCTTTGGTCAGTCTTCCCAAACTGTTCACCTACATCTGTCTTTTGTAACTCCTATATGAAACGCCCCACAACCCCGTAGGATGAATCCTACGGTTTAGGCTCTTCCGCGTTCGCTCGCCGCTACTGACGGAATCACTATTGTTTTCTCTTCCTCCGGCTACTTAGATGTTTCAGTTCACCGGGTCTGCCTTCTCATCACCTATGTATTCAGTGAAGGATACCATCCCATTACAGATGGTGGGTTCCCCCATTCGGAAATCCCCGGATCAAAGTGTGCTTACCACTCCCCGAGGCTTATCGCAGTTCGCTGCGTCCTTCTTCGGCTCCTAACGCCAAGGCATCCACCGTGTGCCCTTATTAACTTAACCACAGTTAAAGGTTTGATCTTTCGATCTACACTAATGTTATTGCATGTTCCTACTAAAAGTAAGAACGTTTGCCTTGTATGCTTTCTATCATTATCCAGTTTTCAAAGAACAAAATAATTGTTTCAGTAACCTTGAAGGTTACCGGCCTGGCAACGTCCTACTCTCCCGGCTCGAATGAGCAAGTACCATCGGCGCTAGAGGGCTTAACGGTCGTGTTCGGAATGGGAACGTGTGTGACCCCTCTGCCATCATCACCAGACATTGAGAGAATGCTC
>NZ_CP017705.1:2040000-2165000 GCF_002706795.1 Brevibacillus laterosporus DSM 25
TTACCGGACCCAGAAGGCCCGATTACCACGACAACCTCTCCCTGGTTGATGTGCAGGTTAATATTTTTAAGCACGTGGAAATTTCCATAATGTTTGTTCACTTGATGAAAGCTAATCAACCAGAATCCCCCTTATATATGTTTTTATATTTCGTATCGTAAAGAGAACCTACCCGATTCTACAGGAAAATACAAAGAATTTTCTTTTTGTTTGAATTTTTAAATAAAATGAAAGCTAACTGCCATATTGATCCATGTAGAACAGTAATCACTTTCTTTTCTGTATTTCATGTTCTATATAATATTTTTCATCCTGTTTTGGTAATTGAACGTAACAAAGTTTCCTACTAGAACGTCTAAAGCTAATAGAGCATTTTTTATAAAAAATCTATTGATTCGGGAGGATTGTAAGAATGAAGCTTCGCCAGTTATTCGCCCTGCTTCTTTTGTTCACACTATGCGTCCCCATGACGGGCCAGTCGGTGCAAGCTCAGGCTTCCCAGGGGATCAGTATCTACCTGGATGGACAAAGAATAAATAGTGATGTCCCACCGTACATCATTCCAAAAGTAAATGTCACCATGGTTCCACTTCGTGTTATCAGCGAAGGCCTAGGTGCCCAAGCAGATTGGGATCAGTCTAAGCAAACGGTGACAATTCATAAACCAGAAACCAACATAAGCATGACTGTAAAACAAAATTATGCAACGGTAAACGGAGCCAGAGTTCACTTAGATTCTTCAGTGGTAAACAAGGAAGGTCGCGTTATCGTTCCTCTACGTTTTGTAAGTCAGGAGCTGGGTCTCCAAGTAGCATGGGATCAACCTACACAAACTATTACGCTACAATCAGGTAATCAAGCTACTTCTAATCAGGGACCGCCACCAGATATTGTAGGTCCGGGAAACGGATTATACCCTGCGTATCCAGGCAATGACATCAGTCCTGAAAATACAAACCCTGGTTCCACACCTATTCCAGGATCGCCTAATGCCACCGATCGTTCTCTGCGAGGTGTCTGGGTATCTACTGTTTATAATTTGGATTGGCCGTCTACCGCCTCCTATAGCAATATGGCGAAACAACAACAGGAATACATACAATTGCTAGATTCTATGCAAGGAATGGGATTAAATGCTGTATTTGTACAGGTTCGTCCTGCTGCAGATGCCCTTTATCCATCAGCATTAGTCCCATGGTCTAAATACCTGACAGGAAAACAGGGAAAAGACCCAGGCTATGATCCTCTGGCCTTCATGATTGAAGAGACACACAAACGCGGTATGGAATTTCATGCTTGGTTTAATCCATTTAGAGCTAACACTGATGCAAAAACCGATCAGTTAGCCGCTAACCATGTAGCGAAGGTCCATCCAGAGTGGACAATTAATGCGAATAACAAGCTATACATTAACCCAGGAATACCTGAAGCACGTCAACAAATCATCACGGAGATTATGGAAGTAGTAAATCGATACCAAATCGATGGTGTTCATTTGGACGATTACTTCTATCCATCTGACGGGGTATTCCCTGATGACGCTACCTTCAAAGCTTATAACTACAACTCATTTGCTACAAAAGCAGAGTGGCGTCGCGATAATATCAATCAATTTGTTCGTCAATTAGGTGAATCTATCCATAGCTCTAAACCACAAGTACAGTATGGGATAAGTCCATTTGGTGTATGGCGCAATAAATCGATGGATAGTACCGGATCTGATACAAAAGCTGGCGTAACTGCTTATGACAACATGCATGCAGACGTTCGTACATGGATTAAACAAGGATGGATTGATTATGTCATGCCACAGATCTACTGGAGCTTATCCTTCTCTGTTGCCCAGTACGACAAGCTAGTTACTTGGTGGGCTAATGAAGTGAATGGAACCAATGTGAAACTATATGTAGGGCATTCCCCTTATAAGCTGGGAACAAAGGAGGCTGGCTGGCAATCAGCTCAGGAGATTATCAATCAGTTACAGTTCAATACTCAGTTCCCTCAGGTAAAAGGTGACGTATTCTTTAGCGCCAAAGACCTTCGTAAGAACCCGCTTGGAATCGCCGATCTGCTGAGAAGTTATTATGGTAAATAGAAAAGAAAAATAGAAAAACACCAAAAACCCTCCTTGTCCACATAAAAGGGCGCAAGGAGGGTTTTGGTGTATTTGGGGCTACAGCATATCAATTATTTTGTTAGCTTCTCGACAATAAAATCAAGCTGTCCTTCTAGTGAAATTGGGTCATTAAATACAGAAGAGTTTTTATCCATAGTAAATACTCGATTGTTTTTCACAGCAGGTAGTGCTTTCCAAATACTGCTGTTATAGACAACCTCAGGATTAGTATCATCTCCTGACCATGCGCTTGTAAAGATATAATCGCCTGCATAGGTAGGTAGCGTTTCAAGAGATAAGCTTCCCAGGCCTTGTCCACTATCAATTACTTCCTTCTGAATAATAGCTGGCGCTTTTAGCTTCAATTCATTGTAGAGTATCTCGCCGCCTCTCGAAAAATTATGACCGAATACATAGATACCCTTGGAGTAGGGATTTAGAATGGATACCGTTTTATCCCCTACAGCTGCCTTCACCTTTGGCTTTGCTTCTGCCACCTTTTTATCCCAATTGGCAATCCACTCGTTGGCTTTATCCTCTCTATTTGTCATCTTACCGAATTCTCTTACCTGCTCTCTTACTTCTTTCTTACCGTACTCAATTGCTACCGTAGGAGCAATCTTTTGTAATTGATCAATGTTCTCTGCCCCACTGAATGTAATGATAAGGTCGGGCTTTAGCTCCATAATCTTTTCAGTTGATTTACCATCGCCGATGCTTTGAATCCCATCTAGTCTTTCTTTAAGATAAATGTTATCTAAAGCCTTTTGTGGGACTCCTACTGGTTTGATGCCAAGGGCCAAAAAATCACCTACGTAGATTTCTTCAGCAACCACCACGCGCTTGGGGTCTTTGGGAATTTGAATTTCCCCATTTATCGCTGTGTAGGACATGGTTTGACTTTCTGTTTTGACACCATTTTCACCTGTTGTCTCAGAGACATTGTTATTGGTAGTGCCAGTATTAGAATTTCCACAAGCAGTCAGGACTCCTGTTAGGAAAAATGTAAACATAACCCTACGAGCTATTTTGAACCCTCCGAATCTCATAAAAGCCTCCTAGATTAAAATTTATTAATAATAATGATAATCAATATCACAATTCAAATCATACCTGATTCTATAAAGTGGTGCAAGACTGGCAATTTAAGCTTACAAAATAAAAACTATCAGGAAAAGTGATGGACAAAAAATATAAAAAAACTGCTCCTCTTCAAGAGAGAAGCAGTCATGTGCGCAGTAATCATTCATTAAAGTGGCTAGAAAAAGTCTATTTCTAGCTAGCACGATTTGATCCTTACACTTTAAAACGCTCTAATTCCTCCTGCATTTGCTTTGTCATGCCAGCAAGTGAGCTTGCTGTTGCATGGACCTCCTGAGCTGCTGCAGAGGCTTGTTCAGAAGTCGCAGCGATTTCTTCAGAGGAAGCAGCTACTTCTTCTGAAATGCTAGAGCTTGTTTCTACTTTTTCTAAAATATCTTCTTTTTGTTTTTGCATTTGTTGTGCAGAGTAACTAATTTGCTCCAGCTTCGGATTGATGTTCTCTATTTCACGAATAATTTCACGGAAGGAGCTCATCGCTAAATCCATTTCGTCTTTTTGACCAGACATAGCCTGACTCATCGATCTAGCATTTTCTAGCATCTGATCGGAATCAGAGGAGACAGAGGTAATCATATCTGCAATCATTTGGGCTGACTGACGAGATTGTTCTGCTAATTTGCGTACCTCATCGGCCACCACAGCGAAACCTCTTCCCGACTCACCTGCACGTGCAGCTTCTATGGCAGCATTTAAAGCCAGTAAATTTGTTTGTTCCGCAATCTCATTTATAGCAGTCGTAATATGATGAACGCCGTTTAAATTCTCATTTGCTGCGACGATTCTATCAATAAATTCTTTGAAAATTTGATTCACCTGATCTACCGATACAATCAATTTGTCCATGTTTTCGTTACTTTCACTTGCTCTTGCATGAATGTTTTTCCCGTTGTGATCCACATCCTCGATGGATACTACCATGTCATCTAAGCCTTTACCATACGAAGTCAGAACTTCACTAATTTCGACGAGTTCTTCTGTTTGAGAGGAAACTCCAGTGGCTACCTCTTGAATCGAAGTGGAAACAGTTTCAGTAGCTGTACTCATCTCTTGAGAAATATTACTTAAACTATGGGAAGAACGGTCAATTTCAGTGGATTGCTTTTGAATCACACCAATTAGGCTACTAAAGGATTGTTTCATATCTTCCAACATGTGTGACATATCACCGATTTCATCACGACGGTTTAGTAGCTTCTGATCAATAGCCGTACATAGCTCTCCTTTAGCCATGAAGGAGAAGATATGTTTGAAGCCTTGAATCGAACGTGATAAAGAGTAAGAGTAGTAATAAACAGCAATACCTCCAAGAAGCAAGAAGACGGAAGAGATAGCCAATAAATAGTTACGCATGATAACAGTTCCATTTAACAAATCACTCTGCTCGATATAGATAGCAAGTCCGCCACCAGTAAGTGGAATGGGGGCAAAGCCTACATATTTATTTACACCTTTATATTCGTAAGACCCTGTACCATTGACCCCACTGATCATTTTTTCTTCTAGTTCAGCTAATTCTCGTAAAGCTGGATCAGTTTCAGCTGCTTTTATTACATTCTCTTGAGCAAAGACTAAGTCCATATTTTCATGGGCTACTACTGTTCCTTGTTTATTAAGCACATAAGCTCGACCTGTTTGGCTAAACGTAAGGTCTGAGATCATTTCCAATAATTTATCAACTTTGTACTCCATGTACAACACGCTATTTACTTTTTCTCCTAAGTAAATAGGGGTTGCGAAAATGATGATTAATGAATTATCTTCTATGGAAACAATCACATCTGATGTATTGGAATGACCAACAAGTGCCTTCTTAAAATATTCTCGCTGTGCAATACTAGAATTAGATTGAGGGCCCAAGACAACGTTTCCTGAGAGATCAGCAATTCCCCATTTACTTGCTCCACGTTTTTTTATAAGCTTGTTAACGCTAGCTTGAGCATCTCCTGGGTTTGCTTGATAATTTTCAATCTCTTTGCGGGAAGCCACTCCCTCGATGAACGTTACTTCATTTTTTAGCTTATCCTCATAGTAATTGGCTGTTTGTTGAGCGAGAGGAGTAAGCATCATTTCAGCTGTATATTCAATTTGTTTTTGAGCAGTAAAATAAGCCAGCAATGTAAGACCAACACAGGTGGTAATGAGCAGCCCTCCAATAATGAAAAGCAGTTGCGCTTTAATCGTTTTAAACTGAAGCCTAAAAGTCAAAATAATCCCTCCACTTTCTCTGATATCCGTATATCGAAATTTTCTTGTACACTACTTTAATCGTACAAAATAGTAACAAAATCCATAGATAAACTGTTACAGTTTTAAATTTAAATTTTATAAATATTTTTAAAAAAATAAAAAGATTATTCAAGAAAGCAAAATAAACCTCTATTCATAGGGAAGAAACCTACAAGATTAGAGGATACGTAGACGATCTATCATCGAAAGTGCGGAGCTATTACCATCTTATCCTGTCTTAGAAGTACCTTCACGGGCTTTCATACTTTATACTTTCCCCTTACGTTACTGTTTTGATAATCTTGGGTAGGTGACGCAGATGCAAATCAAGGAGATATCCGAAAAACTTACTATTTCTCCAAGAGCAATTCGCTTTTATGAAGAAAAAGGGTTACTAACACCAGCTAAAAATCAAGAAAACAACTATCGCGATTTTACAGAAAAAGACGCCTGGCGTCTACAAACCATTATTGCCTTACGAGAAGTGGGTATGTCGATCCCAGATATAAAAGCAGCCTTGAAGCAAATTGATGAGGGCAATCATGATGAACTTCAATATTACTTAGAGCTACAGCGTTATGTCATGTTTGCACAATGGCTGGAATTGAAAGAAAACATTCGTACAACCGATCAAATGATAGAGCGTTTGGTACAAAACAAGGAACTTTCGTTGGAGCAGATTTTTACTCTGGCAGAGGGCTCTAAGCGTCTAAGAGATTTACGTAAAAACTGGCATGATAAGTGGAATTTTGACCATCAAGCTAGAACCCATGATGTGCACGTCTTACGTAACGAACAGACATTTCATGTCTATCAAAATTATGAGGAAGCGCTTGAGATGACGCTTACATGGGTTGATCCTATTCCCAATGAAAAAGGATTGGATCTGGGCACAGGTACGGGGAATCTAGCTGCACGCTTTATTGATAAAGGTATCCAAATGGCAGGTGTAGATCAATCAAAGGAAATGCTGAAGCAATGCAAAAGAAAGCATCCACAGATGGAAACGAAACTGGGTAATTTCTTAGCCATTCCATACCTAGATGGTCAATTTGATTTTATTGTGACCAGCTTTGCATTCCACCACATAACAGATGCTCAAAAGATGATGGCATTAGATGAAATGCGTCGAGTCTTACAGCCACGTGGTCGAATCTGTATTACCGATTTGATGTTTGAAAATGAAATCCACAAAGAACAGTACCTAGATGCTTTACTCAAACAGGGAAAGATGGAAACCTATACAGCTATTCAAGATAAATATTACGCAAATAGTGCACAGCTTCTCGCTTGGTTTACTACCAATGGGTATATTGTTAAGCATCAGAAATTACATGAGCTACTCTATGTCATGTATGCGGTCCCTATCAGATAACAGATATCTGCTTGAAGATGCGTTTTGTATTGACCTTCTCGTTACGTTAAGCCTTATGCTAAAGCCCTACAACATATTAGGAGGGCTGTGCATGTTACAACCAAATCATCCCGATATCTATAAGAATAAAGCTGAGAAATACGAACGACTAATTTCAAAGCAACCCAGTCTCTATGATGTAATCAACAAAATAAAACCGATTGAAAATACAAACATTATTGATCTGGGAGCAGGTACAGGTAGACTTACCACAGTGCTGGCTAGCCAAGCTAAGTCGATCCTTGCTCTCGATGAATCCGAGTCCATGCTGCGAGTAACGGCACATAAATTAAAACAAGCCGGTCTTCATAATTGGAGAACACAAGTAGCTGATCATCGTGCTCTTCCAGTAGACAATGACTCCGCTGATCTACTAGTATCGGGTTGGAGCATTGGCTATCTAGCAAATTCTACCGACTCTGCTTGGAAAAATAATATCAAGCATGTAATGGAAGAAATGAAGCGAGTCCTTCGTCCTGGTGGTACAGCCATTATTTTTGAAACGATGGGGACCGGATATGAAACTCCTCATCCGCCCGTATTTTTACAGGATTATTACAGATTACTTGAACAAGATTATGGCTTTTCGTTTTCGTGGATCAGATTGGATTATCATTTTGAGAGTGTAGACGAAGCTAAAGACTTGACGGAATTTTTCTTCGGAGAGGAAGTAGCAGACAAAGTGATGAGCCAATCGCTTCTTCAAGTACCAGAGTGTGCGGGTGTATGGACCTTACAGGTTTAAAAAGAACAACAGACCATTCTTCGTCATCAGTCGAGGAATGGTTTTTCTATGTGTTATACTACATATTATTAACAATCAGTATATAAAAGGGAAGTGGTTATTTTGGATATCGGAAGAAACTCACTCTGTCCATGTGGGAGTGGTAAAAAATATAAAAAATGTTGTTTACATAAAGATGAGCAACGCAATTACCTCCATTCATCGTCAACAGAAACCAATCAATTGTTGCATAAATATATTGACCTAGAATTAACATGGGATAACGAAGATTATATAACCACAGCCCATAATATCGTGAAGAGTATGCAAGCAGATTACGGGGCTGACGTTGTTGCCGCAGCCGTCAACCTATGGCATAAATATTCTCATGCTACCCAACCAGTACTCCGAAAAGCTGGAATCATAGAAGCGTCAATTGAATATTCGATTGCGACGATTACGGATATTCCTATCACACAGGCCGCATTAGCAAGCAAGTATAATGTCTCTGCTGGAACGATCTCCAAGCGCGTACAGGACATACTTGATAACGATTGGTTCGTAGATCAGACACATCCCTAACTATAATAAAACCTAGCACATAAACCAGGTACTTATCCCGTACCTATTGATCTGTGCTAGGCTTTTTATTTCATGATTTTAATTGATACTCTTACGGACTAACTGGTTTTCTCCAGATTATTTTTCATGATCCTGTGATGTATATCTTTGAATCCCACAAATTTCTTGCTTTCCTCACTCCAAAGACGAAAGCGGAGTGATCGCAGACTTGATAGCAATGTAATGCTTCTCACGTCCTGTAAGAAGGCATTATGCTGATAAGCTGAAGCCAAGTAATAGTTCGGCACACGTGGACTCAAATGGTGAATATGGTGAAAGCCAATATTACCTGTAATCCAATGCAGAACTTTTGGCAATTTGTAAAAGGAACTTCCCTGTAAGGCCGCTTTTACATAATCCCAATTCTCTTCTTGTTCAAAATACGTATCCTCAAACTGATGCTGTACATAAAACAACCAAATACCAGCTGCACCTGAAATAAGAAAGATTGGTCCCTGAATGAGTAAAAACGCTTGCCAACCAAGAGTCCAGCAAAGCACACCTGATAAAGCAATGATGCCTAGATTGGTCATATACGTATTGAAACGTTCCTTCTGCCCTACACCTTTACGGTTAAATCGGTAATCAATCAAAAATACATAGATAGGGCCTAGACCAAACATGATGAATGGATTTCGATACAACCGATAGAACAATCGCTTACTAGGTGACAATGCTACGTACTCATCTACCGTGAGTGTCCATACATCTCCCGTGCCTCGTTTATTTAAATTACTACTTGTTGCGTGATGAATAGAGTGAGATCTCTTCCACTGCTCATAGGGGCAACACGTTAAAATACCCGTGATCAAACCAACAATCTCATTTGCTTTCCGATTTTTAAAGAAAGAGTAGTGGCAACAATCATGAAAAATAATAAAGATTCGAATGAGAAAGCCTCCGGCAGGGACAATCAATACTAGGCTCAACCAGTAGGATACCGATAAACATAGATAAGCACCATACCAAAGCAGGCAAAATGGAATCAATGTATTGATTAACTGTCGTACGCTATACTTGATATGGGATTTTTCATAGGGGGCAATTTGCTTTCTCCAGTTAACTTGTTCTTTCAGATTTACGCTAATAGTAATCTTCCTCTCTTTGAATCTATACTTTTACAGTAACGCATGGATTCCGAATCAAAGGGAGAAGATGATTCATGCCCATCTATAGTTCACTATAACACTGGAAAGGGTTCGATTAGTTTTAACCCTCTCTTTATTAGCGACATATAACGTTACGTCCAACTCGTAACAAATCGTACTTTTTACTTCCTAACTGCCTTTCCTCATTATATTCGAAAACCGTTCTCAATTGTCTTATAATTTTTTGCCGAAATCCACCACTTGTCAGAAAATTTTTTGTTCATGGTTCTCATCTCATTCATTATCATGTAAGTAAAATACGCCCTTTAAAGTAGACTTCGCCCCCCATGGCTTGTCGATATACTTTATTGGGTGTATTTTTTTCTACTATGTAAACAGCCATTTCATCGCCTGTGGGAAGTGCTTAATAAAGAAAAGCCCGTCGTGGGTCCCACCTTCTTCTACCACGAACTTCAGTTGCTCCTTGGGAAATCCATTTCCGATCAGAAACTCATAAGCCTTATACGTATACGGAACCATATTAGCCTGGATATTTTTTTTATAAATGCCTTCAAGACTTCCCACATACATGTACATTCGTTGCTTACTAGAAGCGATCTGATTGTCACCGATAAATTCTAATAGGCCTTCAAACCACAAGGAGGCAGATAACAACCCTATACGTCCAAATACCTCTGGATACAAGTAAGCGGCATATAATGAAATCATTCCGCCAAAAGAACCGCCAATTATCCCGGTATATTCCGCTTCCGCTTTTGTTCGGTAGATTGAATCTACATGGGGCTTTAAGGTATGAACAACGTAAGAAAGATATTCTGCACCGTTACCACCAAAATCAGGGTAGCTACTAAGCAATGCTTTAGCAGGCCATGGCGTGTATTCATCATTACGATTATGTGGTGTAATACACACAAAGATTAATTCTGGTAGCTCCTTGGTAATGAACAGATGCTCTAGTAGATTCATACATTTATGGACTAAATAGCTGCCATCCTGTACGTACACCACAGGAAAGTGCCCTCCATTTTTATAAGTAGGAGGCAAATAAATCATAATCTGTCTATCGCCCACGATCTCTGTAATGAATGTCTCTCTCATCTACTCATCATCCTCTCTAGCACGTATCCATGTCATTTCATTCATTATAAATAGTAGTTGAAATAGGGGTAAGACAACCATGGATTAAATCCCGAATCATAATGGAGGATTGGAGCTTTCAATTAAAAAAAGGGACCAGTCGAAAATGACTAGTCCCCTTTGTAACACGTAGGGTTCTGGAGCTTAATCTTATCCTACGGCTTCTTTCCTGTATGCTAGCTCTATTCAGTTGGAACAGACGACGCTATAACCGGCTTAACATTTGGCTGCAAAAGCATATAAATTGGTGTATTTTCTATGGAATCAGCTTGTCCCTTCTCCACAAATATCGGAGTGACATCCTCCACTGCACCAGTAACAGGCGTCGTTTCTGTAGCAGGAAGCGTCGCTGGAATAGGAGCCTGACTTTTGGAATAAAGCATTACACCTCCGACTGTACCAACCGTAAGCATCACTAGCAAACCAATCACAGCCATGCCTTTGTTCTGGCGAAAGAATCTCGCCACAGCATTTGACGACTCCTTCTCTGCCTCATGTAGCATTTCTCTAAACTCCGGGTTACGAATGGCATACCAACGTTTTCGCCACTCTTTATCCCGTAGCCTTTTAGCATGATCATGCAAAAGATACTGTTTCAATACGAGACGATAAGAAGGGACAAGCTTTCTGTCTACCAAAAACATCCTTTGTTTCAATAACCACTGAATAAACAGATAGGTAGTCTCGTCTCCACCATGTTGCTCAACAAAAGTAAGCATACCATCAAAATCAAACACCGCATGTGAATTCTGGGAATCACCACGATAAAAAACAAGCGCTACCTTTGGAAAGCTACCTTCGTCTAATGGACTGCCCAACATCTTTCGAATCAGCTTCTGCTGTATTTGGATGTCATCCTTGTCCCAATTCCGATAAAACTCTTCGGGCATAGGAGTACCTGGCTCTTTCTCCAGGGAAAAGACGTTCATTAGTAGCTCAAGCTTATATTCGCTCTGTGAATCTAGCGCTTTGAAAAAGCTTTGCGGTTTATGTTCAAACAAAGAGACGACCTTCCTAACATCCTCCTTGGATAACGCCTCCAAAGAAAGATGCTTTAGTAAACATTTGTCTATCTCTTCTAAAATCCTGTTCGTATAGCTGTGACCTACTCGCCACTTACCCAACATTTGATGAATCGATAGTGTCGCTTCTACCTTTTGTTTTTCTTCTTTCAATAAGCTCAGCAGTTTTTGCTCCGTACTGTTCATGAAAAAATGATTTTGAAATGCTTGGGAAGCATGATTTACCCAAAAATTCATTTCCTTGACTACATCGTCTAGTTTGTAGCAGCCTACTAAGCGCTGAGCCACATATTCCTCAAATAAAGGCTTCACGACCTTTTCATAGCTCAAAATGGTACTCATCATAAATGTAAACAATTCATGATTACCTGAGAGTTGCTTGTATATCTGAGTAACGTACTCTGTTTGTTGAGAGCTTTTCCCCTTGAGAAGAATATCCATCAGATACATAATGATCTCTTTACGGGAATCTTGATTCTCTACAACATTATACGCTTCGCTGATCAATGTAATCAGCTCGACGGAAGGGAGACTCTTGGATGCAACAGCCATTTTTTCCGCCTCAAATAAAAGCCCAAACAACGCAAATAATCTCTTTTTGTTCATCAAGCGTTCATTACGAATATACTGTAGAAGTACTTGCCATACCGCCGTTTTATTACGCTCATAGACACTCAGCTTACCTGTTTCTATCAAAAACAGCGTACACAATTCATAATAGGTGGTAATGCTCAAGCTCTTAGCAAGATCCTCTCCTGCAAGAATTTCGTCAGCAAATTCGTAAAACGACTTGAGCACAACAGCCTCATTCAAATTATTCCACGCAAAGGTAAGATACTCGTGCTCACCTTGAATATCAGCATGGAGTATTGATTTGTTTGCGAAATCAAACAGAAAATCTTTATTCATATGTCCGTTACCAGACCTTATGCTACCCTTTTCAACAAAAATAACATGAAGATACTTTTTACTCTCTGGTTCATTTGTATAGGTAAGGAACCCCAATTGTCTACGCATCTCATAAGGTAAGCACCCATACAGAATCTCTACTAATTGAGTAGCAGCTTCAGAGGCCTCACTGATATCAACATCTAAGCTAATAAATACCTTTTTCTTTGTTGATAGAGAGCTCATGGTAGCGAATAGCAGTTGTTTAAATGCTTGTTCATCAATCCCTAACCGAGCTAAAATCTGCTTTTTATCACCAGTGCTACGATTGTGATATGGCAAATCCTCTAATTCAGGCAGCTCTTTCCCATTGGTTTCTTCATGATGATTTGTAAAGGAACTAATACCAAAAATCTTTGCTGGCGTTTTGCAAAATTCATCCCGTTGTACACTCGGAATCACATAATTATGCGTAAAGAATGTATTCCGTTGTCCTGTAAAGTCTGCTCCTACATAAACGCTTTTCCCGATTACCATTTCGCCTGATTCAGCGCGAAAACAGAAAAGTGCCTCTGGATACTTATCTACCTGTGTTTCTCCCTTTTCCTGTAGCTCTTTAGGAGCATTGTAGACACAAAACGGATGAAGCGTCTTTTTGATAAATGAATTGTCCAGAGAAGCAGATTTAGAGACGGTGTCGTATCCTTCGTTTGAGCGGAAAATCCCTTGCCGCCCTCGCGTATAGTACTGCTGTTGAATATGCTGCCGTCCCACTATTGCTCCCTCCCATCAATATAATCCAATTGATGTAACAGCCAAATAAATGGTTCATCTACACGAACAGGCGTCACTACGCCAGTCACCTTTTGGTTAACCGGGTTACTTCCCAGTGCAGATACAGCAAAATAAGCCGTATTTGTGAAATAAACCTCCAGTGCATCCTTAAAGGGTCGATCTACTTTTTCAATGAAGCGACGTATCTCTCCATTGATGTTTTCAAATTCACTCGTGTTAAGGTACTCTTCATGAATGAAATTTCGAAAGACATTACTGTTTGATTTAATGTACTCACTGTCGTCTTCCTTCAGCATGTGTAGCATGTCGCTTTTGGTCAGAACAACAGCTGTCGGTATATTGGTTTTGCTGTGCTCCTCATAGCCGATAAAGTTTTCAAATAGAGTGATGAGAACTTCACGTGGCTCATCATATCTCGCTGTAAACTCCCCTGGCTCATCGCCTACATTAAACATGATCTTGTCGCGTATCGTTCTAATTTGCAGAGGATCAACAAGGAATAGAATACCTGAGGAATTCTTCACATGGGAGGCATATAGCTCTAAATATTCACGATCTACCATTCCCTCACCCGCAACGTCAAAAAACACCAGAATGAGCGGGGCTTGTTCACTATCTTTAAAAATAAATTGAAAAATAAATGGCTCCTGCCGCTTTTCCTTTTGAGTAGAATCAAGCAGTTGGCCTCTCTCAAATAAGGGCGCCTCGTAATTTTCCCGGAATTTGCGACTAATCTGTGCGTTTAATGGCATGCAGGCAGCGTTGAAATGATTTGCAGTTGTATTTTGTAGCGTGTGAATCAGTGAAGTCATATAGACAGACTTACCCACTTGAGAAGCACCAACGATCGAAATTATATTACTTGGTGCCTTCCCCGCTGTAATAGGGAGTTCGTTATGACATTTCGGGCAAAGTCTGCGTTTGGTAACCATACCGTATCGATCAGTCAGCCCTACCAAAACCTGATCAACATAAAGCTGATTCTCATGCGGTATCGTAGCCGGGTCAATTACCGCCTCCAGCTCCTCAATCGAATCAAGTCCAAATTTATCTCTATACTGATTTAGAATTTCATCTTCCTGCAACGCGTAATTTTCGTCATCATCACGATGATGTGTGGCTCTAAATACTACCTGATCAGGGGAATACTTCGCAAAACAATAGGGACAAACAATATCATAAAAAGGAAGCCGTTCCTTGATTGGCTGTTTTTTATCAAACATACTCTTCAAAAATGTAAACACGTGGTTCCCTCCTATTCAGGAATCAGTTCATAGCTTTGCCCATATTTTTTTCCGTCTGTAAAAAAGAGGCGAATGTAATCTTTTTTCTTGATCTCGATTTCAGGCATAACGTTCTCTCCCGGCTCAAGATCACGGATAAAGGCATACTGAGTACCATCATCCTTATTCGCTGGAGGAGAGCCTTCTTTTTTCACATAACATAAAGCTTCCTTTGGAATGAGAATCTCCGAAAAAATGCGAATCTGTAAAGTTTGATACTGGCTAAACCATTTTTTCCCTTTTTTAAAGGAATAGTAGATTTTAGCCTTACCTGAACTAACATGGATGATATGATCCTCACCATCTGGGATTAGCATAACCGGTTTGCCATTCTGTAGCTGACACGGAAAAATTCGATACGTATATCTTCCATATCCATCGATATATTCACGGTATCCCCTATGCACCTTGTACTCTTCACGTGTATATAGCTTCATATCCTTCTCATTGATTTGGTCGGGATCAAACGGCGTGTCAAATCGAGATTTGTACACGTAGACGCAGGGAACGGATTCTGCCCAGTGCCAATTTAAAACGCATTCGTTACCCTGCATGTGGGAGGTGACATCCTTAATAAGCGCATTGGATAGTTCTTCCGTTCTACTCATTACACATCATGCTCCTACTCTACCTATCAAACTTATTATTGCTTATCTGTCTAGCATCCTTGTTCTTTGCTGGTAAATATCTACCACCGGTAAAGCGACTTTTCTCATGGGATAGACCTTGGTTTGGCATAGGAATAAAAATCGTAAACAAAGGCATGACAGCAGCTAACAGCAAGTCAGCTACAAGCCGAACACCCATAGCTGGATACATACCAGATGCCAATCCCTTCTCAAGTATCAATCCAGCGAGAAGACCTGACACTATTCCCCCTAATGTGAAGCCCTTGGCTATATATTTGTTATCAAAGAATAGCCCTACTGCCAAACCTAATAATGCTCCAATCACAAGTAAGCTCACAATACGCAGTATTGCGTAGAAAAGGCTATTTTCGGTTGTGCCTGTTCTTTCCTTTACAAGCTCACGATCTTGACGACTCATATCATAAATTTTACCGAACACACCCGTGATTTGATCTGTATGTTCAATATCGTAGTAATTACCACTGGTTTCTTCTGCAATGCGCTTCAATAGCTGGGTTCCGTCTGCGCTAACCGTACTCATCCCCACTGTATGAACAATGATTTGAGATTGTTTGAATGGCTGGAGAGACTTATCTAAATCCACATCACTATAACCATCTGACATGAGGATAACCGTGTTATTTCCCGAATTATTTGTCTCACTGTTGATATGATTTAACGCGGTTTGCAATGCCTCTTCTATATCAGTACCACCAGAAGGGCCTTTATGACTATTTAGTTTTTGAATAACATCATCTCTTACCTTTTGATTGTTCAATCGCACCAAGGGCTGTAGAATGCTTGCTTGTTGATTAAAGGTGATCACTGCTACACTTGTATCGTTATCCATTCTGCGGACCACATCGGCTGCCGATTTAAAAAGCTGACCGTCCTTATCAGAATCCTGCATACTAGAGGAAATATCTAGTAGCATAACAATATTGTTCGAACCGGACGTCCTTTGGAAACTAGTTCCATAGAAAAATTGTAAAAGCATCGCGACTACACCTAGCATGATGAATGTACTTGGTACAAGCATCTTCCATGAAAATCCGACGTAGCGTTGTCTCCAGCCTTGCCCGTTTAATTTTGGTGAAATTAATTCAGCTATTAAACACATAAGTCCAACAAATAAAGCATACTGTCCAAAATAAAGTCCCATAACCACCCACTGTGGTAGTTCATTAGACAAAAGGTTTAAAATCATCTCGCCTACTACAAAGCCAATTATTCCACCAATCAAGCTACAGAAAACCATGAGCAGACTTATTTTTTTTTGACTCATGACAATTGCCCCCCTCCTTGTCGGCGAAATAAAAAGCCATTTTTCCTATAGGATTCATAATATTTCCTATTATTGCGGTAATACATGAGGTCTTCAATACCGAAACCACCCATGAGCTTGATTTTCTCAATTCCACTTTTATTTGCTTCATGAACACAGCCTTGCTTATAAGTCCGTATTCCCTGCTCTGTACGAAATACATATTGAACAAAATCATTCGTATAATCAGCAAAAAAGTATTTTTCCTCATATCTATACTTTTGCATAAATTGAAAGACTTCTATATGGACAGATGATCCACTTTCCAATTCTAAAGCCAAATCTCTATATAACTGCTCTCTGGTTAAAACAGTCTTGTTGTCGTAAGCAGCCGTCACATTCGCTCTGGCTAGGAGTTCATCCTCAAAGGAAAGAGAGAACGTCTCACTGGTCATAATCTCCTTACGGCACATGTCACATAGCCGCTGGATCATTTCAGTAACTCCTTTATCTAATAGTAGAGAGATGCTCCCCATGTATCTATCCTCAAAGTAAAAGCCTGCACCACGTTTGGCTTCTACTATTTTAATCGATTCCTGTACCACAGCTCCGTAGTATTCTTCTATGTTTTTATCTAGATAGTCTACCGCCTCACGGATGCTTTGTCGCGACATTTCATTGACTTGTACCTTGAGTTCTTCTAGCTGCATGACCTGTTGTTTTAGTTTCTGATGCATGTCTTCCAATTGTTTTTCATAATCTGTAAGAAGCTCTACTTCCATTTCCAAACCCAAAATCTCATACTTCTTTCCATAAATCATCGGGAAAAAATGGCGTATAAAATTCCGTACACGCTCTTTATCTCGGGTGAAAAGGCCACCCGTTTTGATCTCTTGTCGGTCAACCCTCTGACGATAAATATCCTCTAGCTGATCCTTGCTATACTCTAGCTGTCGAATTGTTTCTTTGATTCTGGAACGCAACACACCAGCAAGGCTCTTCTCTGCGTCATGTCCCGAGGTTAATTGATAGGCAGCATATAATCCGTATTTTGGATTTTCAAGAATCCTCTCTTTAATAAGCTGAGTGAGCTTATTGTTGTCTTGAAGCGAATCTCGTTTAGACCGAGCATCGAGCAGAAAATTCGTTGCAAAAAAGGTCTGACTACTATCTTCGAACAGTGCTACCTCTGCCTCTTTAAGAGTCATGCTTGTAAGTTCTTTGTAGCTAACGCCCGAAGTCATCAAACCTGTCATTTCTTCCAGCTTGCTTTCATCTGGTAAAATCGACTTTACTTTTCGTAGAATGTGGGAATCTGTGATCTCTAGTCTCTCTAGTACTTCTGAGATATCATACGTCCAATTTCGCTTTAATCGTTCTAGAAAGTGATCATACACTTTTGCAAGTACAGTATGTGCAATAGCGCGAGTAGGTCGCTTCACTTTAGAGAGTCCAGCCGAAGCAAATGTAGGTCGTCCAGTAACTCCAGTAATATTGTGTATAAATTGGGTGCGATTATAGCTTTCACTGCCTTCATGTACTTCCGATTCAACTCGTTTGTTGTTTAGCAGCACGATATCGCTAATCAACTCATAATTATCTTCCTTACCGTTATCTATAAACATTCCCTGCTCATTTTTATCACTTAGGATATACACAAGCGAATAGAGCGGAGAACGAATGTGCTCCACAGCTAGTTTCACTCGATCCTCAGTCATCTGAAGATCGGCACAGAATTGGTAATCACTCTGTTGGTATTCATTTAATTCGTCTAGGAAGCTAACACCTATCGACGTAGAAAATCCAAATTCCTGACCATTGTTCTTTTCCTGTATCAAAACATACAAATCCAATGAGACATTTTTAAACAATTCATTAAGATAACTTTTAACAAGCAACGTAAATTCCGGTAATAGTACATTGGCAATATCATCTGCTCTTGTGACTACTGCGATATTAATTTGTTGATGATAAGTGAATAGCTTACCCATTTCGGCTACACGAACACTTATCATCTTCATCATTTTATTTAATTCGATTAGCAATGATTCATCCTGATAAAACATTTCATGCAGAGAAGCCCGCATTGTTTTTTTATTAGTAGAAGGCTGTGGTAATCGGCAACTATACACATTCGAAAGATGTAGAGTTTCTTCCGAATAGGCGTGAACATAGAGCACTCCTTCGCTATTTTGCCACTTCTGTTCATTGGTAGCATAAATCGCCTGGAGTGCCTCTAAGCTCTTATCCCCTAGAAAGAGAAAAAGCACAGGGTTCTGAATGCTACGCTGTCCGTTCTCACTATCCAGTTGTTTTTCTAAATCCGAAACATAGTGAGTTGCGAACTGTTCAATCAAATCCCTCATGCTTTTCTCCCCTAATTAATTATTGTAATGTTTTGCGCATATCGTTTACTTTAGCCCACACCTTTTTATAAAAACGATACATGTCTTCCCCATTTACATAGTCATCCCGATCGTACTCAAGCTCGTTCTTCGCTTCCTGAAAAGCAGCAGTGATTTCCTCCAGCTTCGTAATCAATTCCTGGGTATCAATCGCTGATGTCATTTGGTCGCTTCGTTTACTCGCTTTACGTTGAAGAGCCGTCATTTGTTTGCCCTCCAAGCTACGGTACTGATTGTAGATAGCAAACTCTACATGCTTGTTCACCTTCATCAAATTGACGAAAGGCTCCCAAGCCTCTTCTTCTTCATCTTTATCATACACGTACAGCGCACCTTTTTTACAAATGGTACCAGTGTATAATGCTTCAATGAATCGATTGATCAGCTCTTCCTCACCTTGGATTGATTGGATGATCTGTTGTAGTTCACTGATTTTACTCTCGATTTCTTCATATTTACGCACTTCCTGCTGAAGTAGACGAATAAGTTCTGGAGAGCGAATTAAATTTTCTTTGGCCATCTCTTCGTTGATGCTACCAAACAGATCCTTTGTATACTCCTGCTCCAATCCCTGCTCCATAAAGCCCTTCAATTCAGCCAGACATCTCTTGATCTCTCCCGGGCTACCTTTAGAAGGATCTTTGTCTAGTTGGTATTTAGCTAAAAAGGCAGTGATTTCAAAAGGCTTTGTAATGATACAGTCGTATCGGTTACTTGTTTTATTTTCACTGTCTTTTTCGACGATGCATCCGAAACGAACAGCTCTGTCAAATAGCTCACGAACTCTAGCATTGTACTCTTTTACGCGAGCATTCAGATACGTTTCTCCCCAAGATTTTTCTGGAATAGGAGATGGTAGGTACGCCCAGTTATGCTTTTCTGATTGGACTAAGTGACGACCAACCCCCTCTTTTTCAAGAATGGTTCGCTCATAGCTCTCCTCATACACTTTTAGTGGAGTATAAGCAAACAAAGGGACACCATTTTTCGTGTTCAACCAGAAAATACGGTTTTTAACTCCGCTCTCCTTAACGGTAAAGCGGGAGCCACTAATTGACGTATTCTGATAGTTCTTGATCCCCTTCAAAATAGAAGGAGCCTGAAGTGGTACAGAAACAAAGCCCCACGAAGGGAAATCCATATTACCTAGATTATTACTGAGATGGAAAACCGGAATGGCCTCTTCATCTAATTTGCTAGCTATTTTTCTTTCTACGATACGATCTAGGGTTTCGTCTTGCCCGTATTTCATCAGCAAAAACTCTTCCATAGAAGTTGTAATCAACTCACTGAACTTATCAGATAAGAAGTCAGAAATAGCACCGACGATATCCACTTCCGTTTCCTTGATCCAATTATCGGAGCGTTTCAGCAATTCAGCAGTGAAATCACGTATTAAATCATCTGTATCCTTCTCATCAATAGTAGTAGCTATAACCTTCGCAATGTCAGGCACACTCACAATATTCCAGTAATAGGTTTTATTCCCGGTGCGATCCAGCTCCTCCCCACCGTTAATGAGGATGTCACCGTTCTTTTCAAAGATTTGATTGAGCGTATTTAAAATCTCCGTAAATACACTATAAATCCGATTATTTTCATCACTTAATCGACGATATAGCTCCTCGTAGAACTCGATCATTTGCTCTAGCTTTTCATGATCAGCAAGGAGCTGGTATTCGGTGATTTTTGCTTCCAAATAGCTATTTTTCTTTCTTTCTTTTGAGATGAATGCACTACGAGCATCACCTAGCTTCTCATTAGCTGTTTCACGCGCTCCCTCAATCTCTCTTGGGAAACCTTCTAGATTCAATTTTAAGCTTTCGATATAAGACAGGACCATTTTAAGTAAGGAAAAGCCTTTATCGGAATGAATCAGACGCGATGCATAAAATGGTCCTTGTTGTGCATGTAAAAATACTCTTGTAATCAGCTCACCAAATGTAGTGGTCAGCTCACCTGGTAGCTGTTTCTTACACTTGATGTATTCCTCTCTCGCTTTAGCCAGATAGCCCTGCTCCAGCTCATGATCGATACTTACAACCTGTTGGCTAATGACATTGGTATAGCTGAGACGCTCACTATTTTCGTAGCCTGGAATAGGTTCAGGAACTCGCTCTTCAAACCTTTTGGAAATCGAGTCGATATCAATGCCTAATTTGCGAGCAAATTTTTCTGCATCCTCCTGTGTAGGAGCAGCGGTAAACATATTCTCCATCTTTTTAAATAATCGATACGCCAAATAAGTAGTCATCTCTTCAATCGGTAGTACCGCAGATGAAGCACCAATTACGTTGTATTGGTAGTTGGCCGCATATGCTTTTGGCATCTGATTAATGTTGGTGCGAATATTACTAATATAATCATGAATCGCAAACTCTTCGCCTGACCGTTTTTCTTCACTAGCCATGAAGTTGGTAATATTCTCTGCCGTAACATTCATGCAGTAATCGTAGGCATTTTCTAATGCTTTACCTTCAAGATTTGTTGCCGAAATAAGATGGCACAGATTGAACGGAGGCATTGGAGAAGAGACGTTTAATACATTGCCGTATTGTTGTTTAAAGCGATCCATACGTTCGTCTGCATTCATCCAATAATCCAGCTCTTTTAACGCTGCATAACCATTTTTCATAATGTAATCGCGCGTATGCGAGCTAAGGCTCTTATTAGACAGGTTAACATCTGGTGTAAACAAATAGCCAAGTGAGTTAACCTTATCTACTCCCGCACTGCCAAATTCCCGTTCCAAAATACCACGAACAATATAGGCAATATCCATGAAGCAACCACTACCGGTTCCACCCGATATACCAGTTAAAATAAATACGATCAACTTCTTGTTAGTGCCCTCGGTAAGCATCTTGATCTTTTTCTCAAGGGTTTGGACTACCTGTGTAATTTTGGTGAATAATAGTAAACGACCTGCCTGTCTAACTCCTGATGCTCCACTAATCCCATCTGTGATCGTCAGCTCAGGCGAGAGCCAATCCGTAATGTACGGTTCTAAAATGCTTCTGTTCTGTAATACTCCACCAATCTCTGGATTGGAAAGCAAAACAAACTCCGAAATGGGATCAAGTCCAATACCCTTGTAGCGCTTGTTACGATCATGCTCATTCGTTTCAAAGGCTACAAATTCAATATTGTCCGGTTTTTCCTTCCGCTTTTTCGATAAAGAATCAACTGGTAGCTTAAAGCGTCTATTAACCTGATATTTTAAACGGAGCAAAGCATCAATCCCCGTTCCACCTAAACCAATAACAAGCATAGGGTTATCAATCGTATCTACACGAATCTTCTCACTAACGATACCCCCGCCTAATGATACATCCAACTGCTGAATATGTTCTCTCACAACTGCTCTCATATAATCGATCCTCTCCTAGATGATGTAGTCAATAAAGACTGATTTGTTTACACCAGAAAGGGTTACCTTGATTCGATCGTTCTTTTTTAATTCCCTTCCTTTACTTGCATCTAGTACTCTTCCAGCCTTTTCAATCTGACATTCAGATTTGTTTTGAATGATAAGCGTGTCATTTTTGCCTGGTACAAAAATGATTTTGTCTGTCTCCTGAAACTCTGGAGCAAGCTGCAACAATTGATGCAATTTGACCTTTCCTTTAAAACCATTTAGTTTTTTATACTGCGGACTCGACTTTTCGCCTGTATCTTCATTGATAATTTCGATAGCCATTTGCCCCATAAATCCTTTGTTTGCCTTCTTCCACATGGACAGTACATATAAAACGATCGCAATAAGTAAAATCAGACCAAGTGTACCACCAACCGTCATCAACCACGGGAATGGCTTTTCTTCCACTGTTGGATTAGTTGTAGGTTGCTGTGCTCCCGTTGCCCCTGTATTTGTTGCATCCACAGTAACAGGCTGCGTTTCTCGATAAAAACTGCTATCCTCCGCTTTAACCTTAATCTCGTATTGATGGGAGGATGGAATAGTAAATTTTCCAGTAAATCCACTACCAGTATTCGTTAGTTCAATTTCATTTGTTTTGTTGTCGGTTAAATCGTTAACCAGCAGCTTTGCTTTCATGCTTTTGTAAAGGTCAGTGCTAGTCATTTTTTGTCCATTACTAACTAGCTCCGCTTTGATTTGGATGTCATCACCAGCTTTATATGTCTTGGTAGGGATTGGCTCCATTGCGAGCTGCAAGTCATAGTTAAAGATCATGTTAATATCAATCTTGTCCTTAGCTACTCCTTTGACCTGTAGCTTCCAATCACCTTGCTGGGGTTTTAACATTTTAACCATGGAATACGCATTTGATTTCGAGAAATGGACTTGGTTAGACGGAATTGGTACCGCCTTACCAGATGGATCAAACAAGTTTACCTGTACGGCATTCTTCGACATGATAGAAATATTTGCTTCCAATACATTGGTATTAGGAATAGAGATCGTTACGTCCTGAAAGGCTCCATTTGAGGTAAGGCTTTTAACAGGAACAACCTTCAGCTTCAAATGATTAGCAAATATCTCGCTTAAAATTTGTGGTAATTTGTCAGCTGTACTTGTTTCAAAAAATTTACCATTCGTATCTGCCGCGATCTGTTGCAGAGTTGTTCTGTTCAATTGACCATCTGCATTAAGTCCAATCGTATAGATTGGGTACCCTTTGCTTTTCGCCACTTTTACCGCATCTTGCAATTTTTGATCTGACATCTGTTGCGTACGGTTGGAATCTTTATTTAGAAAATTGTTCCCATCTGCTAACAACACAACGATAGGAGAATGCGCTGGGTCATGTCCTGCATCTAGGATTTTTACCGCTTCATCGACCCCTACAGAGATATCCGTATAAGCCCCTTTTTGTAAACTATCAATAAAAGCTTTGATTTGTTGCTTATCTTGATCGGACTTAACCTCAACTAGTGCCTTTTCCCGCTCGATTTTATCCGTATAGGCGATGACCCCGATCTTATTCCCCTGAATAGAGGTCATATCCACAAACATTTTCATCGCTTCGTTACTTACTTTGTTTTTATCACTTTGAGTCATGGAATTGCTGACGTCTACAACCAACACAGCGTCCATTTTGTCTCCACCAGTCTGTGCAAAACCAAACGTGGCACCTGTGGTTAGAGAAGCCAACAGAAGTCCCACGCACAATATATGTTGAAAGACTCTCTTACATTGAAGCATGTTATTGAACCTCCGCTACCTAATTTTTTGTAAAAAATACCCATATTTTTGAACAACTATTGCAAAGAATGTGACTATATGACAAGATTACCACTATATTTTACAATAAAAAAGAGAAAAGCAATGTAAGATCCATATAACGTTATACGGACGTATGTACTATTATGTTACATATTTCGACATTGAAGATTTGGAGAATGATAGATGATAACTTATATCTTTTTGGCTATTGCTTTGGTACTACTGGGCTATCGTTTCACTCAACTATGGCTATTTAAACGAAAAAGTAAAACAGAAGCTGAGATGGATCAGTATCTTCATGCCATGTTAAACAATGAAGGTGAACAAAAATGAAGACAAAAACTGGTGTTCAATTCAGGAAGACGATCAAAACAACCCATGCCTTTGAACGTTTAAAATATTGTCCAAAATGTCGTTCCTATTCTGTCTTATGGGATACAGAATGCCCATTTTGCGAAAAAACGGTAACACTCCTTCCGATCCGTGCTGTCTCTGCTGCCACTACTAGACGAAACGTTCAAATTAGCTTTCTTTGGATTGGTCTATTTGTCTGTCTCGGAGCCATTTTTGCTGATACAACGACGAATTTGATACTCGCCTGTAGTGGAGGTGTTCTTTTCTTTGTACTCTTTTGGCTCATGCAGAAGCGTTACGGCTCCTACGAACAAAATGTTCATTTTGAACAATTCATCAACACGGAGCAGGAGAATATAAAAAATGCTCTATATCAACATCTAGAGGATATTGATGCTGATGTAAAGGCAAAAAAATATAAGGATGCCTATGAAAAAATCCGAGAGGTTGGCTACTTTATCGACTCTGATTTAGTAAAAATTCTCAAGGTTAAATATCTTAATCACTTTGTGCTGCGCAAGGACATGGAGCTAGAGTTAGATACGCTGATTCCATCTGATTACAACCATCATTTTATTGCCTATCTTCATGAGGTACTAAAAGTCCAGCCATGGCTAGTAAAACAAGCCGTACTAGATTATGTTATTTCAAATAAGTCGTATATTCTTCAGGAAAGTAATGGTACACAAATCCTTGGTCAGGTCGCAGGTGCATCCCTACGAGTACGAGCTCATATAGAGCACTATCAGGATTTTATTATTGAGTTCATAGAATACTTGCCTAAGGAGCGTTTGATTCGTTTAGCTAAAATGGTTAGTGCGCATCAAGATGGTCATTGGGCCAAATTATATGAAGCTACCAGGAAACAAGTGGATCAGCATTACTCGTTTGATCCCGAACTGAAAGGATTGCTATGAAGAAATTTATTAGCAAACTACTCCCTGTCTATCAACGGTCACTTTGGATACGGAATATCCTACTAGTTCTATTCCTACTAGCTTTAGTAGCCATGGGTGTAAAGATTAGATATAGCCTGAAAAAAATTGATTTATATGAACAAGCAAAGAAGTACTATCAGGAGAAAAATCTACTCGCGGCGGAAGAAAGCTTCGCTAAAGCGGAAGCTATTACTACTATTACGTATGGCGATGAAGTATGGAGTAAGCCATTGTCAGCACTACGCTCGATTCGTCTGAAACTAGAATCCATTTCCCAACAGATTCATTCTGCCATAGGGGATAACAATGTAGAGAATATGCTAGAGTTATATACGACCTATCACACGTTTAAACAGCAATCCCTGCAAGAAGAGCAGTTACTAGTACATTTTTTCACGCAGATTTCAGATGGTCATGCAATCGAAGCTACTGTAAAAAATTATTTCCTTACTATCAAAAAGACCTATACCACATCTATGCAGGAAAACCTAACCAAAAAGATTTATCGTGATGAACGTTTTGTTCATTCCCTTGTCGCCATTCCAGATGAATTTTTTGGTGGGGAAAAGCAGAAGAGACAGGAGCTCATTACCCTATTTCGTTCCTATGATCAAAAGAAATATAGAGATCTAACAAACAGAAATACCTTTGAACAGATAATTGAATCAGCCTCCAGAAGTTTACGTGCCTATAAACAAGTAGATATACAAGCTGATTGGTTAATCACTCTACTAGAAAAGTATGCTAGCTCTGAGATCAGGCGCTCGATACGCAATAAAGACCTAGACACATTTATTGCACAGGCAAAGGCTTATCGTCAGATTAGTGACCTGCTACCTACTGATTCTGAAGCAGTCAGCCTCATTGACCAACATCTCACCTCTCAGCTAAAACAAGCGGAACGTTACACAAAAGCAAACCAGTTTGATAAGGCACGAGAACTGTATCAAAAGCTAAGTGGTCTTCAGGATACATCCCAGCTCGTAACAGAATTAGAAGAACACTGGACGAAGTATGATCCAACTCGCCTATTGAAGGAGAAATATCCAGATAAATCGTTTGGATTAGTCCTCACAGGAGAGAAGCACTGGGGTTCTCTCGTTTATGTAGCCGGTATTTCAGAGGCAGACCAACATCTTCATTTGGCAGCGAAAATGCCTGATGATGATTCTGTTCTGTATTTAGATGAATCATTTGATTCGGATACAAAACTAAAAAACCTCACTATCTCAGATGTATTAATTAGTAAAGAGACCCCCATCATTATTGTGGAAGCAGCAGGTAAAAATCGTCTCTCTACATATTATGGATTTGTTCCTGATTTATCCAAAAAAGATTGGGTAAAGCGATTTGAAATAGCCGCAGATGGATTTGCAGTGGAAGCTCCAGGTTCCGTAATAGTAGAAAATGCAGAGGGCAAAGGGGAAAATGAAGTTGCAGTTTTCAAGCTAGAAGCTGATGGACTTGTATATGAAGAAAAGATAAGGGACTACCTGTCGTCACCGCCTGAAGCTGAGCCTGACACAGATTCGGACACGGAAACAAGTGAGGAAGCTGAACCAAGAACAGAAGAGGCTGAGCCATCGGACAATGACTCACCCCCACATTCCAACAAAAACGCTAAAGTAAATAGCTCTTCTAAAAAATCCATCAATGTTTATGCCGGTCCAGGCGAGGAATATGGTGTAATTGGTGAGATAAAAAAGGGAAGCTCGATTGAGGGTGTAGCTGATCAAAACGGTTGGTACCAAATCTCTTTTAACGGAAATTCTGGTTGGGTACGTCTTGACCAATTGCGTGAAGTGGATACCCAGAGATAAAAAGCAAATTGAAGCCTAGTAGAAATAAGCTGGCATATCCAAAATTCTGCCAGCTTATTTTTGTTTCTACTTTTATAAAAGGAGTTATGAGTTTTTAATCTTAAACTGAGCTAGTAGCTTCTCTAGTTCCTTGACTGTCTCATTCATTCTCATAGAATGATTAGCCATTTCATTTGTAGAAGCTGACTGAGCTTGAATAGATTGTACAGTTTCATTGGTAGACCCAGCTACTTGGGTAGAAGTAGATGATATTTCCGCTAACGATGCATTTATTTCTTCTGTACCTGCTGACATTTCCTCAGTTGTTGCAGATACTTCTTGAATCTGATACGTAATCTCATTTATTTCTTCCACAATAGTAGAGAAGGCTTTGCCTGCTTCATTGGCCGTAATGATTCCTTGTTTTGCCTCTTGCTGCCCCTTCTCCATTACATGAACGGCATCTTTCGAATCCTGCTGGATAAAGGTGATTAAATGATTGATTTCACTTGCCGATTGTTTTGATTCCTCCGCCAGTTTTCTCACCTCATCTGCAACTACAGAGAAGCCCCTTCCAAATTCACCAGCACGTGCCGCCTCAATCGCCGCATTTAGCGCCAATAGATTGGTCTGTTCAGCAATATCAGTGATGGACAACAAAGCTTTATCAATTTGCTGTGTATTAGTCAGCAAACGGCTTATAACAGCCGATGTTTCCTCTACAGAATTATGAATCGTATCCATTTGTGTAATGAATTGTTCCACTACCTGACTGCCCTCTTTTGCCTGTTCCACTGTAGTTATCGCTAATTCAGCAACAGTAGACGAAGATTCGGCAACCCTCTGTACTCCAGTTGACATTTCATCCATAGCCTTAGCACTTTCCTGTATACTAAACATTTGTCTCTGCACTTGTTGATTCACTTCATCAATGGTTACTACAGCGTTACTAGAAATAGCAGAAACATTTTGTGTTTCATGTAGCATATTGTCTGTTGAAGTCATTACCGTATTTGTTGTTGCTTGGACTTTTCCCATCAACTGCTGAAGGTTCTCTAACATGTTATTGAAAGAGGATACGATACTTCCCATCTCATCTTTTGATTCGTAGGAGGTGCGAATGGTAAGATCTCCTTGGGTTACTTGCTTCATATCTGCTTCTAGTAGATCGATAGGATGCTTTATTGATTTGCTGATAATGTAGCCTATAATACTAATAAAGATAACAACTAGTAAGGCTACAATAGCAAACATGATGACCGTAAAATTGGCTTCCTTATAATTTTCAGTTTGGATCTTATCTGCTTTTTCTTGTAGGTAGGTAAGCAATTTGTCAAGGGAAACAATTGCTTCTGTTCTAGAAGGTTGAAGCTCAGACAAATAATACGCATACGCTTCTGCGTTTTTATTTTGACTAGCCAATAAGATCGCTTTGCTTGTAAGATCACGTAGCTTGTCAAAACTAGCGCTAAATCCTTCGTACAATTCTTTTTCTTCCACTGGAATACGGGTGCTTTCCAATTTTTTGATTAAATCATCATTCTCTACGCGTAATTCCTTGATGATTTTATCAATCTCGTTGTTCCTTTTTTCATCAGTGGTAATCATATATTCCACAACATTCATATGAACCCTAAAGAAATTCGATTCTAAATCTCCTAACCACTGAATCGGAAGCAAACAGTCTTCATACATGCCTAAAGCCGCTTCATCCCCCTTTTTTAATCCACTGTACCCTAATGACGATAAAGCTACGAAAGATAAGATAGACGTTAAAATAATGAGTAATAATTTCGTTCTTATTTTCAAGTTTTGAAATATTCGCATGGAGTTCTCCTTACTAGTAGAATTTTCTAATTTAATTATATAATGCACCAATGTAAAAACGATACTTAATTTAAAAAAAGTGATGAATTTTGTCGAATAAAATAAAATAATGTCGATATTTATAATTTTTATCCAAATAGTAAAAATTATAACTATATGATTTTACTTTACCCAAACAAAAATGAATCTCCTTTCTTAGGTATTTGTATACCCAGCCCTTCTCTTTTATTATCGAACTTTTTATAGTAAAAATTTATTCTATCCAACAATTATGTAACTCTTGAGACTTACTATGTGCATATACATTTATAGCCTAATAGCTTTTTTGCTACTAGGCCTACGTGCTGTCATTTTTATGGAGTGAGGTAGTAATTTCCATTCCCTCTTATACAAATATTCAATCTAAAACATCACACAAAAAATGGACAGGGAATTTTTCCTGTCCATTTTCTTACTTATACGTATTTCAGTATTATTTTCCTTACCCCAACTATTTTCCTCGCAACCATCATTTCTCATTTATCTTCTTTTGGCATTGGCAATGGTACTCTCCAATCCAGGTCATAGCTCTTTTTTGCCAGTTCGGAAGTAAGGCTGATCTTTTGCGGAAGTTCTTTCATTTCATAACTTTGCAATTTCATTCGGATGTGGTTTCTGCCTTGTTCGTCCTTTCCTATCATTTTAAAATCTCCACCTGTATCCTTATATATTTTGCCCTTTTCATCTTTTATCGTCCATCCAAAGCGATTAATAATTTTATCTGTATCATCATCCACGAAAATCGTATCTGCTATATTAATATATGTTACATCCTTTGCATAAATATCTAGTGTAATAGTAGCATGCTTCTCATCCTTTGGAGATGCTTCATTTAAAGGTTCGTCAAAGGTTACTGACTTAATCTCAATCGTTTTGCCATCCTTATCTACTCTTACAGGTTTATCAGCAAGCTGCTTTGGCTCAAATGATATGTCCAGCTTATATGGTTCTGTTTTTACTAAGGAATCCAATACTAGTGTATATTGATGATCAGGAGACAGAGGAGCAAATCCATACTTCCGGATAGAATGACCGTATTCATCCACTGCCTTGCGTGGAATATCAAGCGCTCTGGTTAAATCTTTTACTTTCTCCCCCTTTTCATTTTCAACATGAAAATTCAACTTATAATCATCATAGCGAACATAAGGGGCAGCTGAAGCTATTTTTCCTTTCACTTGTTTGCTTTCCTGTACTAATCTTTTCTTTGCCTCTTCCGTCCATTTCGTTTCATATTCGACACGCGCAGCAGTCGGTGAATACATAATGCTGTTCAAATTGATTTGCAGCCCCTGTGGTGTGGTATACGACCCATTCATTGGTAGCACCTTTGAAGCCGTAATTGATTTTTCTAAATCAAAAGGAATCTTTAAGGACCAATTCCCCTTAACAGAGTCGATCTGATCTCCCTGGAACTGTAATAAAAGCTTCTGTTCTTTTGTTTCCCCTGGGTTTTTTAGAGTGAGATATCCATATTTCTCATCGTTACGACTCATCCCAAACATTCTAGTTTCTTTAATTACATTCCCTTTCAAATCTGTTACCTCTACTTTACTTATATCAAGCTTATCCGGATGAATAAAGTTATTCTGCTGATCCTTGATCGAATATACGGCCACAATTCTCATTGGGTCAGCCAATATCTCCTTTATTTCAAGAGTATATCCCTGATCCGTAACAGAGGCATTTACCTTCTGTGAAAAGCCCTCCTGTGCTGCATATTGCAACTCTTTATCAGAACTGCCTTCAAATAACGATTTTACATAGGCAGCAAAGGTAGGTGATACATATGAACCGACCGATACCGTTAAAAGCAGAGCGCAGCTAATTGAGACTGGAAATACCAAAGTACCTAGTAGACGTGACCTTTTTCTTTTATAGGTTACCGCTTGGTCAGGCATCACAAAAGTAGGCTGATCCAATTCTCCAGCTACCTTTTTTAGAGTTTGTGTAATCTGTTTGTCAAGATTAGTCATGCATGATCACTCCCATCTCGTTAATTACCTGTGTTTCTTTTTCAGCTTGTATTTTTTCTGCGATTAGCTTTCTGGCCTTATGCAGCCTTGACTTTACCGTTCCCTCAAACACACCAAGGATTTTTGCAATTTCAGCTATACTAAACTCTTCGTAATAATAAAGAACAACTGCAGAGCGATGCTTCGGCGTCATCGTCTGGATCGCTCGCCAAATCTGTTGCTCTTTCTCCTTTTGAAGAATGCTCTCCAATGGGTTTTGGTCAGGATCAATGGAGTCTGCGTATTCCTCCGTTTTTTTCTTTCTACGCACCAGATTAAGTGCCCGATGTGTCACAATTTTCATAAACCAAGCTCGAAACGATGTCCCTTTTCGTTCATCATATCGATAAAGTGATTGATACGCCTCCCACAGTGCTTCTTGAACGGCATCCTGAGCTAAATGGTAATCATGGACGATCAAAAAAGCGACTCGAAATGCCGTAGTTAAGTGAGGCTGAACAAGTGCTTCAAAACCAACTGACCCTCCTCCTCTAGCTATTGGAAAATGATGATTTTCCTCCACGTAAAAAACCTCCTCGTTTTCCCTTTCACTCCTTATTCACCAGTTCTCGTACTTTGGTTCATCGGAAGAGAAAAAAATTTTTTCCCTCACTTGGTAAACCAGTACTTGGGCCATTGATGCAATCTATGTATTCTTTTCTAATGAAGTAATTGATGATTCGGACACTTAGGCAAATCGTCATAGTTCTGAGATTTCCGTTATAGCCGTTGTTTCGTCAGAAAACAAGCGCTTTACTTGAAAAAATCTTTGGTTACTATTGCTTCACTATAAACACTACTCAAAAAATAACCTTTGTCAGAAACGTTACCAACAAAAAGAAGCGTCAAAGGAACGAGGTTGTTCTTTGGCGCTTCTTTTTTATAAGCATGAAAATGATTCATACCGTTTTCTATGCTTGTAACATTTTATTTAGAATAAAGGTTTCAACAACCTTTGCCACACCATGATTCATATTTGTATCTGTCACATAATTAGCTGCTTCCTTAATGTCATCTGGTGCATTGCCCATGGCGACACCAAGCCCTGCAAAGGTAATCATAGCAAGATCATTATAGCTATCACCGATCGCAATAACCTCTGCTTGTTCAATCCCTAATTTATTAATAAGCTGATGTAGGCTGGTTCCTTTATCTACACCCGCTTCTGTGAACTCCAAAAAAAACGGCTTCGACCGCATCACACTCAATTGACCCTCTAGCTGTTTTTGCAGTTTCTTTTCCACAATTGCTAGTTTAGTAGGATCGTCTACCATTAGTACTTTTACTACTGGTCGTGTAATCGCTTGGGTAAAGCTTTCTACCTCTTTAATATTCATTCCCGTAATTTCAGATTCTTTTTTGGTATAAGCAGTAACAGTTTCAGCTACGATATCATCCCCGTCATATGAGAGAATCCCAACTTGTTCTTTTTTACTGATATCGTATAGCTCATGTACAGTTTCTACTGGTAGGGTGCTACTAAATAATTCTTCTTTTGTTTTCCAATTTATAATTTTTGCACCATTGAAGGATAAAATAAAGCTACCGTATTTTTCTAGCTCCAATTCTTCAGCAATATGCGTCATTGCATAAGTGGGACGACCAGATGCGAGAACTACTTTTACTCCAGCTTCTTGTGCCTTCATTAGTGCACTTTTTGTACGTGTTGAAATGGTGTGATCATCTTGAAGCAATGTATCGTCTAAATCGAGGACAATCATTCTATAATTTTGCATGACAAAACCATCCAATCTAATCTAGTTGTATAAATCACTATAATCATATCATCGATATTGTAATTTATGTGTAAAAAAAGTTAGATGGATGACTTTGGTTTCATAGACCACCAATATTTTTTCATAAAAAAGAACGCTCCTAGGAGCGTTCTAAAAAAATGAAATTAGAATCCTGGATCATATACATACTGAATAACATGGGGTTTACTAGCTTCTGCGACATGAGAGAAAGAATCAATAGAACCTATAGAAATTACCATTGCTAAAGTCATGAAGATCGTTATAATTGCCTTTTTCATCTCAATCCCTCCTACGCTAATTAATATCTTTATTCTGTATAATCCTATTATATACGTCTTGAAGCTTCTGCACCATTTGTAAATCTATAGATTTATTGATAGAGAAATAAAAAGAGAGAATACTTTTCATACATTCATTAATTTCTTGATAAGCATTTATTTTTCCGTATATTTCCATACTTGCAAGATAACTATCCAATCCTTCTTCATATGATTTGATTACAATTTGATAGTTTCCTTTATATTGATAATATAATCCCATTGAATAATATTTATAAGGTGTTTTCGATTCAACCTTCAAAAAATTATCTTCTTGGGCAATTAATTCTGCAATGGAATCAAACTTTTCCATTTGCAAATATAATTCAATTAGCTCATTTACTGCATGAATTCTTGAATCCTCACTCGTATTTTGTAAGCAATCTAGTAATAATGGAATGGCTACTTCATAGTCCTTCTTCTTTGCCTTTACGATTGCACCAGTTAACATTGCTGATTCATGGACAAAATGGAAATTAAAAGTTTTATAGATAGAAAGATGCTTTTCTACTTCCTCATAATTACCTGATAATAGGAGGGCATTAATCATAGCTAGGTAGGCTCTAACTTTTAACTCGTTTATTGTGTGATCTCGTAAAAGCCCCATTTTTGTTAATTCAATACATTGCTGATATTTTTTGATCGCAAATGCATGAAGACCCATTCTAAAATAGAAAGTGATTTTTTCTTCCTCAGACAAAAAATCTGCATAATGACTGATTTCTTCTCCAATTTTAAATGACTCCTCTAAATTCTTGAAATCTTGTCTCTCTATTAGGTATTTTTGTAAGGACGGTTTGGCTATATAATTTGGTATTCCATGTACTCTAGCATACTTAATGATAGCGCTATATAGAATAAGTCTAATCTCATCGCTAGTAATGCTATTGCATAGATCATAAAGACGCTCTAAAGCTGTATATGTATCTTCTTGGGGATTTTCAAGAATTTTTTGAGCAACCTTACTAATTAACGTTGTATTAGATAGTTCAATCATCTCTAAAAGAAGCTCATATAAAATTTCCACGCGTTGCTGTATTTCTATATAATTCTCGATAATCTCTTCATATGGCAATACTAATACAGTTGTAATTGCCTTTATGGTTCGTAGCTCTGGTCTCTTGGTTTCACATGATTCGATTTTGGAGAGCACGCCCTTACTGACACCTGATAGCCTTCCCAATTCTGATAAACTCAAATTTGCTTGTTGTCTTTTATTTTTTATTAATTCACCTAGAGAGGAGTAAAGTACTGCTCCATTTCCTTCCATCATATTCCCACCTTAGGACATAATTTCTCAGGACAATATTCGCCAATGGTATCCTCTTCCATTCAATTACTCCTCTATAATTCTAGTTTAATTGTATATTATTGTAAATATAAATAAAGATTAGTAGTGAAATTATTGTTAAATAAGTAATTTATTAATGAAAATTAAAGGAAAATCACCCTTTATTTAGTTATTTACCTTTATCTTGCTTCTGCTAATGCTTGTTTTAATCGGGAGTAATGGATTTGGAAAGGTTTACGATGGCCTTCTTTACGAATAATACCTTCTGCTGTGAAATCTTGTAATAATCCCGTCACTGTCTCACGAATACTGCCCATCATTGTTGCTAATTCTTGATGCGTAACAGCTATATCAAGCTGAATCCAGCCTTCTTCATGATACAAGCTCTCTTCCATAGATATTTTAACTCCGAATTTATCCGATAGTTTATGTAATAAAAATAGAAGCCGTTTTCGAACACTTCCATATGCCATGTATTCAAGTAGCTCCTCTACCTCCTGTAAACGTTTAGACAGAATTTCAATAAACTTAACGCAATATCAGGCTTCTTTTGCAGAAATTTTTCGAACTCAGTTTTATCGATCGTACAGATCAGAGAATCCTCCCATGTCTGTGCATACAGATTTTCAGACCCTGTTGTAAACGTACCAACCTCCCCGAATATATGCCCAACACCTAATACATCAAGAGTCAGCTCACTTCCTTCTGACGTTATCTGATATAAGCGAACCTTTCCCGATTTGATTAGATATAAGAATTTTTGAGTGTGATGTGGAGCTGTAATCAGCGTTCCTTTTTTCATAATCGTAATCGGCGCAACAGGTTCAATTTTTTCTAATTCCTCTACCTCAAGCTCACTAAATAATTGTATTCTTGATAAATATTTTATCTTTTCCATACAACCACCCCATAATTTGTAAATGTAGTCTACACTACATCTTTTTAATCAAAACCCGGGTATACTCTCCTACAATGACATCTCATCTTATCTTATCAGAGGAGGGCACCATCATGCATTTCACTATTTTACTTTTCCAAATTGTATGTATTGGTTTGTTTTCCATTTCAATTTTCAACAAATTTTCAAGTTCAAAAACAATGGTTCAGCATTGGAATGACTATGGTTATCCAATGTGGCTCATGTACGTCACAGCCACTTGCGAATTAATCGGTTTCATTGGAGTAATCGCCTCCTTTTGGATACCTGCTGCTTTGAAGTTTTCGGCTTCTATTTTTATTGTGATTATGATTGCCGCCTTGTACGCCCATATCATTAGGGCGAAGCATAAGCCAATCACGTCACTTCGAGCTGTTATTGTACTTATCTTATGTATCTTAGTGGTTTCCGGGTAAAAAATTAGCTTTACTTAACGTATTGCAATGAAAAATTGAAGGTTAAACACATTTTTCGTCACATCCATTTTTCATATATCTGCTAATCCTGTTATAATCTCTATTAATAAACAGTAAAGCGAAAGTCAGAGGGTTCCGACTTTCGCTTTATTCTTATGGAGGTTACTATGAGATTACATAGGGGTGAAACTCTGTTTCGCCAAGGAGAAACGGGCCCGCTGTACCATCTGAAAAGCGGCCTACTGAAAATTATTAGAATTCACGAGGATGGAACGACGACTCTGGTTAATATCATCGTGCCTAATGAAATCATCCCACACCATTCTCTCATTAGTCCGAATCCCTATTTTGGAACCGCTGTCGCACTTGTAACTTGTGAGATCGAGGTTCTCAATGCACGGGAGTGGTATCAGGAGCTGCAAAACAATCCAGACAGATGCCGGACGATTGCCTTACAGCTTCAGGAAAAGCTCCGCATGATGCAGCATCGGATCGATCAATTAACGGAAGTATCGGCCGCAGATAAGTTACGAAAGCTTCAAGCCTGGTTTGAATTCTATATTGCTCCCACCACTTTGACGGATGTGCTAACACAGGATGAAATCGGGCAATTTATCGGACTTCGCCGTGAGACTGTAAATAGATTGTTACGAGCTCAATCTACCTCTAAACCCGATTGATAGTCCTACAAGCTATCAGCAGGGCCAAAAAACTCAAAATGAATGTCTTCTTCAGCAATTTGGTATTCCTTCAGTGTCTGGTTCAAAGCCTTCATGAAGGGGGTCGGACCACAGAAATAGAAGCTGGCATCTTTAGATGGAACCATTTGCTCTAATGTAGATAGATCTACATAGCCTTCTTTATGAAAAGCCTTTGTTGCTCTGTCAAGGTCAGTCGGATTGTCATAACACCAATGAACAGATAATTGCGAGTGCTGGCGAGCAAGTTCCTCCACATGTTCTCTCATTGCGTGAACCTGCCCGTTTTGAGCCGCATGAATGAAGGTTACTTGGCGGTTAGGATTCGTCTCTACAAGTGTGTTAAGCATACTAACTAAAGGCGTTAATCCAACCCCTCCACTTATGAGGACGACAGGACGATCGTCTTTTTGATCCAAAACAAAATCCCCTGCCGGTGCCGAAAGCAATAACACATCCCCTTGCTCGACCTGTTCATGTAGATAGACAGATACCTTACCGGCAGGCTGATCCTGCTTGCCATCCTCTCTTTTAACAGAGATTCGATAATAAGGCTTTCCTGGAGCATCAGATAAGCTATATTGACGAATATGGGTGTTCTCTTCACCAGGAATGTCCACTTTCACACTAACGTACTGGCCTGGTTCAAATAAAGCGATCGCTTCTCCATCCTGAGGAACAAGATAAAAGGAAGTAATGACGTCGCTCTCTTTTACCTTTCTGTCCACTTTAAATGCTCTAAATCCTTCCCAGCCACCTTGTTGTTGCTCTGCTTGCTTATAGAATTCAGCTTCTACACCGATAAAAGCATCTGCAATTACACCATAAGCCTCTGCCCATGCTTGCAAAATCTCGTCTGTAGCCAGATCGCCGAGTACATCCTTAATCGCAGCAAGCAGATTTTCTCCAACAATTGGGTAGTGCTCTGCTTTAATTCCAAGACTACGATGCTTATGACCAATCTGCTTTACAACAGGAATAATCGTTTCTAATTTGTCTATATATTGGGCCGCAGCATACACTGCATTGGCTAATGCAGTCTGTTGTCTCCCTTGCTTCTGATTGGCATGATTGAAAATGTTTAACAGCTCTGGATGTTTTGTAAACAATAATTGATAAAATCGTTTTGTAATATCGATTCCGTGTTTTTCTAATACGGGTACCGTAGATTTAATGATTTTAATCGTTTTTTCACTTAGCATCTTCATTACCTCACTTTCGTTTTGCGTGGTATGACCTCAGTATATAGAGTGAGAAATGTCACCCTATGTGATTAAGATCACTGTAAAAGGCACAGATTTGCGAAGATAGTTTCTTCTAGTAACCTCGTATATACAAATATCCATTGAAGTAGAATGAATTTTGGGTTAATAACTTCCTTGGTTAGCTATGCTCTCAATGGCGGAATAGTATAGTTTGTTTTCACCCAATGGATTACAGACATAAGGCTGGATGCTTCGGCGTATTGGTTGTAATAGGATATCCTCATGACTATTTTTCAATGCTTTGTTCATGAACTGGATAACGACATGAGAAAAAAATGAAATCATAAGAATCTTTTGATTTCATAACTATGTTTTATCTTACAACCATTTTCATATTGCTAATTTTTACGGGTAATAATAATTGATTCCCCCTCCTGTTGCCTCTTTTCAATATGACTTCCTCCCCAATCACACATAAAATCAAGAACTTTGGTAAGTGTTTTCCCATAACCACTCAGGGAATACTCGACCTTTGGTGGAACTTGATTGTATACGGTTCGAATAATAATCCCATCTCTTTCAAGCTCACGCAACTGCTGTGTGAGCATTTTCTGTGTAATATCAGGTATTGCGCGTTTAAGCTCGCTGGTTCTCTTTTTCTCTCCAGTAAGGATGCACAAGATAACAACCTTCCACTTTCCTCCGATAACATCAAGCGTCGCTTCAACAGGAAAATTATATTTCTTCATGATACGCCCCCATAGTTACTTTAAGGTACTTACATACAAAAAAGTTCCTATATTACATTAAAGTATCTACAGCACTTTTAAGTACGTTCTTTCTAATTTGTGACATATATTACATACTAGCATTAGAAATAAAGCTACGGAATGGCCATTCCTGTATTCTGCTAAACACCTTTTTCGAGGAGAGAAATAAACTCATGAAAACTCTTGTGATTGTCGCACACCCCAGTATTGAAGATTCTCGCATCAATAAAAGATGGGTGCAGGAATTAACAAAACATTCAGATATCATTACCGTCCACCAATTATATTCAACCTATCCTGACTGGACATTTCAAATTGAACACGAGCAAAAACTAGTGATGGAGCATGAACGTGTTATTTTCCAATTCCCTTTCTATTGGTATAGTTCACCCCCATTACTCAAAAAATGGCTTGACGATGTTTTTACCCATGGATGAGCATATGGTTCTCTAGGAGATAAGCTACAAGGTAAGGAATTAGGTCTCGCTATCTCAACTGGTGTGCTTCAAGCTGATTATCAGGCTGGAGGAGCCAATCAATTCACTTTGAGTGAACTGACAAGACCTTTTCAGGCAACCTGCATTTATACAGGCATGAAATTTATACCTATATTTTCTATTTATGGTGCTGAACATCACCTTACAGATGGAGAAGTAGAACAAAGCGCTATAGATTATGTGACACATATCTTGAAATCTTAATTACTACGTTTGCTATTTTTATTACTTCAAATCATATGACACAAAAACAGCCTACTTCACCTTTTTTGGGGAATAAATAGGCTGTTTTTATTATCTATTTCTTTATGTCGCTCACCTTCACTAGCTTTCCATCTTTATAACCAATGATGCAGGCCTCCAGCACATCTCCTTTGCCAACTTCTGTTTGTGTCACCTTCATAGCATGGTTAAAAGCAAATATTTGTTTCGTCTTGTCGTTGTAAACAACATCCTGCTCACGCTATGCAATTGATATTTTCTACTACCTACTCTATCTTATTAGGAAACAACGGAAGTTCTTGTAAAAATAAAATGTCACTTCGCTTGGCTGCTTCGCCCTCAGCAAGAATAGCCGCCCTAGCCACCACAATGCCACCAGCTTGAATGACCAAATCCTCAATAGCCTGCAAAGACTTACCGGTACTAATTACATCATCAATGATGGCAACACGTTTACCTGCAATCTCACTGGCGTCTGCACCATCAAGGCAGAGAACCTGTTTTTTCTGAGTAGTGATTGATTCCACTTCATTAATTAATGGTGTTTGCATATAAGGCTTTGTGCTTTTACGAGCAACATAATACTTCTTCATCTGAAGTACGCGTGAAACCTCATGAACGAGGGGAATCCCCTTAGCTTCTGCGGTAATTATCACATCAACTTCAGGTAGCTTTGCTGCGAGAAGTGGTGCTGCCGCGGTTACCAGCTCTGTATCCCCTAGAATGACAAAGCTAGCAATATTGAGTTTTTCTGTAATCGGAATAATTGGTAAATGCCGAGTGATTCCTGCGACCTTTAGCGTATAAGTCTTTTCCATTATACTCCCTCCTACATCCCAAATAAGCTGATTAATGCTCTCATAAGTAAGCCTGCTATCATCCCAAAGAATGGATCGGAAATTGCAGTAACTACCATAGTTACACCACCCACCAAGCTAGAAGAAGCTTCGCCACCAGTCAATGCGGAAATAGCATTGGTAGGTACAGTTACAATTGCACCTAAAACAAACAGAAATCCAGAGATAGATTCACTAGGAATATAACGACCGATTTTTGGCAACAAGCCAGCTAGAAGAATGGCTGCCATTACTAGCATCATCAAGACACCTGAGGCAACAGGATGCGGAGCACCTGCTGTAGCAGAAATAATCGCTTCAACTGGGGCACCACCAAAAAGGGCTGACACCATATCAGCAACACTGCTAATCACGCTAAGCGTGTCGATGTTCACATCCGACTTGGCAATTTCACCATTAATTTGGCCAAAAGCAATATTTGCGCCAATATTGAGACAAACCATCGCCATAGCGCCTCGTAAAATACTCGCGGAAAACGATAGTTTCTGAAAAGCAAAACGATCATTTTCTAGTGGTTTAATAGTAGTACCTTTTGTAAGAAGTAGAGAAATGAGACTAGAAATAAGAACGGAAATGGTAACGGTATAAACTAGGTCTCTTGTTACAAAATAGGTGAGTAATCCTGTACTCATCGAAACGACCCCAACAGGCATATTATTGCGCGCCATATCCCAAGAAACTCGTGCCAGCATGATTCCAACGCCAGCCATCATTCCACTTGTAATGACAGGTCCAATGAAGTGAACGATTTTCTCTAAGAAACCAAATAGACCGATCGTGGCCATAATTGCTCCCCCGACAAAAATCATGGATAGCCTGTCCCTCATCGTTTTTCCCAGCGTTCCAGCTAATGCAATCGTCTCCACTTGATAAGATACAACGGCTACAGAGCCAGTAATGGCATTTCCAGTAGCACCAATTAAGAACGCTAAGGCTGTAGGTACGGAAGCAAAACCCAGAGATAGTGCAAGTAGACCCTGTGGCAATCCGTTAAGTACAACGCTGAATGCCGCGATAATATCTTTCCATTCCATTTCTGAATTTCTCCTTCTGTCATATTAAATAATTTTCACAACTGTAAAATATCACAGAATCCGATCTATTTCAAATTATAACTTTAAATCGTTCGTGTTTTTATGTATTTTATAAAAACAAAAGGTTATATCATTCGTATTTTAAAGGTAAAACTAGAATTTATTGGTTTGATTCTTAGTTGAAAGTGGGTACATTTCGTATATTTTAAGGTACATATAATCACTTTTTTCATAAAAAATATCCAGATTTATAACTGGCTATTCCATACACTAGTTATCAAAACTAAAAGCCCATGATCCCCATCTATTTTAGGAAATCACAGGCTTTTCAATTGGTTAGATATCTATAATTACGGAATAGACTTTGTTACGGTGTTTACCTCAACTCTCATAGTCAAGGTAAACACCTTGCTCATACTGTCATCAATCAGTAATTTGACACGTGAGACGCTGTTTTACACATGATTTTTATTTGGAAGTGTGCAATATACCCTATCACATTTTACACCCAAAACCACGTTGTGCTGTTGCCCTTACATACTAATGTTTGCAAGGATGATGTGGCTTTCTAACAGGTTTTTTTCTTTTTTTCTTGACCCAGCATTTACAGACCAATACTACCTTCTTCTTTACATTCTTCTTTACATGCTTCTTTTTATGATGGAATTTGCTCATGTGTCTCACCTCCATCGTCTGACTTGCTATATTCTATGTTGCAGTTCACGACATGTACTAGACAAAAGACAACCTTTTTAAAATTTGGATTCATGTGAAGGTGGAATAAGTGGGTTTTCGACCTCTAACCGTTCAGAAGCGAAACGGGGACTTAAGAATAATCAGGGGTTAGGAAAAAGCCTACGAGTAATTCCTTCGTAGGCTTTTAGAGTATCTTTATTTAGGTAATGCCTTACATGTCTTTATCCCTATTATTTAATATGTTATCTTCCAATACAGCGAATTTATCTCCGTATTCCTTAACAATATGCTTCTCTCCCCATGTACATAAGGAATCCAATATCGGCTTTAAGCTCCACCCGTACTCACTTAGCTCATACTCCACCTTTGGAGGAACCTGATTATAGATAATCCGATTTACAATGCCGTCCTGTTCTAATTCTCTAAGCTGTTGCGTTAACATTTTTTGTGTAATGCTTGGCATAATACGTTTTAAGTCACTTGTGCGTTTTTTCCCATGAGTTAAATGGCAGAGAATCACACATTTCCATTTACCGCCGATGACTTCTAGGGTCGCTTCAACGGAAATATTATATTTTTTCTTAATCACAGCTTATCCCTCCTAAACATGGATATGGGAACTTTTTAGTACCTATATTACTTTTTAGTAAGTATATTACTTTCTGGTTCATATATTACTTTTTAGTGCGTACTATTCTTTTTTATTATAATAAATCATAATAGCATCTACCGGCCGGTAATACCATACTGTAGGAGTGGAGCGAATGTTATTAGATCGAAAGAAAAGCACGTTGGCGCTCCTTGCGTTAGCGATAAGTGCATTTGCAATTGGAACAACAGAATTCATCAGTGTGGGACTACTTCCGCTTATCGCTGATGACTTAAATATATCCGTTTCAACATCAGCATTAACCGTTACTTTATATGCGCTAGGGGTAACTTTTGGGGCTCCGATTTTAACGTCCCTAACCTCTAGCATCCCACGCAAATCATTATTATTTTGGATTATGCTGGTTTTTATTATAGGAAATACTCTTGCCGCCACTGCAAATGGGATTGTCATATTGCTGATAGCGCGAATCATCTCCGCATTTTCACATGGTGTATTTATGTCAATTGGTTCCACGATCGCCGCTGATCTGGTACCAGAAAACCGCAGGGCTAGTGCTATCGCCGTTATGTTTTCCGGACTTACAGTGGCGACTGTTACTGGGGTTCCCTTGGGTACATTTATTGGACAGCAATTAGGATGGCGTGCTGCTTTTATTGGAATCGTCGTAATTGGCATCCTAGCTTTCATAGCCAATATGATTTTAATTCCTTCCGATCTGCGTAAAGGAACCAAAACACCACTGCGAGAACAGCTTAAACTGGTTACTAATGGGAGATTGCTCCTTGCGTTCATCATTACTGCTATTGGCTATGGGGGCACATTTGTTGTCTTTACTTATTTATCCCCTTTACTTCACGATATTACTGGATTTAAGGAAACGACCGTTGCCATCATTCTTCTTGGATATGGAATTGCTATTGCGATTGGAAACGTCATTGGTGGAAAAGCAGCCAACCGCAACCCTATTTCCGCCTTATTCTATATGTTTACTATACAATTCATTGTACTCTTCATCTTAACGTTCACCGCTCCGTTTAAAGCTGCCGGTCTAGTAACCATCTTCTTCATGGGCTTATTAGCTTTTATGAACGTGCCCGGATTACAGGTCTACGTGGTCATGTTGGCTGAACGTTATGCACCGAAAGCGGTAGATGTAGCTTCCGCTATGAATATCGCAGCTTTCAACGCAGGTATCGCAATCGGAGCATACTTGGGTGGAATCGTTACTGATAAACTCGGACTGATTCATACAGCCTGGGTAGGAGCCTTGATGGTTTTGGGAGCGGTTATCTTAACAGGTTTGGCTCGTGCTCTAGAAAGAAAAGATAAGACTACCAACAAAAATGAGCCAGCTCGTTTGTAAGCTCTATGTTTAGATGATCGTTCTTGTTTAGAAGACAGAGGCTCGTTAGATACTGGCTACCGAGCCTCCGTTATTGATCATTTGTACAGCGTTTTTTCAGCACAGTATATGTAAAAAATGATATAGGAGGCTATTATAATGGCAAAAAATTTACAAGCTACAACAACACTACACAACGGCACTAAAATGCCTTGGTTTGGAATCGGAGTATTTAAAGTAGAAGAAGGTTCGGAGTTGGTATCAGCAGTAAAATCAGCTATTAAGCATGGTTACCGCAGTATCGATACAGCTGCTATTTATGGAAATGAAACCAGTGTAGGGCAGGCGATTCACGAAGGCATTCAAGAAACAAACTTACCTAGAGAAGACCTCTTTGTAACTTCAAAGGTTTGGAATGCCGATCTGGGATACGAAGCCACACTCGCTGCTTTCGAAACAAGTCTAGATAAACTCGGATTAGAGTACCTCGATTTGTATCTCATTCATTGGCCTGTGAAGGGTAAGTATAAGGAAGCTTGGAGAGCACTAGAGAAGCTATATAAAGATGGACGTGTAAAGGCAATCGGGGTAAGTAATTTCCAAATCCATCATCTTGAGGATTTGATGGAAGAAGCTGAAATAAAACCAATGATAAACCAAGTGGAATTCCATCCATACCTGACGCAAAAGGAATTGATTACTTTCTGCCGGGCGCATGATATTCAAATGGAAGCATGGTCTCCATTAATGCAAGGTCAATTGTTGGATAACCCTGTATTACAGGAAATTGCTGATAAGCACGGCAAAACAGTTGCCCAAGTCATTCTTCGTTGGGATCTCCAGCATGGTGTTATCACGATTCCAAAGTCTACAAAGGAGCATCGGATTGTTGAAAATGCATCCGTGTTTGATTTCGAGTTAACAAAAGAAGAGATGGATCGCATTGATGCTTTGAATCAAAATCATCGAGTCGGTCCAGATCCGGACAACTTTGATTTTTAAGGCATGACCGTACTAAGCCGCCATTTCTTTTTTGGGAGAGAAATGGCGGCTTACTTGTTTAGGCGAATGGTTGTAAAAGATATAAGACTTACATTACCCATATTACTTCTTCAATATCTGCTTAAGAAACTTGTCTTTATTAGTTAGAAAATACTTTGTAATTTGATAGTGGTCTGTATTCTCATATTCAACTTCAGATATAGCTTCACCATCAAAGCTGAATAGAGTGGCATTGGGATAGCCAAGTAAAATAGGTGAATGTGTAGCAATAATAAATTGAGAGCTACCTTCCCTTTCCAGGTCACTAATTATTTTTAACAGACTAATCTGTTTAGAAGGAGAAAGAGCGGCCTCTGGTTCGTCAAGCAAGTAAATCCCTTTTTTCCCGAACCTATTCATAAGTAATGAAATGAAAGATTCACCGTGGGATTGCTTGTGTAGCGATTTTCCCCCATAAGATTTATAAACGTCAATTTCAGGATTTTGTATTTGTAGCTCATCTATATACGTAGCGAAATTATAGAAGGTTTCTGCTCTTAAAAAGAATCCATTTGTAATTTTAGGAAACCAAGACAGACGTAGATGTTCTCCTAATCGTGAAGACTCGGGTTCATTCAAAATGTTATTTCTACTTCCGCCTGTTTCACTAAATCCTATTTTATAGGCTATTGCTTCTAATAAGGTCGACTTTCCAGTCCCGTTCTCCCCTACGAAAAACGTAACATTCCTAGTAAAATCAATATGCTTTAGATGTCTAAATAGAGGGATATTAAAGGGGTATTCTTCAGTAAGGAGTCTTTCTTCTAATACTTTCAGCTTTTTTAAATACATGTGTTTGAACCTCCGTATTACAGTAAAATGCCAAAATATTATTTACAAAATAAATGATTCAAATATGCCTTTCCATACTATGATTAATCACTAGAAGTTAACTTATAAGGGTAACAAGTTTTAATTTGAAGGAATATTTAATGTGTATACTAGTTAAAATTGAGCTGAATATACATTACTTTAAGAGAATTTGATTCAACCATTAAAATAATATCTTTAACCTTTTTACTAAAATATTTGATTGATATAGAATCCATTAATCTATCAGTAAATTGCCAATTACATGGCTCGAGGCAAATGCTTTTATAAGGATAAAAGCTCTCATACACAAAGTCCCATACTTCATCAAAAGATTCCATTTCAACTTCTTTAATTTTTTCAAGGTTAACCCTCATATAAATAAGATCACTAACGTTCAGTACTATGTTTTCTTTTTCCTCTCCTCTTCCATACAAATCATTAAGTATAGGATGGAGAAGTTGACTATGATATAAAGCTTTCACATGTTCTTTTGATGACTGATTCAAATCTTGTAAAATCAAATTACTTGTCTCATCATTAGCACAGAAAAACCTCACTTTCTCAAAATGAATTCCTACTTCTTCCATAACCTTATTGTAAAGATTTATTTTATGAGCAGGAATCTGTAGCACCATATTATTATCATTAATAACCAGAGGTAGCAAAAAGAATTGTGCAAGTAAAGACATCTTATCTCTATTTCCATATGGAAGTACTTTTTTTATTTTAAAATTATTATCATTTAAAGTTACGTATACTGTAGATAGAAAATTATACTCTTCTTTACTTATTTTCTTAATCCACTTCATTTTCTTCCTCCTTTTTATTGGTTATATAAAATAGTCCTTAAACTAACCACACCTTCAAATTTGAAGGTGTGGTTTTAAGTCTAGAATGATCTTAAGAAAAATATTCTTATTTAATGGTGAACTTAGCTGGCTTACTCCCCGAAGCAGCATAATCAGTACCATCATGTCCTTCAAATGTGCCCCCTAGAGTCGCAGTATAGTCACCTTTTGAAGTGTGAGTTTTTATCGACTGATTATTGATAAAGTTAGTCAGTGGTACGTCATACCTGAACAAAATAGAGCCATCTCCAGTATTACCCCTTTTGTATCTAACTGTAATATTTGATTTTTTGATCTTTACCCCAGGAGCTAAAATTCTCCAATCGCAATAAGAAGTCATCCCCTCAACTTCACACGTAATCATTCCTCCCCCTATTGCTTTAGCACCTAAGGATTCTAAATCTATTGAATTTTCCGATTTTATAAGATCTTCCATTTTATAAAAAAGTACTTCTTGTTCGTTAATTTGTTTATTATCCCTATTAATTTCCTCGTTAGGAGCAAAATAGTCATCGACATTTGCAAAAGCATATAAAGGGACTACAAGTGTAAAGACAGCTAATACTATTGATAATAATAAGTACTTTTTCATAAAAGTAAATCCTCCTAAAATGTTTTTAATCCCCTTCATTTCAAAATGTACAGTTTAATCCATCGTTACTTATAACAATCTCAGTAACAATATATTTAATTTTTATGGTTTTCTTCTAGGAGAGAGCCTTTTATAAAATATTGTTTAAATGACATCCCCTTTTTCTATCAATACAAGAGTGATAAAATAGTCGTAAGTAAAAATTTTTATGGTATAAAGATAAGGATGTTCTCGTAGCGGGCAAGCACCTGAGAACGTCCTTATTTGTTATACAAAATACATTGCATAACAATCCCTCCTTTCTACTGTACACTTGTTACTATATTAGCTGTTTCATAAATTACCTTTTTATTACATTTGTAGAAACTTATACAATTAATTTTGTATTTCATTAGTATAATTTGAACAATTGTTGACCATTTGAAAATGTATCATCTACTCTCTTAATACTTCTTACCTAAATTAAAGTCACAACCAACTACTTCAATTTCCCCTTGCAATTAAGTTAGCATTCACTTACCATATTATCATGAAGAAAAAACCACACGTTGACAGTAAAAAGAAAGATATTTTACAAGCCGCTATGCGCCTATTTGCAACAAAAGGGATCGATGGCATCTCGGTCAAAGAGATTGGCGACGCGGCGGGTGTCACAGATGCCGCAATCTACAAGCATTTTAAGAACAAAAATGAGGTAGCATCAGAGGTATTTACCCAGTATTGCAATAGTTACACCAAAATGATTGATTTTTATGTAAGCCAGTCTGGAACGTTTCATGACAGATTTGACTGTTTAATCGATCAGCTAGTAGAGATGCACGACGAGGATCACTGCGGATTGCTATTGCTATCTCAACATCACGATGTGTATCAGCAGGTTGCTCAGAAAAACATGAGACAGCCACTAGATGCTTTGATTGATTTAATCCTTCAAGGAATCGAGAGCAATGAGCTTCCTGAGCAAGACGCAAGACTCTCCGCTGTTTTGATTATTGGTGCTTTTACAGGCCTAGCAGTCTCTAGTTTTCAGGGGGAGCTCCCTAGTCAGCTAGAAGCATTGGCTTCTCAAATTAAGAAGCGATTATTTGCTTTATTACAATAGAAATATACTATGCAGTCATTGTTTCTTAACAGGTTAGGTCGAAATTGACCTTTTCCTTTTTATCATAAAGTTAGTAAACACTAACCATTTCAACTTATACAGGAGGCTCATTCATGAAAAAAATTCTCATTATTCAAGGTAATCCCGTGAAAGAAAGCTATGGGGAAGCACTAGCGGAGGCTTATCAAAAAGGTGCCGTGTCAACAGGGGCTGAGGTGAAAAGCTTACGTCTGGCTGATCTTGATTTTAATCCTAACTTAGCTGGCGGCTATAAAAATAAACCACAATTGGAGGATGATCTAATCCTTGCTCAGCAATTAATTAGCTGGGCTGATCATCTGGTGTTCGTCTATCCAATCTGGTGGGGCGCTCCACCTGCATTGCTTAAGGGTTTTCTCGATCGCGTTTTCATGCCAGGCTATGCTTTTTCCTATAAGAAAGGCTCATCCCTCCCTCAGCAATTATTGAAAGGAAGATCAGCAAGACTGATCGTCACCATGGATTCCCCCTATTGGTACTACAGTCTTGTTCAAGGAAAACCGGGCCATCGGATGATGAAAAGGTCTACCTTGCAATTCTGCGGTATTAGTCCAATAAAAATAACAACCCTTAGTCAGGTTGGCAAGGCAGATGATGAAAAGAGAAAGCGGTGGCTAAGGACCGTGAACCAACTGGGTAAACAGCTTAGGTAGGTGTACATGTCAGAGGGATTGGTGGAAAAGCATTAGTCGTAAAGCAATTTGATTCACAGCCTGTTTTAGAAATAGAAAAGCGTCAGAAGGTAACAACGAAGGTAGGCGAAGCCGTAGTCCGTATCCTTAGAGCCGCACTGAACCCATATATCCCGATTACCGTTAAAAATATCAGCATATACCAGAAAGGGACCGCCACTTTTCTATTTACATTTCCCTCTTGCTACAACCAATGGCTAAAATAATGGTCTACAGCCTGCGCGGAGTATCCGTCCTCACCACGCCAGTTCACAATGGCAAAAAAATCATTTTTTCCTCCTCGACCCGGTCGATCCTTGCTAGAGGTTAGTATTCCTACTGTTGCCAAAATTTCAAGCAAGGCATCCCGTTCGTTTTTACTTGAAGGAAGCACGCCCTTAAGCCGTTTCTCCAGCTGACGGGCTGCATCCGTAGGCTCGCAGCTACTAATCGTCTCCATAACCCTGCGAAAAATCTCGACATCCTCTGCTTGTACCTCGATGTCCTCTTCCTTGATCAATAGCTCCAAATCAAGCAGATTATATACAATGTGGTTGAGCCGGATTCCGCCCCATTTGATTCTCTCAAAATTCAACACGTTCAGGTCTTCATTCTTGTAAGCTTGCAGACTGGCAACATGATAACCGTCACAGATATAGCAATCCCCAAACATCGCATAGGTACTGCCATTGTTTATAGTTGCATACTTTCCAGCGTTGCTCTCAAAAGCATGCTGTGGAAGCTGGTGAGTTAATATCCAGCTGGAAAGCGCACTTCGAAGATGTAGCTTTCTTGTCGACAAGCTATGTAGGAATGCTTTTGCCACCTGTTCTTTTGTTACGATTTGATGCAAATCAATTAATCTCTGCACGCACTCATCATGGGTGATCGTGAGCGGTTCAAACATCAGTCCCTTGCTCTTGGCATAGGCAAAATCTTCGTCTGAGATGCTACGTGATTCTCTATCAATCCAGCCCGTACTGTTCCAGAAGGTCTTCATTACGATCTGTTTCGCTTTTTTATCCATAGACTATTCTCCTCTCCTTTGCTCATGTAGCAGATATTTAATTTGAAAATGCCATAGCTTGATAGGCTCTGTTTTTTACCTATTTCATAAGTACTCAAACCCAAAACACGAGCATCCAAACATACTGTGAAAAAAATATCTTACTTACGTTATGTGATATAGACGAAGAAGGTAAGGCTTGGTTGTAAGAAACGGAAATAATCATCTGTTTTGGAATGTATCTCTTATCATTACAGTACATACGTTTGTGTGTTTGTATAAAAAATAAGTCGATGCCTCTTCTTTTCTGGTCTAATAAGGAAGCTTCTGTAGCATGAGAGATAAACATTTTTACATAAAAGACGACAATCAAAACCACTATCTAGCTACCTATAAAATACCGAAAGACCTTATCGTTAAAAAAGAGAATCATAAATAAATGTCCTATCTCTTTCATCCAAAATTCCAAAATGAAAAAAGTAGACAAACGGAATCACACTCATCCCGCTTGTCTACTTATCCATTTATAAATCTACGATATTTGATGTCGGTGGAGGGCCAATGTCGAGCCCACTCACTTGACCGAACGCGCCGATCGAATCATCAACAGGAATAGGTAAGGTGCCCCTAGCAAAGCGACAACGATACCTGAAGGAATATCCTTAGGAATGAGGATGACTCGCCCGATTAGATCGGCAGATGCTAGAAGTACCGCTCCCAGCAGGGCAGAGATAACAACCATCCGTCGATGATAGGAGCCGACCAGCATTCGTGCCGCATGAGGAGCAAGCAAGCCGATAAATCCAACTGCTCCCACACTGGCAACCGCAGATGAAGCAAGCAGAACCGCGATGACCGCTACAATCAACCTCGTCAGACGTACATGTAAGCCCAAACCCATCGAGCTCTCGTCGTTAAAGGACAAGAGATCAACTCTGCGTCCCAACCACCAAGCAATTGGCGTCAGGAGAAGTATGGTAGGTAGCAAGCGGCTCACTTCCGTCCAACCGCGTCCATATGTACTCCCTGCCATCCAAGCAAGAGCTGGCGCTGCTAGAAGCTGGGCTTTCACGATCAAAATATTGATAAAGGCAGAACCCACCGCTGCTACCGCAATACCCACAAGAGTCAAAATGACTGGGTTTAGTCCTCGACGCCAGGAAACAGCGTATACAATAGCTGCTGAGATAATACCCCCTAGCATAGCTCCTAGGGGCATCCACCCCGAGAACTGTGGAAATACAAGTAACAGGAGGATTGCGCCTACCCCCGCCCCACTGGTAACCCCAACAATTTGCGGATCAGCCAAAGGATTTCGAACCGCGCTTTGCATAAGACTCCCGCTGATTGCTAATGCCACTCCTGCCAACATAGCCGTTAAAAGCCTAGGCATTCGCAGATCAAACAGCAATTGACGGTACAAATCATTTCCTTGCCCCATGAAAATGGCAGCGATCTCTGTCCACGATATGTACAGGTTTCCGCTCGACAGGCTGATCATCCAGACAACAGCTAGCATGACACAAAGCAGAAGAACCAGTAGTGGATAAGAAATTCGGCGACGCCAGACTCCTACACTCATCGAAGTACCCGAAGCGGAGCCTGCACTCAAATTCCGGGAAACGCGTAACGCCAGCCAAATCAACCATGGACCGCCGATAGCAGCAGTGATGGCTCCTGCCGGAAGCTCCCCATAAGCATTTACAAACGTGCGGGCAATCGTGTCAGAGGCAACAAGTAAGGCGGCACCCCAGATCGCACTGATCGGCAACAACCAAATGTGGCGGTTCAATCCTGACAACCGTACTAAATGGGGAGCGACCAGTCCAATGAACCCGATTGGACCTACTACACTTACACTGACACACGTAATCATAATCGCCAGAAGCATAGCAAGCAGACGAGTCTTGCCTACCTTTTGTCCAAGCGAACGCGAGGTTTCCTCATGAAAGCTGAGTACGTCTAGCTGGCGAGCCATCAGACAACCAACTGCGATTCCCCCAAGGATCAAAGACCAGCTAAACTGAACTCCTGTCCAGTCATTTTGTTTCAGTGAGCCTGATCCCCAGAGGAAAATTCCTTGTGTTGTTTCTTCGTTAAATAAAATGATGGCACTTGTAAGTGAGGAGAACACCAACGTGATGATCATCCCAGACAAAGCCACTCGTACAGGAGTTCCTTTTCGCCCGCCTGACATGAAGTAAACGGCAACCGCAGCAAGGATTCCTCCAGCCATTGCAAAAGGAAGCGGGAACTGATGGAGGATCGAAGGCCAAAAGACCATCCCGAACACCACAAAGAGATATGCGCCCGCATTCACTCCCAGAGTCGTCTCTGAGGCGAGCGGATTTCGCGTCACGGTTTGCATCACCGCTCCTGCTACAGCCAAGGCCGCACCAGACAAAAGCCCCATTACGGTTCGTGGCAGTCTAACCCCTCGAATCATCTGATGATCGGCGATATCCTGAGGAGAGATAATCGCCTGAACTACGGAGTGAAGAGAAATATCAGCCAAGCCCTGTGTCAGACTGACAAAGGTAAGGACCACTAAAACGGCAAGCCCTCCCAATAGCATCCAAAACGGCCTCCAGCCTTTTCTTTGAGAAGAAGGATGGATGTCGGTTGAGACAGACGATACATGCTTGGCAAGGCTCATTTCGCTAGTAGATCTGCCGCTTTTTTAGCCATGATTTCTGCGGACAATGGCCCGCCGTAAGGCCACATGTCTCCTCCCAACGCATAGATGCGATTTTCTTTCACAAAGGTTAACCCATTCCATACAGGATTGTTTTTCAATTGATTGTTGATGACATTATCATCATCCTGAATGATATGCAGGAAGTTAGCATCCTGCAACGGTGGAAGCGCCTCCACATCCGTGGTCGTCATTCCATTTTGCTCAAACTTCTTCGGCTTGTACGCATTTTTCAAACCGATATGCTCCAGAATTTTTACTGCTGTAGAGTTATCAGAAGATAGGCGGAATTCTACCGCATTTTGATTACTGTAGCCCATTGCCAATACGAACGGTATTTTGTCCATGCCGGCTTTGACAATTCTGTCCTTTGCCTCTGCATAAGTCTTGTCGAGGTTTTTCAAAACGTTATCTGCCTCTGCTTTTTTATCCAGAATATCGGCAATCTCTGTAAAAGTGTCAATCATTCTGGAATATTGGTCACCTTGACCCTCAAGCGGGTTAGAATCATACACGATCGTAGGAGCAATTTTGCTCAGCTCGTCGTAGTTTGCTTCCACATTACGTTTTATCCCGATGATTAGGTCTGGCTTCAACAGCATGATCGATTCCAGATTTGGTGCAATACGGCTTCCCACATCCACTACATCTGGTGCAATTTCCACTGGGAGCTTGACCCACTTTTTCATATTCTTAATATCAGCAATCCCTACAGGCTGCATACCTAATGCCAGCACATGCTCAGCACTGCTCCATTCCAATGCAACGACACGCTTAGGAACCCCTTTGATCTTTGACTCACCCATTACATGCTTCACTGTTCGTTCTTGCTGTTCTCCGGATTTGTCAGACTCTGACTGGGCTGTTGGAGCTGATTGTGTCTGTGTTCTCCCTGTTTGTGGGGCTGTGCCTGAATTACCGCATGCTGCAAGTACCAGCATCAACGACAGAAAGACAAAAAAGACTGGCAGTTTAACAAAACGCATTGAATGATTCCCCCTACTTTAGTTCTATGATGTAGCACAAAATGATTGCATAGTTGAACCAGATGATATGCCTCCTAAAGAAAGATGATAATGATTATCATTTTCTGTGTCAATATTAGAATATGCATATGTTTTTTTGTTTCTTTATTGGTAGCGGGGGAAATTTACTTACTGTTGTGAGGATTAGGTGGTTATGCTTTTGATAAACCCCAGAATTTTCCAATCATTTTTCATGAGAAAAAACTCAATGAGATCGAAAAAAACATTCCCAAATAAAAAGATGGCAGATCTATATTAGGTCAGCCATCTTTTTTAGTCTTGAATTTACAAATAGCTGAACAACTTAGTATTTCAGAGAAATCTTAGACGCTGGTATTTCTATTTAATCTACTTCAGGGCTAGGGAAAAATGCAGAATTAACAGACGGCAAGGAATTTGCCAGATTAATAATATTTTGTTCACTTACATTTCCTGAAACAACAATTGTTTTTCCGGTATCAAAATAATACAAATAGCTATTTTTCAAATGATCTTTAGAGATATATGCTTCATTTCCGTTGCTCAAGGATATCTTTTTAGGATCAGAATGTTCAACAAAAGAAACCCGATTAGATACAGTGATTGTAACTATTTCTTTTTCATCTGCAAATGTCCAAATTTTTTTATCTGATATTGTAAGGTTGAGTGCATTGAACTTATTCATCGGTAAATCTAAACCCTCTTTATCCGTAAACCCTTTACCTCCCAGTAATCTTAAAAGCCCATTTATAATCCATTTATTAGAACTATTATATTCATACAGAAAAATGGCATAATTATTTTCTCCTTCAGGAGAGTGAATAGCAACTATACTACTACCACCAAGAGTTGTTTCGAAAATTACAGAATCTTTTTTAGGGAATTCTTTTTTCCCATCTTTAAAAGTAACTTCATATTGGTGTAGTACAGCTTCGGAAGGGGAAGAGATATTTTTAGGTGACTCAAGTACCTTAACCCACTTAACCTTTTTATCTTTAGTCGCTTTAGATTCTTTATTAGGTATTTTTGTATCTTCCAGTACTGTCTCTTTATTTTGATCTTTTAATTTATCATCCTGACATCCTAATAAAAAACCAAATAAAATAAAGAATAATATGGGTGTAAATAATTTGAATCTCATTGAAATAATCTTCCTCCTTCCTAATGATTACTAGAATTTTTCTGTTTTTGCTAATTTGGATTTATATTTTGGACCCTTTACTTTGATGTCTGTACTATCTTTTATTGTACATGTAGGTGATACATAATAGTATTCTCCATTCAAGTGAAATGGTGTTTTTTTCAACTCATTTGTGCGGGAGAAGAATAAGGTATTAATCTCCATTGATAGCTAAATGTGGTCACTTTTGCTCAAATAAGAAAGACAGTCCAAAACTTTTAAAGCAAGTTTCAGACTGTCTTTGTGGTTTATAGAAATTTATTGGGTAATCCCCATCATCTGCTTCATATCCTCCTGCGCATGTCCGATCAGTTTAACGTTAAACAAGTCCTGCAAGACCGTGAGCACGCCTGGCTGAATAAATTCAGGCAGCTTTGGACCAATTCGGATATCCTTGATTCCCAAGCTGAACAAACCGAGCAAAATAGCCACTGCTTTTTGCTCAAACCATGAAAGCACGATGCTTACCGGCAAATCGTTGACCTCGCAGCCAAACGCGTCTGCCAGAGCCGCTGCGATCTTGATTGTAGATACAGAGTTGTTACACTGTCCCAAATCAATATAGCGGGGAATGTCAGTTCCTGGCACTGTTCCAAAGTCCACATCATTAAAACGGAACTTTCCACAGGACGTGGTAAGAATAACTGTTTCCTTTGGTAAAGAAGTGGCCAATTCCCGGTAGTATTCGCCGCCTTTCCCCGGTGCGTCACACCCTGCGATCACGAAGAAGCGTTTGATCTTGCCTGCTTTTACAGCATCGATAATTTCCGGCGCTAACCCCAAAACCGTCTCGTGATGATATCCGGTGATTAAAGTTTGATCAGATTCGATATTTGCCTCTGGCAGGGAGAGTGCTTTTTCAATCAGTGGAGAAAAATCGTCGTTTTCAATCTTAGTTACTCCCTCCAGCCCGGCGACATCGTAGGAGTAAAATCTGTCAGCATAACTGCCTTTAATCGGCATGACGCAGTTTGTTGTCGCAAGAATTGCCCCTGGAAACTCCTCAAACAGCCGTCGTTGATCGAACCATGCTTTGCCGATGTTTCCTTTCAAATGTGGGTACTTTTTCAAAGCAGGATATCCGTGGGCAGGTAGCATCTCGGAATGAGTAAAGATGTTTATGCCTCTCCCCTCTGTCTGTTTCAGCAATTCCTCCAGAGCAAACAGATTATGTCCAGTAACCACAATGCATTTGCCTTCGATTTTATTTTGCGATACGGTTACAGGCTGGGGAATACCGAAGTGCTCAGTATGGGCTTTGTCTAATAGCTCCATCACCTTGATTGCTGCCTGACCTACTTTCATCGCCATTTTTAGATGATCGTCCAGATTAAAGTTAACATTAGTCAAGGTGAAATATAGCGCTTCCTGGGTGATGCCATCCACTTCGGAGTCGATATAACCCAGTTGGCGAGCATGCGTTGCATACGCCGCAATCCCTTTTAACGCAAAAACGATCGTGTCTTGAATGCTAGCCAATTCCTCTGTTTTCCCACAGACACCGATCACCTTGCACCCACCGCTTGGGGTTTGTTCGCACTGGTAACAGAACATCACGATCTCTCCTTTTCTCTTCCGCCCTTTATAAGTTGATTATAAAAATCAACCATCCTATTCGATGTGATACGGCTCACAAAAAGGGTGGAGAAACGGTGACAAGCGAGTGGGTGCTAAAAAAACTAACCATTCGTGGAGTGATTTTTTATCAATGCAAAAAGGCCCCTTCTGCGCTTGTCACAAAAGGGGTTAGTTAATAAAAGTGGTATCCCTTATTTCATTAAAATTCAATGCTTTTGATCTTTCTATTGTCGTTCCTTCTTTCTATTCGAAGGATTAGGTGAAATTTCCCAGTTACTTATGATAAGGCTCACCGTAGCCTCTCTAACTGCGAATTTTGAAAAAAGAACCTTCAATCCAAAGATAGATCACAAGGTTCTATGTTTTATTTTCAATGATATTCTATTGTTTACTCAATATTTTATGAAACTTTTTATGTTATCTCTGTTTTTTTGCAATCATTGCCTTTTCAATCTCTTCATCATAGAAACAATTGTCCATTAATGAAAAAAATGTTGCTCTAATTTTTTCATTAAATACCTTTGTTTCTACATCCAAAGAATTAACTATAGACCGTTTCTTTTTCGCTTAGACCAAGCGTCTGCGCTGTTGAAGTATGAATTTCTTGGAAAAGCTCTGGGTTTTCCACTAGTGACACGCCATAAGAAGGAACCATTTCTTTTATTTTCGGTTCCCAATCTTTCATATGTTGTGGGAAGCATTTTTTTAATACTTCAAACATAACGTGAACGGCAGTAGAAGCACCCGGAGAAGCGCCGAGCAATGCAGCTATCGAGCCATCAGCGGCACTAACAACTTCCGTACCAAATTGAAGTGTTCCCCTGCCGCCGGCCTCAGTATCTTTGATAACTTGCACACGTTGGCCCGCTACCACTATATCCCAATCCTCGCTTTTGGCGTTCGGAATAAACTCACGTACCTCTTCCATACGCTTTTCATTCGATAACATAACTTGCTGGATCAGGTATTTTGTCAATGCCATCTCTTTTGCGCCTGCCGCCAACATAGTGAAGACATTATTCGGTTTTACGGAACCTATCAAATCAAAATTTGAACCAGTTTTTAAGAACTTTGGTGAGAAGCCGGCAAACGGTCCAAACAGCAATGATTTTTTGTTGTCGATATATCTTGTATCAAGATGCGGAACAGACATTGGAGGAGCACCAACCTTAGCTTTACCGTATACTTTTGCATGATGCTGCGCTACAACTTCCGGATTGTTACATACCATAAATAGTCCGCTTACCGGGAATCCTCCAATATGTTTTGACTCAGGAATACCGGTTTTTTGTAGTAAAGGCAGACTTCCGCCCCCACCGCCGATAAAGACGAATTTTGCAGTATGGTATTCGATTTTACCGCTATCGATATCATGCACTTTCACTTCCCACGAGCCGTCGCTAGTACGTTTCATATCCTTAACACTATGCTTGTAGTTTATCTCGACGTTTTTACTCTTTAAGTGGTCAAACAATATGCGTGTTAAAGCACCAAAGTTGACATCCGTTCCAGAGTCGATTTTTGTTGCCGCTATCGGTTCATTCGGTGTACGGCCTTCCATGATAAGCGGAAGCCATTCCTTCAGTTTTTCAGGATCATCGGAAAATTCCATCCCTTGAAACAGGGGATTGTTTGACAGCGCTTCAAAACGTTTTTTCAAAAACGTTACATTTTTTTCACCTTGTACTAAACTCATATGAGGTATTGGCATGATAAAGTCCTGCGGATTACGAATCAGATTGCTGTTTACAAGATAAGACCAAAACTGTCTGGAAAGCTGAAACTGTTCATTAATTTTTATAGCTTTGCTAATATCTATAGATCCGTCAGATTTTTCGGATGTATAGTTAAGCTCACACAGTGCAGAATGGCCCGTACCCGCATTATTCCATTCGTTAGAGCTTTCTTCTCCTGCGTTTGGGAGTTTCTCAAACACTTTGATTTCCCATTCCGGTGCTAACTCTTTCAGTAATGATCCCAAAGTCGCGCTCATGACTCCGGCACCTATTAAGATAACGTCTGTTTTTTTCTGTATGCTACTCATTATAATCTTCCTTATCTCCTATATTTGCAAAAATTGAGTAGGCGCTCCTGCTTAGGTGTCACAAAAAGCAAGGCGCCACCTAGGAACACACCTTTACTGTCTCAATTATAACCATATCATAAAATTATTTATAGATTAAAATATCTACTATTTTCTGATAGTTATAAACTATTTAAAGCTGGTAAAAAAGTGAGAACTCCGTCCACAAGGCCCTAGGAACACACAAAAACCAAGGCCTTAACCCAGCTTCTTGCAAGGGTTGAGACTTTGGTTTGCCGTTATTAGTGGACAGACATTCTCTAATTTTTGTTGTTATTTGTGGTATGGCTCCCCCCGACTAATCCGAAACGCCCGATAAACCTGCTCCACCAGCACCAACCGCATCAATTGATGGGGAAACGTCATCTTGGAAAACGACAGCTTCGCATCCGCTCGTTTCAACACCTCATCTGCCAGACCCAGCGAGCCGCCAATCACAAACGCCACCTGACTACGTCCGTGCAGCGCTAGCCTATCCATTTCGCTAGATAGCTTCTCAGACGACCACATTTGCCCTTCGATAGCCAGCGCGATCACGTAATGGTCCTGCTTCATATGCGCTAGTATCCGCTCGCCTTCCTTGCGCTTCACCTGCTCCATTTCCGTGGCACTTAGTTCTTCTGGAGCTTTCTCATCGTTCACTTCGACGACATTAAGCTTGCAGTAAGCCGTTAGACGCTTGGTATACTCGGCGATGCCTTCCTTTAGATACTTCTCTTTTAGCTTCCCGACCGTAATAATTGTAATCTGCACTTCTCCTACATTCCCTTCACATGCAATAACACAATCTTGCCTGGTTGATTACACTCCATGCAGGTAGCTGGGATGTCTCCTAATTCTACTTCATCTATGGAAAATGTATCTGGTGCCACATCGTGATAATTCACGTAATCGTCCAGCTCAGTTTCAATATGCTCCATGCAGCTCACACGGATTGGATGCTCCTCATGAAGTGGTGTTTCTTTTCCTTGAATCACGATTGTTTTTGCCATGATGTATTTACCCTCGCTTTATAGTAAGTCGTCTTTCTCACTCGGAAAAGATCGACTTTAGATTCATAGTAAACTTGCTCGTATTTCTCACTCTCCTAGTCTACCCCAGATGAGTAATGAATCAAAGGTGGTTGGGCATAAAAAAGGACAGCTCTTTTAATAAGATGTTCCAAAAACGAAAAGATTCGACTTCTTGTTATCTATTTATTACCAACCTAAGAACTAACATCAAAACGCAGATTTACTAAGGACATCAAGACACGAAAATAGCCGGTTTTCACCATGGTAAGGATCTAACCAGCTTTCTTTATAGCTCAAAACCTCCATCTCCATCGCCTTTATATATCTATGATAATTGTACTATTGCTCTTCCTCTCCATCTAAAGCCTCAGGATAGTACCTTTTAATAATGTCATTAGTGGTTTCTTTGTTTGTTGCATGTATAAATCTTGAGTAAACCTCTACCCCAGTTGTTAACTCCAAATCGTTAAGCTCAAATGCATGCAGTGTACATACGAATTGATCCTTAACTTGTTCACCATAGTAATTTAGATATTCATGCTCGGCTTTTTTTGCATATTCTTCTGCCAATTTGCAAGCCTGTTCAGTGTCTGTAGCTTTCACTATTATGATGCTTTCCTCCAGAAGTTTATTGTCCTTGCTTACGTAATAGTCGGCATTTATTTTATCGGGAAGTGGAGCGCCTGAATGGATAGATTCAAAAAGAACCTTTACTGAATACCATTTCATTCTACATTCATCCGATAAAGCATTTTCCATACAAATCTCTCCTCTCATCAACTACAACTTTTAGGTATGTTAACGAAAAGCTAACCCTAGAGTGGGTTTAAGTAAGCCTATTATTACTTTTCAAATCAATCACCTGTTAATAGATGTACCCGCTTTTTTGGCTTGGAATCAGACCATCATTTCATTTGTCTTGCGTTAATGTTAGAATATTGATGTAATTATCTCACTTTTAAAGGTAAGGAGGAAATACCCGATGAAAAAGAGATCGATTAAATCTTTATCTTTTGGTATTGGGTATTCTACCGCTGTTTTTTTCTAGAATTGATTAATGACGGGATAAGTCTGTCTAAAATCAAGAAAGATTAAAAAACAGTGAAAATATATGACATATCCATAAGTTATATGTTTTCTATTTAAAAGGAGACTTTTACAATGAATAATCATGTGATCAAAAGATATAATCCAGAAAATATAGCGAGACCTGTCGGGAACTATAGTCATGTAACAAAAATAAGCAGAAATGCTGAAATGTATGTATTTTCTGGGCAAATTGGTATAGATCAAAACAATAATATACCCACAGATTTTAATCAACAAGTGACAAATACAATGAATAATATCGTTGAAATCCTTTCTTCTCAAAAATTGACTCCCGATCACGTCATTAAGGTTAATATTTGGGCCACAGAAGAAATTGATTGGGAGCATTTCGATGAGGTTTGGAATCAAGTATTCGGTACCACACCTCCTTCAATGACGATTGCATACATTAAAGGATTAGGGTTACCGGAATTAAAAATTGAATTAGATGTTTGGGCAGCAGGTTGATTTTAGTAACTCTAAAACAGGCTGTCTCCAAAACCATTAAGTTAAGATCATGATATAAAAAGATAAAAATGACCATCCTTATTCAGTGTAAAATCTGAAAATGAAGGATGGTCTTTACTTTGTTGCCTACATGCTCTCCTCAAAGAATTGATTGGAGAAAAAGCACACTATCTCTCTCGTATAAAATCTAATACGCCGGTGTATTAGCAAAATACCAAGTCCGAGGAGTACTTTATCTATCACCGATGCTTGTATTGGAATGAGCGAGAAATTACCCGATAGGGCTTTTCACATGCCTAACATTTATGCTGGCAAGGAAAATGACAGGTTTTCCATTCTCAGCTTTTCCTTTTCACTAGCTTGATGACGAAGGAGACCGCCAGCAACACTTGATTTGCTGGCGGCCCCCCTCATTACCCTATTACTTACGGTAATTGCGGTTGTAGCTGTTCCTGATCCTGCTGTGGTTTTTCCCCGAGCGTTACTTTAACCACTTTCTTAAATCCATCTCGATACAGGGTAATCGATACAGATTCACCTGCTTTTTTATTCAGAGTGAAATATTTCAATAGCTGGGCGCTGCTATTAATTGGGGTATCGTCTAACTGAGTGATGACATCGTACTGTTTCAATCCACCTTTAGCTGCTGGAGAGAAGCTTCCTACTTCCATAGCAACTACGCCTGTTGTCACTTCGTTTGGTAGATTTAATACTTCTTTCCACGCATATTTCGGTACATCTGTTAAGTCGCGTGGCGTTACGCCGAGGTAGGCGCGTTTGAGATAGCCATCCTGCATCAGACGCGGAATGATATTTTTCACATCGTTAATAGGGATCGCAAATCCTAAGCCTTCTACGCCCTCACGAGAGATTTTCAAGGTATTAATCCCGATTACTTGTCCATAGATATTGACCAGAGCCCCACCGCTGTTTCCTGGGTTAATGGCCGCATCTGTCTGGATAACGTCCAGCTCCCAATCTACAATACCGTCATCATTGACGTCTGTCGGCATGGAGCGGCTTTTCGAGCTGATAATTCCTTGTGTAACGGTACGGGAGAAGTCTAGACCTAACGGGTTACCGATCGCAATGGTTGGTTCCCCTACTTTTAAGGTGCTAGAATCGCCTAGCTCGGCAACCTTTGTTACCTTTGATCCATCTATTTCTAACACGGCCAAATCGTTGTATGCGTCAGCTCCAAGGACTTTAGCCGTTACTTTGTCCCCGCTTGCTAAACTCACTTCAATGCTTTGCGCTCCCTGTACAACGTGATTGTTCGTGATGATATGTGCTTTGCCATCTTTCTTTTCAAAAATGACACCAGAGCCCACACCTGCTGCCACGTTACCTGTTTGTCTGGTCCAGAGGTTAGCTACCCGTTTGATATTGGTAATTCCGACGACGGCATCCTCTGTCTTTTCCACTGCACTGGTAATCGCGGTTTCCACGTTAACACTTACAGGCTGGTTGGTTTTCGTAGAGATCGTCGATGCTGTCACGGCTGCTTGATTAGCATCTGCTCCTGTTTTCAAAGGTAGATTCAGATAACCTGTTTTGGAGATAGCTGGCGTAAGCATAAGCACGACCAGACCTCCAATGACAGCAGATGTGACAGAGGTCACGATATATTTGCCCATGCCGGAACGGCTGGCCTTTTTCTTTGGTTCCATTTCATAAAAATCATCATTATCGTAATAACCCATAACAATTACTCCTTTCGTTCTAGCAGGAATAAAAGATAATTTTGTAATGAAGAGCTTTCATATTCTTGCTGTAGTAACAGTATACGCAGGCATTGAGGCAAATTAACGTTAGAAATATGGAAAGGTTGTGGAATGAAACTTGTCCACTCGCATAAGATGAGTGGTAAGCGTCAAGAATGGTCTTATGAATACATGTACAAGGCTTATCCACCGCACTTCATTCATAAAAAGAAAGGACGTGCTTCACATGAAACAGCCCTTTTCTCCCTTAGACCAGCTAGACCTTTTGGCCAAGCTTAGCGATCTGCGACATGTGGATTACCATAACACGTTGGTGCTTCATGCCATTATTGAGTTATTGACCGAAAAAGGTATTCTTAATCATGAAGAAGTAACTGCTAAAGTCCAACAATTAGACAGCCACATGAATACACAGATCGTTGAAAAAACTTGTCCAAAAGGATTGGCGTCCTTGCAAAAAAGCCAAAACCATGCTGCCGTTAATTTTCAAGCCTCACCAAAAGCACCCAACGGAAGCTATGTGCCTACCAAGCCACAGTAATTCTATGAAAGCTGATAATGATACTACAACACTTCCATTTTCGTCGGACGATGCGGGTAGGTTTCTCGCAAATGCACATCATTTCCGACATGTAAGCCCTGTTCCTCCAAGATATTTTTAACCGTAAGCTTTGCCAGATCCATCATATTGTTTTCTTTGCTTAAATGCGCCAGGAATACGCGCTCTGCTCGTCCACCAAGAATATCTGTCAAAGCTTCGCCTGCCATTTCATTGGAAAGATGACCAATGTCGCTTAAAATTCGGCGTTTAATGCTCCATGGATATTGCGACATGCGCAGCATATCCACATCGTGATTTGCTTCAAAAATGTAAGCATCTGCTCCACGAATAACTTCCTTGATTCGGTCACTTACATAGCCTAGATCGGTAGCGATACTCAGCTTTTTATGATCCGCATGCATACAAAAACCCATTGGCTCGACAGCATCGTGGGAGATTCCAAATGACTCAACCGTGATATCTCCGAATTCCAACGTTTGGCCCACCTCAAAGAGTTGCTTCTGACCCTCTGGGATCGTTCCTACTAGCTTGTCCAGCTCACCCCAGGTTTTTTGTGTGGTATAGATCGGGATGCCATAGCGTCTCGCCATAACACCCACGCCTTTGATATGATCGGAATGCTCGTGTGTTACTAGAATTGCCTGCAAATCACTTGGCTTTACACCAATCTCTTCCAAACATGCCTCCGCTTGTTTCCCCGTAAGACCGACATCGATCAATAAAGAAGTACGCTCTGTTCCTACATAGATGGAATTCCCTGTACTTCCACTGGCTAAAACACTAAATTGCAACAGATATCCCTCTTTCCTCTATTCGACCATTCCTCTTTTATCTAGTGGCCGCTCCATCGTCCCAGTAAATCCATTCATATATTCAACCTTATTGCCATGCTGAAAACGCCACACCGGTGCTAACACCTGTATCTCAGCGTCATATTTAAACCCATAATATCCGAGTGAAATGCTATCTATACTTTCTCCGCTCTTAATTACTTCTTTTTCGATCAGTGAGCGTAGAGCTGTATAAGCAGTAATAATTTTGCGACCTGATCCTTGATTTTTCACCAGTAAATAGGTCTGCTTATATCCTCTAATAAATCCATCAGCAATGTGTAGCTCTAGTGGCGCGACGAACATCGGTAACCCATCATGCATCTGCCAATATACCGGGGCAGATAGCGTCCAGTTGACATCCTCTTTATACTGATCTGCGAATTTAATGGTGCTGTGTAGTTGATTTAAGACATCCTTTGGGCTTTTAAAATCGCGGATGGCGACGGGCTTTTCAAGTCGTGATTCTAGTACGGTATTGTCTACAACCACCTGCTGGTCTGCCATCTCCTCCTGTTCAAAGGTCGCTGACGTCACATACTCCACATACAGATAGTTTAATAAAGGTGTTTCCTGTGGGATATCCATCTTGAGCGTGATGTTTTGCTTTGATAGATAGTTTTCAATCTCCCACTGCGTGTTTTGAGCAGATTCCGACTCTACGCCATGCTGCAATTTTGATAGGTAAACCTGATAGCCAAGAAAAAGATTAAGCGTCAGGAAGGCAAGAATCAGAATGGTTTTCGTCTTACTCCAGTCCACTCACTTTCCCTCCTTTTGGCACAGCGCTGCGAACATCAATGATTTTATTATACACGCCTTCCAACTGCACCACCCAGGCTGGGATTAATTGCATGTATCCCTTTTGCTCTATCAATTGATACGCCAAATATATGTTACTGACTTTTTCCGTATCGATTTTATTCTCTTGTAAATAGGTAATCAGATCAGTGCCAGAAGCGACATTCACTTCCTTATAGCCAAAGAACGTATCTAAATCAATCAACGACCTTCTCATTGATTGAACCTGACCTTTATCCATATTAAGCTGGATGTTGTCTATTAATTTAGAATCCTGGCTGATTACCGGGAAGGCTCCTAGATATTGACGGAAAATGATTTGAGAGTTACTCTCCGTGCGTTCTTCCATTGAGCGTAAGCGGAAATCATCAATCCATCCCATGTGCTGGTTTATAAAAGAAACACTCTCTTGAAGCTGTTCATAGGCGGTCATTTGTGTATCGCCAGCTTGCCAAACTGGTGTGGTGAGAGTCATTAAGTGTTGCCCATTACGCACCTGAACAGACCGAGTACCATCCGTATAAATATTCGTACCGTCCCTCTCTACGATCTGTCTGACCAAGCCCGGATCGAGAAAGTAGCTCTCTAGTAACTGCTTGCGTGAAATAGGTAGATAGTTGTAATTATACATACTCATGACACTTGGCTTTTTGGGTAGATAATAAATGCTCCAGAAGGATAGCTTATCTTGTACGATATACGGTGATCTTTGTGGGTCCTTATACGTTTTTAGGATCTGCTCCGGCAAATTCTTGCCAAACAAAAGATAGGAATTGCGTAGGTCTTTAGGACTTACGGCTGTCTTGGCCCGAAAGCTTTGGTGATCCTTCGTTGACAAAAATAGAGCATACACCGTATCATCTGCTTCCTCATAGTACAGCCAGACTCGGTCTATTCCTGTTAAACGCTGATCAACGTCACGCAACGTCAGTACCTGTTCCATAACGGAAATGGGGATGAGAGAATTATATTGCAGCTCTAACCCCAGCTTTTTGCGAGTTAAGCTATCCCACTTTTCTTCCGTCATAGGGTAATAGCTAAATTCATTAAAGTACCAATTCTGCACCTGTCCCATCAGGATTCGATACACATCATCACTGGAGATCGCTTTGGTATGACGATCTTCCCCATAATGAAAAAGAATAGCATCAGGGACCACAAAATCCTTCGCTTGCTTAGATGCACCCTGTTTGTCGGCAGGGACGAAGGTGGCAGGTGATATAAATTCTAGCTGAGGCTGATTGTTAAGAAGAAGGGAAGTCCAAATCAGACTGAGCAGTACCAGTACCACAAGCACGACAGACTTGATATTCTCTATCCGCTCTCTGCTCAAGCTTCCTCTCCTCCTTTACCTAACGGAATCCAGAACGTTACGATGGTCCCTTCATTCCACTCACTCGAAATTTGTATCTCTCCGCCATGTGCTTCTACCAAATCCTTCGCGATAGCTAGTCCTAAGCCTGTGCCCCCCTGACTGCGAGACCTTGCTTTATCTACGCGATAAAATCGCTCAAAAATCAACCTTACATCCCGCTTGGGAATCCCGATGCCTGTATCTTTTACAGAAATATATGCGCGCTGTTGTTCGTTATCAGCACGAGCCTCTACCGTTACTTCTCCGCCCTCTGGCGTATATTTGAGTGCATTAGACAACAAATTATCCAGAACCTGAGTAATTGCATCATCGTCCATATAGACATTGTCCAGACCTTTTGTATGGGATAGCGTTAGCTTGATCCCATTTTGTTCACACTGCATCGTAAAACGCTGGGTTGCGTAGAGTAAAAGCTCAGTCATGCTTACTTGTTTTCGGTTTAATTGAACACCTTGTGCATCAAATCGTGTAAGTTGCAATAAATCATTTACCAATCGAATCATACGATCCGTCTCATTCATTGTGACACGCAAGAATTGGTTCGATAGCTCTGGCACTTCCACAGCTCCATCCATGAGTGCTTCTGTGTAGCTTTTAATGGTAGTAAGCGGGGTACGCAGCTCGTGTGATACATTAGCCACAAAATTACGGCGTTGTTGCTCTGTGCGTTCCTGCTCTGTAACATCCTGCAACACAGCAATAATTCCACCCTTTTTGCCACTATCCTGTTGGAGTGGAGTAATTAAGACCCGCAGCATAATCACTTCACGATTGGATACCATCATCTCTAAGAGAAGGGGCTCCACCTCTTGAAACAAAGGCATTTCTTCCTCAGGTGGCAGGCGAAGTACATCATAGATACTACGCTTTTGCTCTAAAACATCTGCTTCCTTTACCTCAAGCATCTCTTCTGCTGATCGATTCATTAGAATAATCGTACCATCTCTGTCGGTCGCCATGACACCATCGCTCATGTTTGCTAATATTTGCGATAGTTTTTCCCGCTCTTCCTCTTCTAGTAAAACTGCCTCTTTTAAGCGTGCCGTCATATAGTTAAAGGTACTGCCAAGCTGACCAATCTCATCATCGCTATAAATGTGCACCGATCGGTTAAAATCTCCGTTAGCTACGGCCTTCGCCTGACGCGTCATTTCTTTGACAGGCTTCGTGATGGTTTGCGCTAATAAATATCCCAACACACCTGTTACTACTAAAGCGATAAATGTTCCTGTAGCAAAAATATTAGTGGTCTGACGAATGGTCGTATACAAGCCTTCAATCGAAGCAACCATGTATACAGCTCCATATACCACATTACCCTTTTTGATGGGGACAGCTAAGACCTTTACTCGCCCTTCAGTAACCGGGTCGATACGCATCGACTCGTTGCGTGTCCCAAGGAGTGCAATGGTAATCTCCTTCTGGGCAGTACGCTGCCCGATAATCGCCGGATTATCTTCCGAGGTGCTAATCACCGTTCCATTCGCATCGACTACCTGTACATGTGCCTCTTTAAAGGACATGTTACGAATCAGATTATCTATATCGGTTTTTACATCCTGTCCATTATGGTCATCAGGACTGCGTGTCTGGCTAAAATATTTCTCTAATAGAGTAGACAATAAGGTAGCCTGTCCGTTTAAGCCTTCTGAAAAGTTGTTGGTATAGTATTTTTCTACTTCACGAGTAAAATAGGCCCCGATGACCTGCATCGCCATTAGTAGTAGCAACATATAGATGACGACTACTTTCCACTGAACTGTTTTGAACAGCTTCAGCTTACCCATGAAGTGATCCCCCCGTGGAAGGTTGTTTCATGGTGTAGCCAAGCCCACGTCTCGTAATGATATAAGTAGGCTGACTTGGATCATCCTCAATCTTTTCTCTAAGACGTCTAATTGTGACATCGACAGTCCGCACATCACCGAAATAATCATAGCCCCATACCGCTTGTAGCAAATGCTCTCGTACCATGACCTGTCCTTGATGCTTTGCCAGATAGACGAGCAATTCAAATTCCCGATGGGTTAATTCCAGGGTCTCATCTAACTTTTTTACTGTATAAGAATACAAGTCAATCTCTAGGTCTCCAATACGGAAAAGATGCTTGTTCTGTTCCCCTTGCTTTGGTTTTTGCCTGCGAAGCTGGGCTTTTACACGAGCTAATAGCTCGCGTGTACCAAATGGTTTCGTCACATAATCATCAGCACCTAATTCTAAGCCTAGTACTTTATCCAACTCCGAATCCTTAGCTGTTAGCATAATGATCGGCATCTCGTATTCCTGTCGTACAATCCGACACACATCCATACCATCTCGACCAGGCAACATAATATCTAATAAAATTAAATCAGGCTTTTCTTGATGTACCAACCGAAGAGCTTCCTCACCATCGTATGCGCACACCACCTGATAGCCCTCTTTTTCTAAAGCAAATTTCAATATATCAGCAATTGGTTTTTCATCATCCACTACGAGGAGTTTCGCCAATGGATTCACTCCTTTCAACTACTCGATCTATTCTCGTACTCTATCCATTCCACTTTAACGAATAATTCCCTTTCAAGCAATCTACAAAGCCTCACATAACTAGTAGAGAAAAAGAAAACAGACCACCCTGACATATCTGTCAGAATTGGTCTGTTGAATTGTCTATAGTTAGCGTAACACAGAAAGCGGGTTTACCAAACGCCCGTTTTTGTGCACTTCAAAATGAAGATGGACACCTGTAGAGTCACCTGTAGAGCCCATAATACCAATGGCGCCACCTTTGCTGACAACTTGTCCAACTTTTACTTTTGCACTACGCAAATGTCCATAAAGGGTTTGCGTTCCATTTCCATGATTAATCGTAACGGAAATACCATAGTCTCCATTCCAGCCAGCTTGGACAACGCGACCGTTATCTGCTGCTTTCACTGTACCTGATCCCGCAATATCAATACCTTTATGCATACGTCCCCAGCGAGTTCCAAATCCACTGCTGATATAGCCTCTAGCTGGCCAAGCAATTCGACCGGTACCACGGTCTGCAATGACCTTTGTACCTTTTTCAATAATTTTTGAAACTGGTTGTTGAATCATATCTTCATCGATCATCTTCGTTGCTACAAGCTGACCATTTTCTTTTATATATTCGTATTGAACACGTTTTAAACCATTCTTACCTTCTTGAACTACTTTCGATTCGCCTTTAGGCATTTTTGCATTCGATTTTGTTTCAATTTGATAAAAAATATTTTCGTCCTTAGTTGCGTTTTCCACCACTTGAACCGTCACATAAGGGCGAATCTCTGTAACATTTAATTTTTGATCCAATTGAAGCAACGTATTCTCAGTAACACCAGGATTGTTTTTAAAAATCTCTTTTTGGGTAATTCCATATTGTTTAGCAATTCCGCTAACTGTATCACCAGACTTAACAGAATGTGTTGTTTCTTGTGCCGTACCCTTAACCAATACTTCTTCTAGTTTTTCAGCCGGTATAATCTTGTCAGCCGGTACAGTTTCTGCATCAAGGGAGATCTTTTCCTTGAATTTAACTGACTTAACCTGTTTGTCAGTCGGTAGGGAAGCCGCCATAACTTCTTGATTCTTCGTTTTCTTCATCGGAACGCCACTGAATCGTTCCTTGATATCAGCTAAAATTTTATCTGCTTGTTCTTGATTAGCCGCATAACCTACAAGTTTGCCTTCAACCATTACCTTTATTGCTTCAACCTGAATATTTGCTTCTTTTTCAAGTGTTTGAAGTGTTTCTTGATTATTTACCTGCCCTTTAAATACCTGTTCTTCTGCAAACGTGATATTATCACTTAGCGTAAGCGGGGCATGATGTTTCTGTTCCTGTTCCTTTAAGCGTTCTTCCGTCCATTGCCTCACCACTTCAGGGTTGTCCACCACACCCATCTCTTTACCATTTAGCATGACATGATAAAGGGGAGTCATATTAGAAGTGTAGTAATAATTCGCATAGGTTACGCTAGTAGCACCCATTACAAGTGTTACAGCTACAGTAACAGATTGTTTCTTATGGCTAAGGATATATGCCCAAGCACGGTCTGCAATTCGTCTGGAACTTTGATTACATGTATCAAGCAATGGCTTGACACGCTGAACCAACCAGTCTTTCCATTCGGCCGGTCGCATCATTAATACCTCCTATAAGCCTTTCCAACATCAACATTACTCGCGAAAAGTTGAAAAAACAAAATGTTCCAGCACAATGTGTCTGGAGTTAAATTATACCTGTCAAATTTCCTAATTAAGCCAACTTATTAAACTGTATCACATCACAGCAATCGACATCAAGTGTAAAATCCAGTCGAATAAATAGTTATGTGTCGAGTAATAATAAAGTCACAAGAGTGCAAAAGAATAACAAGGTACTTTTTACCTGTATTATAACGATTATTTTCATAGGAAATAATACCCATGATATGTGAAAGAAATAAAGGTCGACACTGGTGAAAAATGGGTCAGTTCATTTCATACTTCTCAACGATTGGAGGTAATTTCTATGAAAGAAATTAGTATTTTAGCAGGCTTTTCATCTCTTCAAAGCGCTCAACAGGCAGCAGACGAATTACGGCAGCTGGGGTGCTCTACAGTTCAAATTGATGATGTAAGTAGTTATCCTGGAAAAGGTGTAAATAACATAATGAATCCCATTACTGGGGATATACCCAATTTGGGAAGTATGACGTTAAGCGGAGACTTCCCTACTGGCCGTGATGCTAGTGTTCTGGCAGCTGCCGACCCTTCGGCTAGCGGCATGACTGATCGAGGTGCTGAAGCTAGTATGCCAGGTCTGCTGCTAACCTGCCTAGTTGATGATGCCATCAGTAGTAAGGCCAATCAAATTATCCAATCCCATGGTGGTATGATTTAGCTTGGGGAAAAGGGAAAAGGACTGTTTTTTATCGTCTACATGTATCCACATAGACGAAGAAGACAGTCCTTTTCTTTGCTACTATGGTTTTTTGGCGATTTAGACAACAACAAACCAATTTAGTGGTTCATTGCGTTTCATTTCCATTTCAATCGTTATCCCCTGCTATTCTACTGTTCATGAATCCTGCATAACCTAGTTAATAGCTACCATTGAAGTAATGTCACGGATAGATAATCTACGAATTTCTTTCTTTTTGTTTGTGTCATCTTCTCTTTTGCCAAGTACGAAGCAAACATATCCCTTGCTTACATGGGTCATGGTTCCGCTGATGATTACACCATTAAACATTTTAACTTCCACGTCTTTGCCAACCAATGTCATCGCTCTTTGATCGAATCCCATTATCAAGCACCCCGTTTTCATTTGGTATACGATACGATATGCCCAGATGGTGGGTACTGGTGACTGTCCCAAAATAATTTTTTTGTAGAGGAAGAAAATCCTTATTTCCGTATATAAAAAAGCGGCTCTATGCTATTTACTAGCATAAGAACCGCTTTTTTATTTTGGGAAGAAACTATACGTAAATGCCTCTTACTACGTTTGTTTGTTCACGATCAGGTCCAACGGAGAAGATGGACATAGGTACCCCTGTTAGCTGTGTGATGCGCTCGATATAGTGACGAGCAGTAGCCGGCAGTTCATTTAAATCACGAATGCCCGTAATATCTTCACTCCAACCCTCAAGCTCTTCATATACTGGTTCACATTCAGCCAGTACCTTTAGGCTTGCTGGGAATTCATTTAAAATCTCACCTTTGTACTTATAAGCCGTACAAATTCGAAGTTTGTCTATGCCAGACAGTGTATCTAGCTTCGTAATTGCTAAACCAGTGATACCACTCACGCGACGGGCATGACGAACCACAACAGTATCAAACCAGCCGATACGGCGAGGTCTTCCTGTTGTTGTACCAAATTCAAATCCTACCTCACGGATGTGATCACCTGTTGCATCATGTAATTCTGTTGGGAATGGACCGTCCCCTACACGTGTTGTATATGCTTTCGCCACACCAATTACTTGATTAATTTTGGATGGTCCTACACCAGAACCGATGGTAACTCCACCCGCGATCGGATTTGACGATGTCACATATGGATAAGTACCTTGGTCAATATCAAGTAATACCCCTTGAGCTCCTTCAAAAAGGACACGGTTTCCGTTATCAATAACATCATTTAACACAACCGATGTATCAGCTACGTATGGACGAATGATTTCAGCATACTTCAGATATTCTTCATAGATATCTTCTAGTTTAAAGCCTTCTTCGTTATATAGCTTTTCAAGAATGCGATTTTTTTCTATCAGATTCCGAGCTAATTTCTCTTTAAACTCTTCTTTGTCCATCAAATCAGCGATACGAATACCAATACGTGCTGCTTTATCCATGTAAGCAGGACCGATACCTTTACGAGTTGTACCGATTTTGTTTTGGCCTCTGCTCTCTTCTTCTACTCCATCTAGCTTAATATGATACGGTAGAATAACATGAGCACGATCGCTAATTTTTAAATTGTTAGTAGTGAACCCATGACCGTGCAGATAATCTAGCTCTGCTACCAATGCCTTAGGATCAATAACCATACCGTTTCCAATTACGCAGATTTTATCCTTATAAAAGATCCCGGATGGAATCAAGTGAAGCTTGTATTTATTCCCATCAAAAATAATTGTATGACCAGCATTGTTACCTCCTTGGTAACGTGCTACTACCTCTGCTGTTTCTGCCAAATAATCTGTAATTTTTCCTTTTCCTTCATCGCCCCATTGGGTTCCTACAACCACGACTGTTGACAATGAACACACCTCCTGATTAATAATCAGAAAAACAAACTCATTTTACTAAAGCAAAGCCCAGATGTCAATCAAATCACGAACATTTTATAATCCTTATTACTATATGTTCGTAAATACATATTCATTCTATGCCAAAAAGGAGCAAGTTCCCCTGTCCTTTTACCTATTTTTCTTAGTATATGCCAAAAAAAGAAAAAATGGCGGTAATAAGCTCTTGTTGTGCCTAGTAAAAACAAGAAATATGTATTTTCTATCCCGATACAACACAATAAAAGCCATCTTCTCGAATGGAAGATGGCTTTTGTTTGTTACCCTACTTCTCGATAACGATGGTCTAGGCTGACGAATTTATTGAATTCCTTTAAGAAAACAAGCTCAACGGTTCCCGTAGGACCATTACGTTGTTTGGCAATAATAATCTCGATAATATTTTTCGCTTCCGTTTCCTTATCGTAGTAGTCATCACGATATAGGAAGGCAACAATATCAGCATCCTGCTCAATTGAACCTGATTCACGGATATCTGACATCATTGGACGTTTATCTTGTCGTTGCTCAACAGAACGGCTTAACTGTGACAAAGCAATGATAGGTACGTTTAGCTCACGAGCAATCCCTTTTAACGTACGAGAGATCTCAGATACTTCTTGCTGACGGTTGTCACCTTTTCCTCGGCCCTGAATTAACTGCAAGTAGTCAATTAGAATGAGTCCTAATCCTTTTTCCGTTTGAAGACGTCTGCATTTCGCACGAATATCCTGTACAGTTATACCTGGTGTATCATCAATATAGACGGGGGCCTTAGCTAAAGTACCGATCGCCATCGTTAGCTTTTGCCAATCATCTTCTTCCAATCCACCAGAGCGCATACGGGAAGCATCTAAGTTACCTTCCGCACAAATCATACGTTGAACAAGCTGAGATGCTGACATCTCGAGAGAAAAGATAGCTACTGTTTCATTCGCCCTTGCAGCAACGTTCTGCGCCACATTCAAAGCAAACGCTGTTTTACCTACAGAAGGACGGGCAGCTAAAATAATCAGGTCAGACCGTTGAAAACCAGCCGTCATTTTATCTAAATCAGGATAACCAGATGGAATACCTGTTATATCGCCTTTTCTTTGGCTCAAAAACTCAATACGTTCATAGGTTTCCATCAAAGCATCACGAATAGGAATAAATCCTCCGCTATTGCGGTTTTGTGCGATCTCTAGGATATATTTTTCCGCATCTGCAATGATTTCGCCTACTTCATCTTCACGTGAGTAACCATCATTAGCAATTTTAGTTGCTGTACGGATTAATCGACGAAGTAATGATTTCTCTTCTACGATTTTGGCATAATACTCAATATTAGCTGCTGTAGGAACAGAGCTAGCGAGAGATGTTAAATAGACAACACCACCCGTTTCTTCCAAGACCTTTTGATCCTGTAAATCTGCTGTAACGGTTACAAGGTCAACCGGCTCGCCTCTTTCATAAAGAGCAAGCATAGTATTGAAGATACGCTGGTGAGAAGTTTTATAGAAGTCTTCTGGGCGAAGGAGTTCCATCGCAGTAATAAGCGCTTCTTTGGATAAGAAAATCGCACCCAACACCGATTCTTCCGCCTCTATATTTTGCGGCGGCACTCGGTCCAAATATAAATCGCTCACTTCACACCCCTCAACTTCTGTTCAAATTTTACTCTTCTACTACATGCACTTTTAAAATCGCTACAACATCGTGATGTAGCTTTGTTTTTACTTGTGTAACACCTAAGGAACGAATAGGCTCCATATCTAATTTACGTTTATCCACTTTTACGTTAAATTGCTCTTCCAACGCTTCTACTACCTGCTTGCTGGAAATTGCTCCAAAAAGACGTCCGCCCTCACCGGCTTTCCCTTTTATTTTAACGGTCATTTCATTCATTTTCTCAGCCAATTGTTGGGCTTCTAATTTTTCTTGCTCTTTTCTTTTATCTTCGCTCTTTTTTTGCGCCTCTAAATTCTTAACATTTCCATCTGTTGCTTCTTTAACTAAGCCTCTTGGCAGTAAGAAATTGCGAACATAGCCCTCAGACAATTCCTTGATTTCACCTTTTTTACCTTGTCCTTTTACGTCCTTCAAAAAGATTACTTTCATTTGAAACGTCCTCCTTTACAATTCTGTATCTATAACATCTTTTAACAATCGTACAGCATCAGGAATGGCAATATCTTTCATCTGAGTAGCAGCCCCATTTAAATGACCGCCTCCACCCATTTTTTCCATGATTGACTGTACATTTATATCACCTAAGGAACGGGCACTAATTAAAACTACTTCATCAGCTCGCATAGCAATGACAAACGAAGCCTGGACTCCTTCAAGTGTTAATAGAGCCTCTGCTGCTTGTGCTACCTGCACCTGAGAGTAGGTTTCCTTAGGGTCACCCACTGCAATTGCCATCTTGTCACGATACACCTCTGTATTCATAACTACGCGTGCACGTTTGACAAACTGCTGGATATCCTCTTTTAAGAAACGTTGCACCATTGCTGTATCGGCTCCATTCCTCCGCAAGAAAGAGGCTGCCTCAAAGGTACGTGAACCTGTACGGAATGCAAAGCTTTTGGTGTCTACTACAATCCCTGCTAATAGTCCCGTAGCAGTCACGCTATCCAGGCTGACACGATCATTCTGGTACTGTAGAAGCTCAGTGACTAGCTCGGCTGTAGAGGAAGCGTATGGCTCCAAATATAACAGAACTGGATCATTAATAAACTCCTCAGAACGTCGATGGTGATCAATCACCACAATGCGGCTAGTTTCTTGCAACAGACGGGATTCAATCACAAGTGACGGACGATGTGTATCTACAATCACTAATAAAGTTCTTGAAGAAACAATCTGTAGGGCTTGATCTGGTGAAATGAATGCTTCCGTTAGCGGGGATTGATTCACTTCCTTCATAAGTCGTTCAATCGCTGGATTAACCTCGTCTAACACGATAAAACCTGGTTTGTTGTGTATTTGTACGGTTTTTATCACACCAAGACAAGCACCGATAGAATCCATATCGGCATTTTTATGTCCCATGACAATAACTTGCTCAGCTTCGTGGATTAAATCACGTAGCGCATGGGCAATAACCCGCGCACGAACACGCGTCCGTTTTTCAACGGCATTCGACTTACCACCATAGAAGGTTAATTTGTTTCCAACTTTCACTGCTGCTTGGTCACCACCGCGTCCAAGAGCAATATCCAGACTGGACTGAGCATTCTTGCCCACTTCCACTAGGCTTGGCATTGCTGCACCTACCCCAATGGATAACGTAATAGGAATCTTGTTGTCTGCTGTCATTTCGCGTACGACATCCAGGATATCAAAACGTGTTTCCTCTAACCGATCTAAGGTAGCGCGATCCATAACCGCTAAAAACTTATCAGAACTCATGCGACGAAGTAAAATCCCATGCTTCTGCGCCCATTCGAGTATCACACCAGATACACTGGTCGTAAGCAATGTACGGCTTTGGTCGTCCATTACCTGCCCCAACTCATCAAGATTATCTAAATGAATGATACCCACAATAATTTTTTCTTGCTGATACCGAATAGCTAGCTCTTTATATTCAGTTACATCAGTAAAATACAGTAAACGTTCTTCAGGGCGAATTAATACCTCATAAATTCGCTCACCAAAGGTAAAATCCAGTTTCTTCTGTTCTGCTTTCCATTCAAGCGCAGGAAATACTTCAGCTAATTCTTTTCCGATCAAATTATCCATATTGGTCATTTGTTGCATATAAGGATTCGTCCACTCAACTTCTCGATCCTCATTAAACAGCAGTATCCCAATGGGCATTTCCTGTAATACGCCCTCGCTTGCCTTCTTAACTCGATGATTAATAGTGGCAATATACATTTTTAAGTCTTGCTGAAATCTCTTTTCAATTTGAAGCGTGGCTAATATGAGACCGATAATGCACACTATCCCTATCGCGCCATATATCCAGTGATATAACGTCAAGATGGCGACAAGCACTAAGCTAAAACTTAAAGCTAAAACCATATGTAAGCCATACCAACGTTTAAACAGGAACTTGGGCATTTACTCAGCTCCTCTTCACTTTCTACTCTCAAGTCTTGTACGTAATCGTATGCCCAAATCAAGCAATCCCACGAATCCTAATACGGTAGCCAACAATAATACTACCCCGCCTATAGTAAGTATAGTAGCTAGGATGAGAAAAATAAATACTCCAGCAAAGACATATGGGAAGCGCCATTTGCTCTTATATTTATCAACAACGAATGCTACAAACCCTAACCCCTGAATGAAAAAGAGGAATTGTAGAGCATAAAATAAGTTAAATAACAAAGAACCACTCGTCGTTTGACCCATTGTATTTCTATTGAAGAGCATGAACAGCAACGTTACCACATAAAAAAAGAGAAGTGATCTCGGTAACTGCCATTCTCGTATAGGTGGCAAAGCTGGAATTTTAATGGACAGTCTTTTACAAATTAGTCGTGCAATCCAATGAATAATCGTGGTAGATACAAAGCTACCAAACATAATGATAAACGGCAACAGGATGGTCATCATCTCAAATATATCCGTTATCAATTTTTTCCATGCCTCTACAGTATACTCTGGAGGTCTTAGCTCTAAAAGCTGCTGATTATTTAATACCATCTCTTTACCTTGATGAAACTGCTGAACAATATCAATACCTATAAGCTTCGATGAGACATACACTAAAAATACATAAGACAGCGCTTTAACAATAGAACCTGCAAAAATACCTGGAAATGCTCGATTGGTATTCTTGTACGCATAGCCCATCGCCCAGCCCAACAGTACGGAAGATAGTGCAAAAATAATACCAATAATCGAGCTAATGATCAGTCCAAGCACAGCAAATGCTATCGATACGATAATCATTTGTTTACCTGTACGTCTCATCGCTAAAATAATGAACGGAATAGGCAACAAGAAAGAGAATACGCCAGATAGAGGAGTTGTCAGGCCTAAAAAGAGAAATACGCCTGCAATTCCCAGTAACAAAGCACTTTCTGCTAGTTGTTTTGTTCGATTAGGCAAAAAGGAGCGACTCCCCTCTTATAAATATGGAAAAAGAGGGGCCACGCTCTGTGCCCCCCTTTGACTTTATTGATTCTATTCAGCCGTATATGGCAGCAACGCTACTTGACGAGCGCGTTTAATAGCGATTGTCAATCTACGTTGGTATTTAGCAGAAGTACCAGTTACACGACGAGGTAAGATTTTACCACGCTCACTGATGAACTTCTTAAGAAGATCAGTGTCTTTATAATCGATCTTTTTAATCTTATTAACAGTAAAGTAGCAAACTTTACGGCGTTTATTAGGACGTCCTTTACGTGCCATGAGAGTCCCTCCTTTTCAAGTTATGATAGTTTACATACGATCTAGAACTTAACTAGAAAGGCAAATCATCATCTGAGATGTTAATCGGCTTTCCAGAATCGGCGAAGGGGTCATTAAATGAATCGTTATTACCTTTGGAAGCCGGACGTGTACCACCATAGCTTGGACCAGGGTCATAGCCGGTGTTTCCTTCACTCGCTTCACGTGAGCTTAGGAACTGCACGTTATCTGCAACAACTTCTGTTACGTACACTCTTTTACCCTCTTTATTATCATAGCTTCTGGTTTGTAAACGACCTTCTACGGCAGCTTTTCTACCTTTACGGAGATAGTTTGCACAAAGATCGGCCAATTGACGCCATGCTACAATATTGATAAAGTCCGTTTCCTTTTCGCCACCGGCTCCAGAATAAGGACGATTTATCGCTAAGGTAAAGGTCGTTACCGCAACACCATTGGGCGTATAACGCAATTCAGGGTCCTTTGTTAAGTTTCCAATTAGAATAACACGATTTAGCATAAGACTCCCTCCCCGCGACAACGATTATTGATCTTCTCTTACGAAAAGGAAACGAATAACGTCGTCGTTAATTTTCATCAAACGCTCAGTTTCAGTAACAACTTCAGCGTTAGCTTTAAAGTTCATCAAAACGTAGAAACCATCCTTGAACTTTTGGATTTCATAAGCAAGACGACGCTTACCCATTTCTTGAAGCTTGGTGATTTCTCCACCATTGTTAGTCACGACTTCGCTATAACGAGCTACATTCGCTTTCACTTTCTCTTCTTCAAGGTCTGGACGCAATACGTACATTACTTCATATTGACGCATACCTTCTTCACCTCCTTTTGGACTAGCGGCCCTTTTAAAAAAAGGACAAGGAGCGAGTGCTAATGAAACCTACTAGAGGCACCCATTTCCATACTCGCATTTAAGCATTATAACAAACCATTAGGGACAAATCAAGAGATTACACGTTGAAACGGAAATGAATAACGTCGCCATCTTTTACCACGTATTCTTTACCTTCCAAGCGATATTTCCCTTTTTCACGAGCAGCATTCACATTGCCCGCCTCTACTAAATCATTATAAGCCACTACTTCAGCACGAATAAATCCACGCTCAAAGTCTGTATGAATAACACCAGCAGCTTGAGGAGCCTTAGTTTCTTGACGAATCGTCCATGCGCGTACCTCTTGAACCCCAGCGGTGAAATACGTAATCAAACCAAGCAAGGAATAAGCAGCGCGGATCAAGCGATCAAGACCTGATTCTTGCAGGCCTAGCTCTTCTAGGAACATTTCCTTGTCTTCGCCTTCCAATTCAGCAATTTCAGATTCTACTTTAGCACTGATAATGACTACTTCAGCGCCTTCAGCTTCAGCATGCTTGCGAACTGCTTGTACATGTGGATTCTCGTCAGCAGTATGAATGCCGTCTTCCGCTACATTACAAACATACAGCATTGGTTTAATTGTCAACAGGTGCAGGTCACGAATGATTTTAAGCTCATCTTCTGTTAGCTCAACGCCACGTGCTGCTTGACCTTCTTCAAAAGCGGCTTTTAATTTTTCTAATACCTCAAGCTCTACTTTTGCCTCTTTATCCCCTGACTTCGCTTTGCGCCCCATACGGTCAATCCGGCGAGCAACAGAATCTAAGTCAGCAAATACCAATTCCAAATTAATGGTTTCGATATCGCTTAGTGGATCTACCTTACCTGCAACGTGTACAATGTTCTGATCTTCAAAACAACGTACCACCTGTGCAATCGCATCTACTTCACGAATATGGGCCAAAAATTGGTTCCCCAATCCTTCCCCTTTGCTCGCTCCTTTAACCAAACCAGCAATATCCACGAATTCAAAAGCGGTAGGTACAACTTTGTTTGGAACAACGATCTCTGTTAATTTGTTTAAACGTTGATCAGGTACTTCAACGATACCAACGTTAGGATCAATGGTACAGAAAGGATAGTTTGCAGATTCAGCACCCGCTTGTGTAATCGCATTAAATAAGGTAGATTTACCAACATTCGGAAGACCTACAATTCCAACGCTCGAACCCATATATATATACACTCCTTATTTTCCGAAATAGAACATGCTCTCTAGTATAAAGACTTACTGGTTATAATACAATCATAACCGCTTCCAATCTTTAATAGAAAGAGTTCCCACAATAAGAACTTAAATTGTTTGTTCATATTCCTTTAATAACTTATAAAAGTCGTCTTTATTAATAGAGTTTCTTTAAAAATGTACAGCAGTAATGGCACACCTTTTCCATTTCTTTTTTTACTCTCTAAGTTATGCTCCTTAGTTCTACACAAGCGTACTGCCAAACTGGATCATTAAAGAAAGTGTTTCGTGAGTAATTACCATGCTCTCACCCCCTTCCTTTTGGGGATGAGCCGACCGCCAACGAGGAGCACCGATCTATTGTATTAAGAAATTTATAACAGCAAATTTTTAAAAACCAAATGGCCCAACAAATGCAAAATTAAAGCTTCTAAGAAAAATGATATACTGCTTAATATAACTATTTCCTCTAATTGGAATTGCATTTGTTTTTTGGTATACTTTCCCTGATATGTAAGATTTGTTTTTTAATTAACTACGTTAAGGAGGCGTTCTATTACGATGATTAAAAAGAATACAATCTTGTATAATATGTTTTTCTTTTTCCTGCCCCTTTATCTACTGTATATTTTTCTAAATACAGAGCGTTTGCATAGCCAGTACTTTGAGATAAGATTGATTCCGTTTGAAAAAATCATAGATTTCATTACCCACTTTGAAACATTTAATCGCTATGAATTACTAGGAAAAATCCTACTTTACATTCCTATTGGGATTCTTATACCTCTGTTATTTAGCTCAATAAACAACATGTTAAGAACTTTCTTGTTTACCCTAACCCTCAGCTTTTTAATGAATTCAGTTAAAATAGTATCTCAGGCTGGTTTCTTTGAAATCGATGATATCATACTTAATGTAATAGGTGGTGTGATAGGATTCGTATTTGTTAAAGGCTTGTTTTCTCTTAAAGAAATCTTGTTTAAAACTAATGAATCTCACAAAGAAAGCCGACTGCAACTTTAAGCAGCCGGCTTTTTCTTAATTTATTTTCGAGCGACGATTACAATATTACCTTTTGCTGTAGTACCATCGTTACCTTTACTTAATAAGAAATAGTACTTACCAGGTCCTATATTTATAAATTCATCGGAATCAGAACCGTTTAATTTCATTTTTACTCTCCCAATATAGCTCTCTGAAATTCCACCCACACGATAAAGCTCCATAGTAAAGTGAGGTAAATCGGTGTCTGGTGTATCGGTATTTGTGTAAATATAAATACTATTGTAGCCAGATTCTAAAGTAAACTTATCTGTAGCAACATCTTCTTTTTTAAATTTAAAATCTAAATTATAGTCCATTTGCCAGAATGCTGTAACAACTTCCTCTAACAAAGCTTCGTCTGCACTAGCAAATTCAGTAATATTATCTTCTACTTCTTCACCTGCTCTTGCTTTTGCCTCTCTAGCTTTTTCTAATTCTACTTCTGTAGCAATATGCGTTGACAAACGAATACTATTTTCGCTTATTTCTAGCCCGCTCTTTGTTTTCTCTTCAAATGCAAAGCTGACTGTCGGAATAGTTAAAATCGATGCTAAGCAAGATAAAGCAATGATACTTTTAAACACCTTTTTCAAAATAAGCAACCCCTTGAAATAGAATATTTTTTTTCAATTAATTATATTCAATAATTACAATATTTGTAAATTAATTCCCAATATACAGCAAATTTTTATTCTATTTCCATTTATTACTTCTAAATACAAATAGTTGATACCTTGATAACTTATTGAATTGGATTAAAAGTTTATATCTTGTAAACTATGTAACGAATTAAAGCTCTTACGGAATCATTTGATTACTCTGCTAAAGTCGTAAAAAGAAAATCAACTGAGGCGCTGCAAGAAGAATTAGAGGCTCGACTAGAGAACATGGAAAAACGATCACAAAGACAAATTGAAGCTTGGGAGAAAGAATTAATTACTGACGAGGATTTAGTTAATTCAAAAAAACGAATTGAAAAATAAAGAAAAGAAATACTTGAAGCCCTACAACCGATCTATTGTAACAAGAAAATTATAACAGTTAATCAAAAAAATCCAAGCAGGTTGCTAGAAATAAAAAAAAGCGTTTTCGAGGAAACTCTCTCTAAACTATTAAGATTGCAACATAAAAAACGCACCCTTGAGGTGCGCTTTTTTATTCTAACTATCTAGGAATATTGCCATGCGGGTTTCTAAATTTTGATATCACGATACTATTACCAAAATTATCAGTTGCTAAAGTTGCAGTGAAAAGATCTGTGCGTGTCAGACCGATTTCTTTGAACTTATACACTTTGGCGTTATTCCAAGTCCAAATTTCCCCTTGTTTGCTTGGGGGAATATTCACAGTGAAGGTGTCTTTATAGACTTCCTTGTTAGACCATTCTTTACCCACTTCAGCTGCGAAAGCCTTTTTAAATTCCCCTCCTACTTTAATTGATGTCTTAGAGTACGAATCCCTTTCAACCACCCGAACCCATTCAAAATCCTTTTTTGTTCTATTTTCAGTGTAGTCAACTTTATAATCAAATTTTATAGTTCCAACATATTCAGCAAATTCGTATGTATCCATTAATGATGGTTGGATACCTTTACTTTTTTTATCGTTGTTAGTATTTTGTTCCCTGATGAGAGTTTCTTTTGTAAATCCATTTTGCTCCATAAATTTTTGTGCCTTTTCAGGGTCATCAATATAAATAACAGGTACTGTCTGTCCCTTTTCGCTTGTGATGTATTCAATCTTATCTGGTATGATACTGCTATCACTTAATGAAACAGGTAAATCATTTGCTTGGACATTGGTACTTGTCCAAGGAATGGTGACTCCGATAGATAGTACAGCCACTAAGGATAACGCTGCTAGCCTTTTCATGATACTTATTCCTCCATTGTTGTAAAATTTAAACATTTTATATAATAGCATACAATTATTGGATATTCTATATTGATTGTAGTATTTTAAATATATTCAATTGTCAGGTTGAACCATATGTATTTAGGAGGTAGCAAATCCATGTTTAAAGTAGGTATTGCTTTTCTTTTCGGAGCGTTCACTCATTTATTTTTAGCTATGATTTGGGCAGAATACTACGAGTTAGCAGAGGCTAAGATAACTAATTCCTTCATCACGCATCATTTAGATTCTTTCTATACGCTTTTTTACTGGGAATTGGCGATAAGTGCCGTAATAATTCTGCTCTCTTTCTTTATCAAGAAGGAGCCTAAGTAAAAAAATAGTCCAAACTACAAATTTACGTATACTTTTTATGACTGAGATCGCCTAATACTATTGTAGGCGGTCTTTTTCTTATTCATCCAACATAGTGACTCAATATATTAAATGGATTAAGAGTCTATATCTTGTAAACTATTTAACGAATACGTCAGGAGGTGCAGCAGTATGAAAGTAGCGATATACATTCGTGTTTCTACAGATGAACAAGCCAAGGAAGGCATTTCGCTTGAAGAACAACAGGAACGCCTTGTAGCTTACTGCAAAGCTAATGGATGGAAAGATTACACCCTATACATAGATGATGGCTATAGCGCCAAGACAACGACCCCTCCTGAGTTCCAAAGAATGATGGGGGATATTTTTATTAGGGGGCTAAAAGAATAGAAATCGTCGTCACGACGAAAATAGACCGTCTGACGAGGCGTTTGATTGACTTACTCAGTTTCATTGAGGAACTTGATAAATATGATTGTCATTTTAAGTCCTCTACAGAGTCATTTGACACCAGTACACCGGTTGATCGAATGGTCTCACAGTTACTAGGGGTTTTCGCAGAATTTGAACGTGAGCGTAATGCAGAGCGAGTCAAAGACAATGTGGTTCATATGGCTAAGTTTATGGATCAACGTAAAGGTAAAGCTATATCACGCGCTTGCTATGGTTACGATATTGTGGACAAAATGTACGTAGTCAATCCTGAGGAAGCAGCCGTTGTACAAGAAATGGCAGAGATGGTCCTCCAGGGTATAGGTAGCCGTCGAATAGCTGTATCTCTAAACGAACGTGGCATTCCAACCAAGTCTGGCTCTCAATGGTATGACCGAGTAATTAGAGAGTTATTACGTAGAGAGACACTAATTGGAACTTTTGTTTGGAATAAGACGACTACTAAGGGGAAAAAGGTAGTCCCTGTTCCGGAAGAGTAATGGATACGGCACTATGACCACCTCGAACCTATTTTATCTAAAGAAACATTCGAAGCTGTTCAGCAAGCTATGGACGCTAGGAAAGCATCTGGAGCAAATAAACATGTAGATAACAGTCGTTACTTGTTAAGTGAATTGTTACGTTGTGGTCACTGTGGTGGCCCTATGGTAGGACGAGTATTCACTCAACGGCCAACTAAGACTCATCCAAGTCCTAAAGTACGTTATGCGTATATTTGCAACGCATACGCTAAACAAGGTACTTGCTTCTACCATTACACCGACAGGGACCCGCTAGAAGCTACAGTAATCAATAAGATCAAGGCTCTTACGGAATCATTTGATTACTCTGCTAAAGTCGTAAAAAGAAAATCAACTGAGGCACTGCAAGAAGAATTAGAGGCTCGACTAGAAAACATTGAAAAACGATCACAAAGACAAATTGAAGCTTGGGAAAAAGAATTAATTACTGATGAAGATTTAGTCAATGCAAAAAAAACAAATTGAGAAGAGAAGAAAAGAAACACTCGAAGCCTTACAAAAACTAAAACAAGAAGACTCAGGTAACAGTATGGAAAAGTTGTCTTCCAAAGTAAAAAAATTATCCAGATGAATTGGATAGCCCAGATAGGTTGGTTGGCAAAAATGTAGCCTTATGAGACGTTTGGCAGACCTAAATTCCAACCCTCGTACCCATATATATACACTCCTTATAACCGCTTCCAATCTTTAATAGAAAGAGTTCCCACAATAAGAACTTACGTACTGAATAAAATCAAGGAAACGGATGTACACAAATACTGAAGTATTTACATTCGAAAGGTTATAAAAATTAGAGTCCTAGGTATATAGGACTCTCAGCGTGTAGACAAAATACCGAAAGGCATGGAGTTGCTAAAATAGTATGAAAACCCAACCAAAGCGATGCAAAAAAAGAAAACCCAGTTTATCTAGGTTTTCTTCTCCGATTCCTTTAACAATCTTTCCAATTCATCAAGTCTCTCCTTATATACCTTCATCGCATCCTCTATTGGCTTAGCGGTAGTCATATCTACTCCCGCCTCCTTCAAAACGCTGAGAGGAGGCTTAGAGCTCCCTAACGAAAGTAACGTCTTGATATAACGTTCTGCTTCTGGTTTTCCACCCTCCTCTACTTGTTTGGCTAGAGCTACAGATGCCGCAAAGCTTGTAGCATATTGATAGACATAAAAATTGTAAAAAAAATGAGGTACGCGTGCCCACTCCATGGCAATCTCTTGATCCATAACTACCTGCTTGCCATAATATTTTTTATTGATATCCAGATACATTTTTTTAAGGGTATCCGCTTGCAGTGCCTCACCGCGTTGGTCGGCCTCATACATAGCTTTCTCAAATTCAGCAAATTGAGTTTGACGGAATAAGGTTGTACGGAAATTTTCTAGGTTTTGCACGAGTAATGCCATTTTCTCTTGGTTTGTCTTGGCTTTTTTATATTGGCTCGTAAATAATAGATTTTCATTCATAGTGGAAGCAACCTCAGCAGTGAAGATCGGGTAACCCGATGTTATATAAGGTTGCGCCTTGTTTGTGTAATAAGATTGCATAGCATGCCCCAATTCATGGGCAATAGTTGAGACATCTCCCTTTAAACCTTGATAATTTAACAATACATAGGGATGGGTATCATAGGCACCCCATTGGTAAGCACCCGTTCTTTTATCGGGTGTAGAATATACATCTATCCAGCGATTATCAAATGCCCTTTTAATCACAGATACATACTCCTCACCAAGTGGTGTAAGCCCGTTTACAACCATCTCTTTTGCTTGCTCATAGGGGATATATTCGGTTTTTTGATCAATAAGAGGTACATATAAGTCATACATATGAAGCTCTGGTAATGAAAGAATCTCTTTACGTAGCTTGAGATAGCGCTCCAATAGTGGCAAGTTCTTATTTACAGTGGAAATTAGTTGATCATATACCTCTACAGGCACCTGATTCGGGGTAAGGCTAGCTTCCATAGCATTCTTATACTTTCTACTTGATGCATATAGGTTATTTGCTTTAATTTGTCCTGCTATCGTCTGGGCCAAGGTATCCTGATAATTCTCTAGTGTCCGATACATCGCTTGGTATGCGGCTTTTCTAACCTGCTGATCCTTGCTTTCCAAATAAGTAGCATAGTTTGTTCTGGTTAAAGGAACCATCTTACCAGTTTCGCCTTTTATGAGAGGCAGTGGAATGTCTTTGGATATCATCTTATAAATGTTTTCTGGCGTTTCCCCCAATGAAGAAAAGGAAGCCAACATCTGTTCCTGTTCTCTAGGAAGCATGTGCTGTTTTACGCGTATCGTTTCTTGAATAAATGGTTTGTAAGGGATTAGTTCTTGTGCCTGTAAAAACTGTTTCATCTTTTCATCGGGAATAGAAACAAGCTCTGGACCTACCCATGCGGTTCTTTCCTTGACATATACTCGGATTTTTTCAGCTTGGTTGACAATGGCCTGAGCACTTGGGTTAGCCGTCTGTATATCAAAATTGAGTGTGGCATACACATTCACCTTATCGAGTAAACGCATCAATTGACTATATGCTTCCATTCCTTGAGCAAGTGCCTTTGCCGAATTCACCCATTTCCCTTGTTGTGTCGTAAAAGCATCGGCTAATCGCTTTACTTCCTGCTTATCTTTTTCCCACGCTGTAACATTTGGATAAATATCTGATAGATTCCATGTAAAAATAGTTGGAATTTCTTTGCGATTTTGATATGATGTTCGTTGTGTCTCTTTGTTACCCACTTGTGGATAGGCAAAGGAAACAGACACGAAACTGCTGTGGATAAAAAAAGTGCATGCAACAAATGCGCATACCAGGTTCTTTCCTTTGAGAGAAATCATAGCAACTTGCTCCTTTCTAATAAGTAACACTTCCACATTTATTCCTATATATATTAGATTAGTTATTTTTTATGTAGGAAATCTCATTGGATAGTGTTCATCTCTTTTATTGTGATAAATTGTCACAAAATTATTCAATTCTATCCCGGATAAACCTGTGGATATCTCTGTGGATAGTTTTTTTAAAAAAAGTTATACACAAGTGAAAGCCTTGCTATACATGGGTTTTCACTTTTTGGGTTATCCACATTTTTTTATTTATTTTTGTGGAAAGGTTTTTTCTATACAAAAAAGATGCCCCCATACCCGAGGCATCCTTTTTGTATCCAGCATATTGTTTATAGCTATTCTTCTGAGGACTCTTTTGGCGCTGCTGGCACCAATACTTTTTTCATTTTCTTTTCAAATTCCAGTCGCGGAATCATCACACTGTGATCACATCCCGTACATTTAATTCGAATATCCATCCCCATACGAATAATCTTCCATGCATTCGTGCCGCATGGATGCTGTTTTTTCATCTGGACGATATCACCCAGATCAAAATGCTTTCTTTCCATGAATTCACCCACCTGGATTTATCACTTTATTATCTCTACCCATCATAACAGTTTTAGGGTATGGGATTTCAATACCTCTATGAACAAATTCTTGTTTAATTCGTGCTCTCATCTTACGCATAATTCCAAAATGAGTATTAGGCTTACACTCTGCTGTCACACGAATAATGACCTCTGACGGTCCCAACGCTTGAACACCCAATACCTGCGGTTGATTTACAATATCCTCTTCTTCTTTCCCCATTTTATCTATAATTTCCTTTAATATCGCTTCTACATGTGTTAAATCTTCCTCATAAGCGACAGAAACATCAACAAAAGCAACTGAATTCTGAATCGAGAAATTAGTCACTTGATTAATCGTACCATTCGGAAAGATATGTACTTCTCCCGTCCAGCTTTTAATTTTTGTGATACGTAAACCAATAACCATAACCGTTCCTGTTATTCCATTGATCGTTACCATATCTCCTACAGCAAATTGATCTTCAAAAATAATGAAAAACCCTGTTATTACATCTTTTACTAAGCTCTGAGCTCCAAATCCGACAGCAAGACTTAGTACACCCGCACTAACCAATACCGGTTGCAAATCTAATCCTACCTGTCTTAGTACAACCAATAGCGTAATGAAATAGATTGTGTATCTAGCAACATTTTTAACCAGTATTCGCATCGTATCTACTCGACGTCTATCAAATTGAATCATACTTTTTTCGCGATTAATAAAAATGCGATCAACTGATTTCCCAATAATGGTTACTAAAACCCGCGCCAAAACAATAATGAGAATAATCCCCAGCAAAGCAAAGCCTTTATCCACCCAGAAATCGGGGTTTGATATTACTCCATATACCTGATTCCACATCTTTTGAAATGCAGTTAAGTTAGCAGTCAAGTCTTGTTGTATTTCCTCCAAGTCTCTCAGCCCCTTTCTTTTTTACATACCTATCTCTACATAAGTTCCATTTTCATAGCGGAAAAATCCACGTATGACTACGTGCTGTGAAGTGATGATAGCCAGAGCCCGTTCAAATGACTCTCGTGGAAATTCAATAGATAGGGCACATCCAGCCGTAATTTCCTTAGGCGTCGGTCGGGTATCAATTTCAATATCCTCATATTCTAATAACATTTCTGCCCGTAACGCTTGCTGTGTTGAATCAAAAGCGATCAAGACGGTATCTTTCATCTTTGTGCTCTCTCCTTTTCCTCCACCCTCTATCACACTTACTCACCGGCTTATTAGTAAAGCATTATCTATTTTACCCGGAGATGACACTCTCATCTACTTTCTCTTGCAGTTTTTAATCAATTTCTAATCTCAAGTCTCTCCCCTAGGTATAAAACACCCTGAATCTCCATATACTAGGAATACTTTTATTTTCGTGGGGGTATCTATGAAACGATTTGAAGAGAATCCGGATGTTTCTTATCCTCCTTTTAGAGTTGACCACACGCATGAGTCAGCTACAAGAAAATTGTCTGAGCATCTCTATGAACGTTTCCTTCAAAAATCAACACATCAGGATCTAGTAATCCTTTGCATCGGAACAGATCGCTCTACAGGCGATGCCTTAGGTCCCTTGGTTGGCTCCCGATTACAAACATATTTTCTTGACGATATTCACGTGTACGGGACACTTGAATCACCTGTTCATGCCGTTAATCTTGCAGATCAGATCACGCTGATAACAGAAAAGCATCCTAATGCTCTCATCGTAGCTATTGATGCTTGTCTAGGGCAATATCAACATGTAGGATGTATTAACGTCGTTGATGGTCCAGTGAAACCGGGAGCTGGAGTAAAAAAAGAATTACCCGCAGTTGGACACTTCCATATCACTGGAATTGTGAATGTAGGTGGTTTTATGGAGTATTTCGTCTTACAAAACACTCGACTACATATTGTAGTCAGCATGGCAGATATTATTGCCTCAGCTATTAACAAAGCAACAACTCAATTGTTTTCCCTTCAGCTCGATTATACATGGCAGGATATACCGTATATACGAGACGGTAGTTGATAGTAAAAAAGGCAACCTCACTCACTAGTCAGGTTGCCTTTTCATCTTCATCCTCTTTTATCCGACATAAAATGCCTCGGAAATTTCCTTGATTGCCGAAATCAGTCGCCTTACGTCATTTTCGTCGTTAAATACCCCAAAGCTCGCCCTCACGGCGCCTCTTTTTTCGGTACCAACTGTCTCATGACCAAGTGGAGTACAATGATAACCAGCCCTCACAGCGATTTGATATTGTTGATCTAAAATGAATGCAATCTCTGCAGCGTCTGCCCCTTTTATATTAAACGCAACCAGACCAACCCGTTCAATCGACAAGTCAGGTCCATATACTTCTACTCCGTCTATCTTCATTAATTCCTCAAGGGTCAATTTTGTTAACGACCATTCTTGATGATGAATGTGCTCAATCCCAGTTTCTAATACGAACGATACACCAGCACCAAGCCCCGCAATACCAACTGTATTAGCTGTTCCGCTTTCATAGCGATCTGGTCTGGTCCTCGGCTGTTCAATAGCCTCGGATTGGCTTCCAGTTCCACCATGTAGTAATGGTTCCAGCTCTATCTCATCTCTGGCAAATAAACATCCCGTTCCTTGTGGTCCATATAAACCTTTATGTCCAGGAAAAGCTAACATATCAATCTTCATGTTGGTAACATCTATTGGGAGGACACCTGCTGTTTGAGAAGCATCCACCAAGAAAGTAACCTGATGAAGATCACACAGTTCCCCAAGCTCCTTAATTGGTAAAATAACGCCCGTCAGATTGGAAGCATGGCTAACCACAAGCAGCTTGGTTTCTTTTCGAAATGCTTGGGCAAAATCCTCAGCATAAAACAGCCGATCTTCACGCGGACTGACATATGTAATTTCAATTCCAAGCTTCGCCCGCAAATATTCAAGTGGTCTGCGTACAGAATTATGTTCAATAGATGATGTTACCACATGATCCCCTGGCTGTAGGAAGCCTTTTATCGCCTGATTAAGCGCTTGAGTCGCATTTTGGTAAAAAAAGAGGTTATTCGGGTTCTCAATCCCAAACAACCTTGCGAGTTGTATACGCGTCCGAAACAACGCTTTGCTGGCCTTCATCGCCAGTGCATGTCCTCCACGACCAGGATTGGCTGCGTATTCATCTATTACTTCTATCATAACGTCTTTTACCTGAGGTGGTTTCGGCCAAGAAGATGCGGCATTATCCAAATAAGTCACTGACATAGGAAATCCCCTTTACTCTTCTATTTGCAAAATATCAAGAATACGTTGCAGGTCGTCATCGGAGTAAAATTCTATTTCTATCTTTCCCTTTTTATTCGTTTTATTGATTTGAACACCCGTTCCAAAGCGATTCTGTAGACGTTGCTCCCATTGTACGTATACCTTTTCCTTTGTAACAGGCTTTTTCTTTTTGGTTTCACGTGAAACATGTAGCTGTTTCACCGTTTCCTCCAATTGGCGGACTGTCCACTCGTACCTAATAACTTCGCAAGCCAGTTTCCATTGTAAATCTGCGTTTTCTACAGGAATCAACGCTCTCGCATGTCCCATGGATAAGGAAGACGTAGCTACTAGTTCTTTTATTTTATCAGGCAATTGTAACAACCGCATGATGTTTGTTACGTGCGGACGACTTTTGCCTACTTTTTGTGCTAATTCCTCTTGGGTATAGGAACAATGCTCCATTAATTTAAAATACGCTTCTGCTTCTTCCATCGGATTTAAATTTTCCCGTTGCAGATTTTCAATGAGGGCAAGCTCCATAATCTGTTGGTCTGTATAGCTTTTGATCACAACAGGGACTTTCTTTAAACCTGCTAATTTAGCAGCACGCAGACGCCGTTCTCCCGCCACCAACTCATATCCTTTAATACTTTTCCGGACGATTAAAGGCTGAATAATGCCATGAATCTTGATAGATTCCCCTAGTTCTTGTAGAGCAGTTGGTTCAAACTCTTTACGAGGCTGGTATGGATTGGGACGGATCTCGCTGATTTCGACGTCTGTAACTTGCTCGCTCTCTTCAATTAAATTAGAGGTGATTAAGGCGCCTAACCCTTTTCCCAAGCGTTTACTCATATACCGACCACTTCCTTAGCCAATTCAGTATAAACTTCGGCCCCTCTCGAACGTGGATCATAGCTGATAATTGCTTGTCCATGCGATGGTGCTTCACTCAGTCGCACATTGCGTGGAATAATTGTTTGATACACTTTATCTTGGAAGTATTTCTTTACCTCGTCAATCACTTGAATGCCTAAATTCGTACGCGCATCTAGCATCGTTAACAATACGCCTTCGATAGCTAGATTAGCATTTAAGTGCTTTTGAACTAATCGGACCGTATTTAACAGTTGACTAAGCCCCTCTAGCGCATAATATTCACATTGAATTGGAATGATCACAGAATCAGAGGCTGTCAGTGAATTGACTGTAAGAATCCCCAAAGACGGAGGGCAATCTATAATAACAAAGTCATAGTTATCTTTAACAACCTCTAGTGCCTTCTTTAAACGAATTTCTCGTGAAATGGTAGGTACCAACTCTATTTCTGCACCTGCTAATTGTATCGTAGCAGGGATAATAGATAACCCTTCAATCTCAGTAGGCAGAGTTGTCTCAATCGGACTGATATCATTAATTAGGACATCGTATACGCAATAACGCACATCGGCTTTATTAATACCAACACCACTTGTAGCATTACCTTGTGGATCGATATCCACTAATAAAACCTTTTTGCCTATACTAGCCAAGCAAGCGCTTAGATTTACAGCAGTTGTTGTCTTACCAACGCCGCCTTTCTGATTGGCTACTGCAATTACTTTCCCCAAAATCTCCACCTCATTTGTACATGTTACTTGTGAGAGCAGCTTGTCGTATTCCTGACGCTGTTCGCGCAAAATTAGCTGTTTTTAAGAACGATTTTGTTGATAAAGTACACATTTTAGATGATGCCGGTATTCCATATATACATAATAATACAGAAAAAGAAAGGCGGCCCATGCCGCTTTATGACTAAGGTTTTTGATTTTTAGGGATACGAATCGTAAATTGATAATATTCATCGTAATCCTCTTCATTGGTTTCCACAGGTAACCCCGTCTGAATAACCATATCAATTGATTGACGCACAGTATTGATGGCAATGCGTGAATCACGTGAAAAGGCCTTAAATCTCCCCCGCTTTTCCTTCTCAGGTTTAGGATTTTCCATCATTTCTAACAATTGTTTCACTCTAGTTTCTGTTTGCTTCACATTAAGCTCACGCAGGGAAATCTCTTCTAACACCTTCATTTGTAGCTCTGCATCCTTTAGCGGTATCAAAGCACGCGCATGACGCTCCGTAATCCGTCTTGCCATCAGAGCTTCTTGAATCTGTTGTGGTAAGTGTAAAAGACGTAATTTATTAGCGATGGTTGATTGTCCTTTACCTAACCGTTGGGCTAAGCTCTCCTGCGTTAGATTATGAAGGTCAATGAGTTTTTGATAGGCATATGCCTCTTCAATGGCAGTTAGGCCTTCACGTTGTAAATTTTCAATTAAAGCAATAGAAGCTGTCTGTGTATCATTAAAATCTTTTACAATAGCGGGTATCCGTTCCATACCGAGCTTCTTCGATGCACGCCATCTACGCTCTCCCGCAATGATCTCAAACTGGTTGTTACGAACACGAACTACGATTGGTTGAATAATACCATGTGTCTTAATTGTTTGGCATAATTCTTCAATTTTTCCATCGTCAAATACAGTTCTAGGCTGATAAGGATTGGGGACAATCTCATCAACTGGGATTTGTTTAATCTCCTCGTTTTCCGCTTTATCGGAGAGACCAAACAAACGTGAAAATTGATTTTTTACTGTCATTCTGAAATCCCCCACTTCTTTACACACTGTTAGAAAAACTCATGGTGGCCAATTCTTTGATGTTGGCCAAAATGTAGCGATGATAGAGCCTTAGGTTTATCTACTTATCCATGATTTATCGCTTTACAAGCAAAGAGAGAAGAACATGGACATCTCTTCTCTGACTTAAGGCTTTTGTTACTATACATTTCGCACAGGACGATGACAGGTAGAACCCGCACCTCTATGCTTCAAAGTATTCTTCATAATAAGCTTAAATCCTGCCGACAAAACAGATAATCTTTGTGTTTCACGTGAAACATGACGACGTCCTATTTCTCTTCCATATGTCTTTTTTCTCTTTATACGTTTTACTTTTGATACCTCTTCTTTTTTCACTTCATCTTCTTCATCCAGGTAGCTCAGGTGGAAATACTTCTTGAATAATAGCATCCATGTACCGCTCCCCCCTCTCCTACAGACACAGGAACTGATTCACGTTAGGAGGTAACAAAATATGGATGCAGTATCTCTCTTTGTATAACGGCTAATTGAGCTAAAACTTTTCCTGTTTTCTTTTATTTTTATGTGAAAAGTGGAATGATTTATCCCTCATATGCTCACATACAAAAAAGAAGTTAGCCCCTTTTGGGAACCAACTTCTCCGTTATATACATGCTTTAGTTAGCTACTATAGTAATGGTTTTTTAGCCGGGATGCCTGGACGACGGGGATACGTTTTGGGAGTTGTCTCTATTTTGTTGATGAGGATTATATTTCTCTCTCCCGCTTCGTCAGGTAGCTCAAAACTCTCCACCTTACGTGTTTTACCACCAAGTAACTTAATAGCCCGCTTCGCCTCGTTCAGTTCAAGCGTAACATCTTGCCCCTTCATGGAGGCGAACAATCCATTTGGTTTAACTAAAGGCAGACAAAACTCTGCTAATAAATTCAATCGTGCTACTGCTCTCGCTGATACGATATCAAATTGTTCACGGTACTTTTTATCCTGCCCAATCTCTTCCGCTCTTCCATGTACAGGATACAAATCGGTTAAACCTAGTTCAGTACCAACATGACTTAGGAAGTTCATACGTTTTTGCAAGGAATCAATGATGGTCATCTGTAAATGGGGAAAGCAAATTTTAAGCGGAATGCTTGGAAAACCAGCTCCTCCCCCTACATCGGCCATCTTTTTCATATCTTGTAACGGGACATAGAACGCTAAAGAAATCGAGTCATAAAAGTGCTTATTATATACCTCATCCTCTTCTGTAATGCCCGTTAAATTCATTTTTTCGTTCCATTCCACCAATAAACGATAATATTGATCAAACTGATCCAATTGTTCGGAAGTAAGCACAATCCCCTGTTCTTGTAGGCGTGCAGAAAAATCCTGTTTGCTCATTCCAGTCTCCTCTATTCAGCGGCTTGGTTTAGCATGCGATGAAATTGCTCCATATAAATCATTAATACAGAGATATCAGCTGGCGTTACACCGGAAATACGTGATGCTTGACCAATGTTTAGTGGACGAATTTTTTGTAGCTTTTCACGTGCTTCTTTCGACATACCGGAAATAACTGTATAGTCGATACTTTTCGGAATGAGCTTTTCCTCCACTTTTTTCATTTTTTCTACTTGAGCTAATGATTTACGGATATATCCGTCGTATTTGACTTGAATTTCTACCTGCTCACGCACATCTATATTTAACTCTTCTGGCGCAGGAGAAATACGGTGGATATGCTCATACGTTATCTCTGGGCGACGTAATAATTGAGCCAGATCAATAACCTCTGTAAGTTCAGGTGTACCTGCCTCTCGAATTACTTCCTGTGCTAATTCATTTTCTGGACGAATCCGAGTTGAATGTAAACGTTCCTTTTCCTTTGCCACTAGCTCACGTTTTTGTTGAAAATGTCTGTAGCGTTCTTCACTAATTAAACCAATTTCGTAACCAACGTCAGTTAAACGCATATCTGCATTATCATGACGAAGCAATAGACGGTATTCTGCACGAGATGTTAACAAGCGATAAGGTTCATTGGTACCTTTGGTAACTAGATCATCAATGAGAACTCCCATATAAGCTTCTTCGCGACCTAAGATTACTGGAGGCTCTCCCTGTACCTTACGCGCTGCATTAATCCCTGCCATTAAACCTTGTCCTGCTGCCTCTTCATAGCCTGATGTACCATTAATCTGCCCTGCTGTAAACAGACCATCTATCAATTTTGTTTCCAAGGACGGCCACAATTGTGTAGGTACGATGGAATCATACTCAATGGCATAACCTGGACGCATCATTTTAACCTCTTCCATACCATCCATAGAACGAAGCATGCTTAACTGAACATCTTCAGGCAGACTTGTTGACAGGCCTTGTACGTACATCTCTTCTGTATGGCGGCCTTCTGGCTCCAGGAAGATTTGATGACGTGGTTTGTCGTTGAAACGTACTACTTTATCTTCAATAGATGGACAATAACGTGGTCCAGTCCCTTCAATCGCACCAGAATACATCGGAGCACGGTGTAGATTATCTTGAATCACTTCATGAGTTTCCAGATTCGTATATGTTAACCAGCATGGTAATTGTTCAGGAATGGAAGCCGTTGTTTCGTATGAAAACGCACGTGGCTCCTCATCACCTGGCTGAATTTCCATCTTGGAGAAGTCAACGCTGCTTTTATGCACACGAGGCGGTGTTCCTGTTTTAAAACGAACAAGCTCAAAGCCCAATTCTTTTAAATGCTCAGCTAAACGCACGGAAGGACGCATGTTATTTGGTCCACTTTCATACTGAAGGTCACCAATAATAATCTTTCCGCGTAAATACGTTCCTGTCGTAACGACGACTGCCTTCGCTTTATACTGTGCCCCAGTGTTCGTTATAACACCTTCACACACGCCATCATTTACAATTAGCTCCTCAACCATTGCTTGACGCAAAATGAGATTTGGCGTATTTTCAATCGTTTTCTTCATTTCATGCTGATAGGCAAACTTGTCCGCCTGTGCACGTAACGCATGAACAGCTGGGCCTTTTCCTGTATTAAGCATCCGCATTTGGATGTACGTTTTATCTGTATTTTTACCCATCTCGCCGCCCAAAGCATCAATTTCACGAACTACGTGTCCTTTTGCCGGACCGCCTACTGATGGGTTACAAGGCATATAAGCTACAGCGTCTAGATTGATGGTGATAAGCAGGGTTTGACATCCCATACGGGCAGCTGCCAATGCAGACTCACAACCTGCATGACCCGCTCCGATAACAATTACGTCAAACTCCCCGCCGTTGTATGTTGTGCTCATGTTTCTACCTCCTATTTACCGAGACAGAATTGGGAGAAAATCTGATCAATTAAGTCCTCACCAACACTCTCTCCGATTACTTCTCCTAATAACTCCCACGCCTTTTTAATATCTATTTGCACCATATCTACCGGCATTTGTTGATGAATGCCATCTATAGCATCTTCCATCGCCTGTTCCGCTTGACGTAGCAAATTAATATGGCGAGCGTTACTCACATATGTCATATCTTCCTGTTGTACACGACCTGTAAAGAATAGATGGGCGATAGCTTGCTCTAACTGATCAATCCCCTTCTCTTCCTTGATGGACGTCAGAATCAAAGGTGCATTAGGAAAAGCCTCTTTTACTTTATCTAATTCCAGCTTTTGTGGTAGATCGGTTTTATTTACAATAATGATTACCTGTAAGCCTTTAGCCGCCTTAAAAATAGCTAGATCATCATCGGTTAAAAACTCATTATAGTTTACCATAAGCAGTACTAAATCGACTTGTTGAAGAATTTGGCGAGACTTTTCTACACCGATTTTTTCAACAATGTCATCTGTCTCCCGAATACCAGCAGTATCAATCAGGCGAAGAGGAACCCCTCTTACATTCACATATTCCTCGATAACATCGCGAGTCGTCCCAGCAATTTCTGTTACAATGGCTTTGTCTTCCTGTACAAAACTATTTAATAATGACGATTTCCCCACGTTAGGCTTTCCGATGATCGCTGTAGATAATCCCTCACGCAAGATTTTACCTTGTTTAGCTGTTTGTAGTAAGCGAGCAACTTGTGTTTTTACATCCTCACACTTACCTAACAGGAAATTCTGCGTAAACTCTTCTACATCATGCTCAGGATAATCAAGAGTTACCTCGATATGAGCCATTGCTTCTATTAACTCCTGACGCAATCCCCTAATGAGCTTGGACAGCTTTCCTTCTACTTGTGATAATGCTACTTTTAAGGCTTTATCCGTTTTGGCCCGAATTAGGTCAATAACTGCTTCAGCTTGTGACAAATCAATACGGCCGTTTAAAAAAGCTCTTTTCGTAAATTCTCCCGGTTCTGCCAACCTTGCTCCATGCTCCAGTACCAAATCTAGGACCTTTTCTACAGAAATCAAACCTCCATGGCAATTGATTTCCACTACATCCTCTCGTGTAAAAGTACGTGGTGCCCTCATGACAGAAACTAATACTTCCTCTACTTGCTCATTGGCCACTGGATCTACCAGCGCACCATAATGTATCGTATGACTATCCACAGTGGATAACTTATTTTTACCGCGATAGATTTTATCCACAATCGTAAGTGCATCATCGCCACTCACGCGAATTACTGCAATTCCACCTTCCCCCATGGGCGTGGCCACACCTGCAATCGTATCCATATTCACTATATTTCACCTCAAAACTATGAAGTAGGCATTCTTTTCCTAACGCCTTAGCATATCACATTTTTTCCACAATGAATAGAGCGCCTGCTAAAGAGACTTATCCACAGTATTGGCAAAATCAAATCAGGTAAAACGCACAAAAAAAAGAAGCCTAGCGTGAGGCTTCTTTTTCCTTCGTTTTCGGTGCAACCACGATATAACGATGCGGTTCTTCACCTTCACTAAACGTAATAACATCGGTGCGTGTTTGCAAAAAGGCGTGAATTACTTTGCGTTCTGCTGCTGTCATCGGTTCCAAACGTACGTTTCGTTTGGTATGAATCGCTTTTTGAGCAAGACGATACGCTAATTTCTCTAATGCCTCTCTGCGCTTTGCTCGATAATTTTCTGCATCTAAAATAATTCGAACGTGTTTTTCTGCATGTTTATTGGCTACAACGTTGACCAAATATTGCAAGGAATCCAATGTCTGACCACGTCGACCAATCACCATGCCTAAATCTTCACCAATCATGTGGAAAACGGTACCTTCTGATTGTTTTTGGGAATCGATTTTCACATTAAGGTTCATCTGCTTTAACACATCAGATAAAAATGTACGTCCCTCTTCAATCGGATTATACTGTACTTCCACTTCTACTTTTGCATCTCTAGTACCTATTAAACCAAGAAACCCTTTACTTGGCTCTTCTAATACGCGAACATTTACTCTGTCTCTTGTTACTCCAAGTTCTCGCAGTGCCTTTTCAACAGCTTCATCAATCGTTTTGGCTGAAGCTAGCGCTTTTTTCACTTGGAAGCTCCCCCCTTGGGACTTTTCTGAGTGGTACGGTTATCTTTGTATAAGAAATACGTTTGGATAATCATGTAGATGTTACCGTATACCCAATACAAAGCAAGGGCAGAAGGTAACGTCATAGAAATTACCAAGATCATGATCGGCATCATATACAACATCATTTGCATTTGAGGGTTGTTTTGCATAGCAGAACCCATCATTTTTTGTTGCAAGAATGTTGTCAGGGCAGCTAAAACAGGCAAGATATAGAACGGGTCCTTTTCCCCTAGCTGCATCCATAAAAATGATTGTTCTCGGATTTCGCTCGTGCGAATAATCGCATTATAAAAGGCAATAAGAATAGGCATTTGAACCAATAATGGTAAACATCCTGCCAGTGGGTTAATGTTATTTTTTTGGAATATTAACATGGTCTCTTGCTGTACTTTTTGTGGATCGTTTTTGTACTTATCTCGGATTTTTTGAAGTTCCGGTTGAATTACTTGCATTGCCTTAGAAGATTTAATTTGCTTCACGTTAAGTGGCAATGTCAAAGTACGAATTAAAATCGTTGCAACCAAAATTCCAAGCCCAAAGCTGCCGCCAAGTAGTAGTGCGGATTCCTTGATCAGCCAAGATAGTGGATAAACGAAGAATTTATCCCAGATTCCAGTTGATTCAGGACCAATTGGCGGAGGATGTGCAATATCAGTCCCACATCCTGCTAGAATTACCATTAGCAATCCAAGCAGAAGGACATAGCGAATACGACTACTCAAAGACATGTTCCTCCTTTAGTTAAGGAAAGTTATATTATTTATGTTTCTCTGGTACTGGATCAATTCCTCCTGGATGAAAGGGATGACATTTGGCAATTCGCACAATAGCTAACCACCCACCCTTCCATACACCAAAACGGCGTATGGCTTCAATCGCATAAAAGGAACACGTAGGCGCAAAACGACAGGTTGGAGGTTTTAATGGTGAAATAAATTTCTGATAAAAGCGGATAAATCCAATCAAAAATTTCTTCATTATCATCTAACCTCTTTTTTCGTTATGTATGTCAACCGCCTTTACTGCTTTTGCTCTTTTTAAAGCATGCATTAAAGAGCCTTGTATGGAAGCAAGCGGCATCTCTTCTACTCCTGGTCTCACAATTACAATAATATCCAAATGAGGCTTAATTCGATCCTCAATCGCAGCAATCGCTTCTTTTAACAGTCGCTTTACTTTATTACGTGTGACAGCGTTGCCAATTTTTTTACTGGCAGAGATCCCGATTCGAAAAGTGGCTTGTCCCTGATTTTCTAATGTATAAATAACAAATTGTTTGTTAGCAGCTGATTTTCCCTTTTGAAAAACCGTCTGAAACTCTTCGTTTTTTCGCAATCGATGCGAGCGATGCATTGGTGGACACCCCTACCATCAACATTATAGTGGAAAAAAAGGGCGCATTCCACTGCTTCTAGTATTACCAAGAAACAAAGGAAGAAGCCAGCCAGGGGCTGGCTCCTCACATATATTCTCTCACCTTTTTCTATAGAAGAAAACACTCTTTTACCTCTATAGAAAAAGGCCACTTTAAAATGTGGCCTAAGCGGAAAGCACCTTTCTACCTTTACGACGACGGGCAGCTAAAACCTTACGGCCATTTTTTGTGCTCATACGTTTGCGGAACCCGTGATCTTTCTTGCGTTTACGGTTGTTAGGATTAAATGTAGGTCTCATATTGAAGTTACACCTCCGTCCTCCAAGCATTCTTTGGAATTATATAAAGAAATAATCAAAAAGTCAAGTTACTGGTCACCTGATCTCTTTTGCCAAATTAATCCCTCTATATAGAATCACTTCTTCCTCTCTATTTAAACTTTTTTCTCTTCTACGTCTATTTTCTACTATAAAATAACTATCCACAAAAGATTATTTCCCGCGCCTGTGTATATCTTTTTTATCCACAGAAAAGTTTTCTACAAATTTATCTACAAGTTGCACACAAAATATAGGGGTGTTGATATATTAAGGCCACTATTTGTTGTGTTTGTGGATAACTATTAAAAAACCATTGATATCATGGCTTTTATTTGATATCATGTTTTTGTTTTGATCCGTTGATAAGTGAAATCAGATTTTTACTTTTCCACAGCATGTGGATAAGGTTGTGGACAGATATTCTGCATTGTGAATAAGATACTCACAGCTATGCGGATAATTGTCTTATTTTTTTCTCAGAAGGTACGGGATTCCGTGATGACATATGATTTAGCATTTTTATTTATCCACAATGCCTGTGTAGTGCTGAAAGGAGGGATTTACTAGGTGGACGCAACTATTATTGAATTATGGCGAAAAGTTTTAGCTAAAATCGAGAAAACATTAAGCAAGCCTAGCTTCGACACCTGGTTGAAGGCGACAAAGGCAACTGCATTAGAGGAAGATTCTTTGATTGTAGTCGCTCCAAATGAATTTGCTCGTGATTGGCTAGAATCTCGCTATTCACCACTTATCATAGAAACGCTATATGAAACGACAGGCATCCATATGAAGGTGAAGTTTGTCGTTCCCCAAAATCCCGATTTCGGTCTTACTGATGAGTTACCTATGGCGAAAGCGAAATTAGTATCTCAACCTCTAGCTGGCGACGATCAACCGCCCAGTATCTTAAATCCGAAGTATACATTTGACACATTTGTAATTGGTTCGGGGAACCGCTTTGCCCACGCAGCTTCACTCGCTGTAGCTGAAGCACCTGCAAAAGCTTACAATCCACTGTTTATTTATGGTGGTGTAGGTCTTGGAAAAACACATTTAATGCATGCGATTGGTCATTATGTCATTCAGCATAATCCATCTGCAAAAGTGGTCTATTTATCATCTGAAAAATTTACGAATGAGTTTATTAACTCCATTCGCGATAATAAAGCGGTTGAGTTCCGCAATAAATATCGTAGTGTAGATGTTTTGCTTATAGATGATATTCAATTTTTGGCTGGAAAAGAATCAACGCAAGAAGAATTTTTCCATACCTTTAACGCATTGCATGAAGAAAGCAAACAAATCATCATTTCATCCGATCGACCACCAAAAGAAATTCCTACTTTGGAGGATCGATTGCGTTCCCGTTTTGAATGGGGCTTGATTACAGATATTTCACCGCCTGATTTAGAAACTCGAATTGCAATTCTGCGCAAGAAAGCCAAAGCGGAGAATCTAGATATTCCTAATGAGGTCATGATCTATATTGCTAACCAGATTGATAGCAACATACGTGAGTTAGAAGGTGCTTTAATTCGCGTTGTTGCTTATTCTTCTCTGATTAATCGTGATATTGATACACAATTGGCAGCTGAGGCTCTAAAGGATATTATTCCTTCCTCTAAGCCAAAAATCATAACGATTATTGATATTCAACGTGCAGTTGGTGAAGCTTACACGTTAAAATTAGAAGATTTTAAAGCCAAAAAACGGACAAAATCCGTTGCTTTTCCACGACAAATAGCTATGTATCTATCTCGTGAGCTTACCGATGCCTCACTCCCTAAAATCGGGGACGAATTTGGTGGACGTGATCATACAACGGTTATCCATGCCCATGAAAAAATCTCGAAGTCATTAGCAGTTGATCCTCAATTGCAGGTCACCATCCAAACACTTATTGAAAAATTGAAGGCTGGCCATTAAACTATTATTTCTGTGTACATTTGTGAATAACCTAAAAAGCCTATACACAACTTATCCACATGTGTATAGGCTTTACTTTTCAGCGGTTTTTGGGGATATCCACAAATCCACAGGGCCTATTACTACTATTACTATTTTTTAATATAAAAGATTACTTACTATATATGCATACAGCATACGGAAATATGCATGATTCTTTTGTATAACAAATCCTTGTATACGGGGGTAAGGTATAATGAAAATTACAGTTCAACGTGACAAACTATCAACTGCTGTTTCACATGTTGCCAAAGCTGTATCAACCAGAACAACAATTCCAATTTTGACAGGTATTAAGTTAACTGCAAATCAAGAAGGGTTAACATTAACTGGTAGTGATTCAGATATTTCTATTGAGGTACATGTTCCATTGGAAGAGGGAGAAAATTGGGGAGTTACTGTACATGAACCAGGTAGCATAGTGCTACCATCACGTATTTTTAGTGAAATTGTACGTAAATTACCTGCCAATGAAATTGACATTAGCGTAGATGATCGATTACTTACATTAATTCGCTCAGGTCAAGCCGAATTTACGATTAATGGTTTAAATGCCAACGAATATCCTCAATTACCTCAATTAGAGGAGGATAAAGTTTTTAGTATCCCAAGCGATTTATTAAAAACAATGATTCGTCAAACATCCTTTGCAGTTGCCTCTTCTGAAATGCGCCCAATCTTAACAGGGATTATGTGGACGCTAGAAGAGGGAATACTAAAATTTGTAGCGACAGATAGCCACCGTTTTGCTTCTCGCAATGCGAAAGTAGAGTGTTCGGAATCCCTACGGTTCTATAATATTGTCGTACCGGGTAAAAGTTGTAATGAATTGGTAAAGATTATAGATGATGATCAAAATTTGGTTGATATCGTTGTAGCTGATAATCAAATTTTAGTAAAATCAAATCATATCTTGTTCTATTCCCGTCTGTTAGAGGGAACTTATCCAGATACAAATCGTATTATTCCACAGGGCTGTAAAACCGAGATTGTTTTATCAACCAAGGAATTTTTACAATCCATTGAGCGTGCTTCCTTATTAAGTCGTGAAGGGAAGACCAATGTGGTAAAATTGGTAACACTACCAGATGGAAATGTAGAAATTTCATCTAACGCACCAGAAATTGGAAAGGTAACGGAAACGATTCAGCCAAAACAATGCACTGGGGAGGAACTAAAAATCTCTTTCAATGCAAAGTTTATGATTGATGCACTTCGTTCCATTGACAGCTCTGAGATTGTAACTAACTTTACTGGGGCCATGAGCCCATTTATTATTCGACCTACTGATCATGATTGGAGTCTACATCTAATCTTGCCAGTCCGTACGTACTAAGAGGTAGCCACCCCTAAAGGAGTTTTCCAACATGGCAGATAAAGTTCACATTTCTACAGAATATATTACGCTTGGACAGTTTTTAAAACTAAGTTCAGTAATTGATACGGGTGGAATGGCTAAGCCTTTTTTAGCTGAGGTTCCCATTATGGTAAATGGAGAAAAAGAAAACCGCCGTGGTCGTAAGCTATATCCAGATGATCTAGTGGTTATTGAAGGGTACGGCTCTTATCAAGTGGCTGTACGCTGAGAGGAGTAAGCCCTTTGTTCTTACGTAATCTGTTTTTGGCTAACTATCGAAATTACAGAGAGCTTTCACTGGATTTTACAGGACCTATTAATTTATTCGTCGGGAATAATGCGCAGGGCAAGACTAATGCATTGGAATCTATTTATGTACTTGCTCTGGCGAAATCCCACCGAACATCTAAAGATAAAGAACTGATTAAGTGGAATGCAGATTATGCGGCGATCCGTAGTGAAGTCAATCGACGCTACGGATCTGTTCGTTTAGAGATGCAGTTGACCAATAAAGGTAAAAAGGCTAAAATTAATGGTTTAGAGCAGAAAAAATTGAGCAACTATATCGGTTCCCTAAACGTTGTGTTATTTGCGCCAGAGGATTTAGCAATCGTAAAGGGGGCCCCAGCCCAGCGAAGACGCTTTTTGGACATGGAAATCGGTCAGGTTTCTCCAACTTATATCTACCACTTGAGCAATTACAATAAAGTGTTAGCACAGAGAAACCAGCTATTGAAAGACTTAGCCATGAAAAAAAGTAATCAGATTGACCTGATGGCAATTTGGAATACACAATTAGCTGATTTAACTGTAAAATTATTAAAGAAGCGTTTTGAGTTTATTACCAAATTAGAGCAATGGGCTCAAGAGATCCACGCTGGAATTACCAATGGTAAAGAGCAGCTGAGCTTGCATTATGTAAATAGCTCTCCTGTTACCAAGGAGATGTCAGAGGAAGAAGCTCTTCAATCGCTACTGGCTGCTTATGAAGAGATCTTTGAACGGGAAAAAATGAGAGGTAGTACGTTAATTGGACCTCATCGCGATGATTTCTCCCTTTTGGTAAACGAGATGGATGTACAATCATTTGGATCACAAGGCCAGCAACGAACAACGGCTTTGTCTTTGAAATTAGCTGAAATTGAGCTAATCAAGCAAGAAGTTGGGGAATACCCGATTCTTTTGCTTGACGATGTCTTGTCAGAACTGGATGAACATAGACAAACATTATTACTTGAAACGATACAAGATAAAATTCAAACGTTTGTAACGACAACAGGTGTGGAAGGATTAAAGCATCAGGTCTTACAGCAAGCAACTCGCTTTAATGTGCAAGAGGGGTCCATTTCCAAAGAAGGGTAAGGTGAAGTGTATGTTTCTGCACGTGGGAGGAGATACGGTTGTTAGTATGAAGGAGGTTATCTCTATCATCGATCATCAAACGGTCAAACACTCGAAGATATCCCTTGCATTTATGGGAGATCAGAAGAAAGAAAAACGCCTGATTGATCAGCAGTCGGAAGAGATTAAATCCTACGTAATTACGGATCGTGCTATTTACTGTTCGCCCATTTCTTCGCTTACTTTGAAAAAACGTGCACAGTTTATACAGCACAGTGAGCTGTTTCCCCCTGTACAAACTGATAGTAAGGAGTTGACTGAGTAGTGGATGTAACAACTAAAGATCAAAACTATGATGCTAGTCAGATACAGGTACTGGAAGGTTTAGAAGCGGTACGTAAACGTCCAGGTATGTACATTGGTTCTACTAGCAGTCGAGGTCTGCATCATTTGGTATGGGAGATTGTAGACAACTCTATCGACGAATCACTTGCGGGTTATTGTACGGAAATTAACGTATTTATTCATAAAGATAATACGATCACCGTTATTGATAATGGGCGTGGTATTCCTACAGGTATTCATGAAAAAACAGGGAAATCAACAGTAGAGACTGTTCTAACCGTTCTACATGCTGGCGGTAAATTTGGCGGTGGCGGATATAAGGTGTCTGGGGGTTTGCACGGGGTAGGTAGCTCTGTTGTTAATGCTCTTTCCGAATGGATGACTGTTACAGTTAAACAAAACGGAAACATTTATTCCATGCGTTTTAATGTTGGTGCGCCGGAAGAAGAACTGAAGATCATTGGTGAAACAGATATAACTGGTACCTCGATTACTTTTAAACCAGACCCAACTATCTTTACGGAAACAACTGCATACGAATATGAATTGTTGCAAAAACGTATACGTGAATTAGCTTTCCTAAATAAAGGCTTGCGCATTACGTTAGAGGACCAGCGCGAGGGTCAAGAACGCCGTGAAGATTTTTATTATGAAGGCGGAATTAAATCCTACGTAGAGTTCTTGAATAAAAACCGTGAAAGCTTGCATGATGAAGTGATCTATTGTGAAGGCGAAAAGGATGGATTGCAGGTAGAGGTAGCTATTCAATACAATGATAGCTATGTAAGCAACATCTATTCTTTTGCCAATAATATTAATACGCATGAGGGTGGAACACACGAAGCTGGTTTTAAAGCAGGCTTAACTCGCGTAATTAATGATTACAGCCGTAAATTTAATTTCTTGAAAGAAAAAGATCAAAATTTGTCCGGTGATGATGTACGTGAAGGAATTACAGCGATTATCTCCGTTAAAATTTCTGAACCGCAATTTGAAGGACAAACAAAAACCAAACTTGGGAACTCAGAAGCTCGTAGCATCACAGAATCGGTCTTTGTAGAGCGATTCCAAGAGTTTATGGAACAGAACCCTGCTGTAGCCAAAAAGGTTGTAGAGAAGTCCCTGATGGCTGCTAGAGCACGTGAAGCAGCTCGTAAAGCGCGTGAGCTGACTCGCCGTAAAAATGCCTTGGAAGTAAGTGCTCTACCGGGTAAGCTAGCTGACTGTTCTTCCAAAGATGCAGCTGAGAGCGAATTGTTCATCGTAGAGGGTGACTCTGCGGGTGGTTCTGCCAAAATGGGACGTGATCGTCATTTCCAGGCGATCCTACCATTGCGTGGTAAAGTATTAAACGTAGAGAAATCACGACTAGATAAAATTCTAGGTAACAATGAGATTCGGATGATCATCACTGCACTGGGAACAGGTATTGGTGAAGACTTTGATATCAGCAAAGCGCGTTATCATAAAATTGTCATCATGACAGATGCCGACGTCGATGGTGCTCACATCCGCACGCTATTGTTAACCTTCTTCTATCGCTATATGCGTGAACTAATTGAAGCTGGATTTGTGTATATTGCACAGCCGCCACTCTTTAGTATTAAGCAAGGAAAAAATATGCACTATGCCTTTAATGATCGCCAACGCGACCAAATCCTAAGCCAGCTAAAAGAGACTCCTAAACCTAACGTTCAACGTTACAAAGGATTAGGTGAAATGAATGCAGAGCAATTGTGGGAGACAACAATGGATCCTTCCGTTCGTACTTTGCTACAAGTAGAACTAGAAGATGCTATTGATGCAGATATGGTCTTCCAAACTCTGATGGGCGATGAAGTAGAGCCGCGTCGTGACTTTATTGAAAGCTACTCTCGTAACGTACGTAATTTGGATATTTAATGTGGGCTTCATCCAGAATTGGTGTGGGTCGCATAGATTCAAATACGTTTCATAGTAAGGTAGAAAAGCTTGTCCTTTACTGGGCAAGCTTTTCTTTTGTAATCAACATGTTTTTGATACATCCTTACCTGTTTTTTTACTCATTGGTTAAGCTTCCCCTTTTACAATTTATTTACCCCATATCGTGTTTTTATCGTTACTCAAAAAAATAGTTTATAAAACCTCCTTCATCAGTTTTCTTAACTTAGCTTCTGTCGTAGATTGCGGTACAGGAGTATAAATACTACAGCGTAAGTCAGCACTACCCTGAACCTGCAAGGAGGTGAGATGAAATAACATCTTGCCAGCCTTAGCATGTCTAAATTCAATGTAAACCTCTGGGGCGGAGCTGACCTCACTTTGTTCCCACAATCGCTGAAAATCAGGATGGACGGTTTTCATTTTCTCTACGAATTGACTATACCAATCATCCTCGACATATTGCCCATAAGAGGCTCGAAAGATAGATAAAAAGCCACTAACGAAATGCTCCCAATTAACAGCCAACCGCTGCAATTCCTTTCTAGTAAACACCAAGCCTAGTAAATTGCGTTCTTCGTACGGAATCTGGTTAAAATCTAAAAATACATATGAAGCTGCTTCATTCCAGCCCAAAATATGACTTCTGCTATCCGAGATGATTGTGGGGCAAAAGCGTAGTTCTTGTAAAATTTTTTGTAAAGAAGGAGTGATTTCCGTTATCTCTTCCGTTCTTTTTGAAAGAACAGCCCCAGCTCCAAGTGCTAACGAATGTAGATATTTCTGCTCATCTACTGTTAGTTGTAAGGCTGTAGCAATAGCGTCTACTACTGATTTTGAAACGGTGATGTCACGTCCCTGTTCCAGCCAGGTGTACCAGGTGGTGCTTACGCCAGCTAGCTGTGCTACTTCTTCTCTACGTAACCCTGGCGTTCTTCTACGTACACCTGCAACAAGGCCAACCGACTCGGGAGAAATCTTCGCTCTTTGATTTTTTAAAAAGGTAGAAAGTGCTTGAAGTCTGGCATTTTTATTCATTCTATAATCCATCCTTAGTGTCTTCTTATACTGGTACTAATTATACTAGGATAAATAACAACTTGTAATAGGATAAAGGCTTTGCCAAGATAGATAGTAAGAAGAAATTGAAACATTTCCAAATGTGTATGTAAAGGAGAGTGCCTATGGAAAGAGTAGTTATTACTGGTATGGGTGTTGTATCACCGATTGGAAATGATGTAGAGAGCTTTTGGAGCAATTTAGTACAAGGTACATCCGGAATTTCATATATAGATACATTTGATACTAGCAAGCATAAAACCAAGTTTGCTGGGGTAGTTAAGGATTTTGATGCAGAATCCATTTTTGGACGTAAAGAGGCACGCCGTATGGATCGCTTCAGTCAGTTTGCTTTGGTAGCTGCTGAGCAGGCCCTAGAAGACTCTGGTCTTGTACTCGAAGAAATTGACCTAGAGCGTTTAGGTATTTATGTTGGTTCTGGCATTGGTGGTATTCAAATCATGATGGATCAAGAACAGGTACTAAAGGATAGAGGGCCTGATCGTGTGAGTCCATTATTAGTTCCCATGATGATCGCCAATATGGCGGCTTCTATGATTAGCATCAAGTATGGGGCGATGGGGCCAAGTATGTCTCCTGTAACAGCTTGTTCAATCGGAAATACAGCTATTGGAGAAGCGATGCGCCTGATCAAATCGGGTGGAGCTGATATAGTTGTTGCGGGAGGTACAGAAGCGGCCATTACAGAATTAGCTGTTGCTAGCTTTGGAAATGCCACTGCATTGTCTACTCGAAATGATCAGCCAGAAAAGGCAAGTAGACCATTTGATGCTGATCGTGATGGGTTTGTTATGGCTGAGGGAGCGGGTATTTTGATTCTCGAATCCTTATCGCATGCGAAAAAAAGAAATGCCCGTATTTATGCTGAGGTTATGGGATACGGAGCAAGTTCTGATGCATATCACATTGTAGCTACTCATCCAGAAGGAAAAGGCGCCTACCAAGCTATGAAGCTAGCTTTACAAGAAGCTGGAATTCAACCAGAGCAGGTCGATGTGATTAGCGCTCATGCTACCAGTACCGAGGTTGGTGATCGATCAGAGACGATGGCAATCAAACAACTTTTTGGAGAAAAGGCTTATCAGATTCCTGTGACAGCCAATAAATCAATGACCGGACACATGCTAGGGGCAGCCAGTGCAGTGGAAGCTATTGCGTTGATAAAGAGTCTGCAAGAAGGCATTATCCCACCCACTATCAACCAAGAAAAACAAGACCCTATTTGCGACTTAGACTATGTTCCTAATAAAGCCCGTAAAGCAGAAGTTAGAGTAGGAATGTCCAATTCCTTTGGGTTTGGTGGACATAATGCAGTTATTGTCCTTCAAGCATGGGATTCAAACCAGTGCTAGGTCTACTTATCTTATCAATGGAGTAATAACTGGTAGCTTTTTTGATTGAAATGATACTAATTCTAATAAACGAAGACGTAACTATCGGAAGAAAACCCTCTCATGCTATAATTTATGTAAGGAAAAACGAAAATAAAATCAGGACAAGATTTATTTCTGTTAAAAGTAGAGAGGTGGATACATTGAAACGTTTTTTTTCAGGGGTGCAACCATCTGGGAACCTAACAATAGGTAACTATTTAGGTGCAATTAAGCAGTTTGTAGAATTACAGCATGAGCCAGATGCAGAAGCTTTTTATTGCGTAGTAGATATGCATGCGATTACAGTTGCTCAAGATCCAGAAGAGCTACGCAGACGTACACGTGAAATCGCTCAAATCTATCTAGCATGCGGCGTTGATCCTAAGAAAGCCACTGTATTTATTCAGTCACATGTAAAAGAACATGCTGAGCTTGGCTGGTTGTTACAATGTGCTAGCTACATGGGCGAACTAAATCGTATGACGCAATTTAAAGATAAAGCAGAAGGAAAGGCAAACGTCAATGTTGGTCTGTTTACGTATCCGGTCTTAATGGCTGCTGACATCTTATTGTATGATACAACCCATGTACCTGTTGGGAACGACCAAAAGCAACATATTGAGTTAACTCGTGATATTGCAGAGCGCTTTAACAATAAGTATGGTGAGACCTTTGTCATTCCAGAGCCAAGAATTCAGGAATTTGGGGCACGTATCATGGCTCTCGACGAACCGACGAAAAAAATGTCGAAATCAGCTGAGAGTGAAGCGAGTCGCATCGCTATTTTGGAAACCCCAGAGGTATTTAAGAAAAAGATTATGCGGGCAGTAACCGATACCGAGAATTCCATTGCTTTTGATGAAACAAATAAGCCAGGTATCTCTAATTTGCTGACAATCTATAGTATGTTTGCTGATGAATCGATTGAATCGCTAGTAGAACGTTATCAGGGGCAAGGATACGGTACATTGAAAAAAGACCTAGTAGAGGTTGTAACCGAGCAGCTTGGTAAGATTCAGCAACGTTTTAATGAGTATAACGATGTAGCAGAATTGGACAAAATTCTGCGAGATAGTGCTGAAAAGGCAAGTGTGATTGCAGAACAAACATGCAATCGTGTAAAAGATGCAATGGGATTATTACGAATCTAAGCGTAAAGCAATAGTAGAAGAGCCATTTCTCTTACTTGAGAATGGCTCTTTTTATTTTTGTCGAAGAATGTTAACTCGGGAAAGCTTACGTGATATAAAGTAAGTTTCACGTGAAACAATTTAATTATAACTAAACAAAAGTAACATAAACCGCAATTTATACCAACCTTCGACGCATTCGATTGCCTATGTGAATAGGATTGATCCCTTACAAAAATGTAAGATTGATGAAAGCTAAACCGATGGGAATTAAACCAAGTGATTTATAGAATAAACATATGATCGCGAAGCAATATTTCGCATTCACCTATGAGCTTATGAAGGGAAGCGAGGGTGAGACATAATGAGACACGAACACAGAAAGATAAGGATGGGTATTATATCCATTATTTTTTTGGTTTTACTTGCTGCAATCATTGGTTCAGGGGCTAGCTTTTATAAGTATCAGACTTTGAAATACAACGTTCCTTATGAAAAAGAGATACTAGCCTATTCCAAACAATATGGCTCTGATCCAGCATTACTAGCCGCTTTAATTTCCTATGAAACAAATTTTAAAAACAAAGAATATCAGCCAAATCAGTTAAATGGATTGATCCTTTTAAAAGATACTTCGGCTCAAGTATTCGCTGAGATTATGGGGTGGAAACAGTTTACACCCAGTATGCTAGCCAATCCTGATCATGCGATTCACATGGGCGCCTTTATGATAAGCCACTGGGAAAAGGCAGGCAAAACACAGAAAGAGATTACTCGTGCTTTTTTATTACGAAACAAAGATGCCCAGTTTAAACAAGATAAAACATTTCAAACAGCGTATGAAGAGATTCAGAAAAAATATGAGAAATACCAACGATTATTCAAATAATCATCGGAAAGGGACGATATGACATGCAAAAAGTATTGCAAGTAAAGAATGCTTCCAAAATATACGGAGGAAAGACGAATAGCTATACAGCATTAGATCATGTTAGTTTCGATGTACAGCAAGGTGAATTTGTTGGAATCATGGGACCATCAGGTGCAGGTAAGACTACGTTACTTAATATTATCTCTACGATTGATTCACCTACATCTGGCGAGATACTGATAGATGGAAGTGACGTTGTCAAAATGAAGGAAGACAAATTGGCGATGTTCCGTCGAACGAAGCTAGGCTTTATTTTTCAAGATTACAACCTGTTGGACTCGTTAACAGTACGTGAGAATATAGCACTACCATTAGCCTTAACAAAGGTGAAGGCAAAGGAAATCGATAAACGTGTGGATGATATTGCCAAAAGATTTGGAATTGAACACATTTTAGAGCAGTATCCCTACCAGATTTCAGGGGGACAAAAACAGCGTTGTGCTGCATCTCGGGCGATTGTAACTAATCCAAGCCTGATTTTCGGAGATGAACCTACTGGGGCCCTTGATTCCAAATCATCTGCTGATTTGCTGCAATGCTTACAGACATTAAATCAAGAAGAACAAGCGACTATTTTAATGGTTACTCATGATGCAAATGCAGGAAGCTACTGTGAACGAATTTTGTTTATTACAGACGGAAAAATTTCAATGGAATTAAAAAAAGGCACACAAACTCGAAAAGAGTTCTTCCAACGCATTATGGATGTGCTGGCTGAGCTTGGGGGTGATATGAGTGACGCTATTTAATCTCGTTTTACGCAATATGAGACGAAACATGAAAAGCTATCTAATCTATTTCGTCTCCATGATCTTCAGTATTGTTATCTACTACACGTTTATGTCCTTGCAATTTAATACGCAAATTGCTGAAGTAAGCGGTGGGGATCCATATGTAAAAAAAGCATTTGAATTTTCTAGTGGTTTGCTCTTACTGTTTGTAGCTATATTTATGGTCTATTCAAATAGCTTCTTTACACGCAAACGGAAAAAGGAAGTAGGTCTCTATTCCTTACTAGGGGTTAGAAAAAGACAGGTTGGAATGATGCTATTTTTTGAGAACCTATTCTTAGGAATCGGAGCCTTAATCATAGGAATTATTCTGGGTGGCTTTTTATCGAAAGCTTTCTTGTCCCTACTAGTTTATCTAATGAATATTGATATGCAGGTAAACTTCGAAATTCCATTAGAGGCGATTACACAAACAGCTACAGTGTTTTTTGTTCTAATTCTCTTTACGTCGCTACAGGGCTATATATTAATTTATCGTTTTAAATTAATTGAGCTATTTCGTGCTGAGCAAGAAGGGGAATCGGTTCCGAAGGGTTCTGTTATTCTAGCACTCTTCTCTGTTTTTCTGATTGGTTCTGCCTATTTCCTAGCAGCTAACTTCATGAATTACTTTGATGTTTTAATTGCTTTTTATATCATTGGTGGTACTGTGTTAGGAACTTATATATTGTTCCATTACTTCCTTATTTTTTACTTTAAGCGGGCGCGTAAAAATAAGCGTTCCTTCTACAATGGATTAAATATGGTAAGTAAAGGTCAATTGTTATATCGCATTAAAGGAAATGCCACTGCTCTTGCTACTATTACCGTGGTAAGTACGATTACGATCTGTGCAGTTGGAACAGCAGCAACCTTCTATTTCAACGTCAATGATGTAACGGCTCAAAGCAATCCATATAGTTATTCCTATCATAAGGACGGTAAGGACTGGAATAACGAGGTGGAAAAAGCCTTAGCAAATGCAAAGGATAAGAATCCAATCCAATTGGAAATGGAAGTGCCTTATACCGTTGTAAAGACAGAAGATGAGAAGAAAGCCAGCTTTTCCTTACAATATCGCACCTCAGAGGGTATATATTTATTAGGTCAATCTAAATATAACGAGTTGGCTAAAGCTATGAATCGGGAGTCTGTAGAGGTAAAATCAGGCGAAGTGGTAATGGCAGATGGTTTTTATGATGAAATGTTTCATAGCGATATCCTTAACAATCAAGTGTCCTACAAACTAGGAGATCAAGTAAAAACCTTGACCTTGGTAGGTGCTAAGAAAGCGGCATTAAGTAATTTAGGAAAAACTACATTTGTAGTATCCGATGCTGACTATCAAGAAGCTCAACAGTTTGGGGAGTCTTACTTGATCAAAAACATTAATGTTGAAAATCAGTATAAAGCTAGTGAACTGTCTGCAAACCTACGTAAAGTGATGCCGGAGCGCAAGGAACTACAAGATTTTTACACCCAATATCAAGCTCTGATGGAAACGACAGGGGTAATGATTTTTATTGGTGGATTTATTGGGTTAGTCTTCATGCTCGCAACAGGCTCGATCATTTACTTCAAACAGCTCACAGAAGCCCATAGTGACAAGAAGTACTATACAATTCTACACAAGATTGGTGCTACGAAACGTGAGAGCAAAGAGGCGATTAGTAAACAGATAGCCTTTATTTTTGGGGGGCCGCTCCTGTTAGGTATTACTCATAGCTTGTTTGCACTTAACACCATGTCGGCAATGTTTAGAATGAACATCTTAACACCTGTGTTGGTTAGTATGGGAGTGTATCTGGTTATCTATGTTGGATACTATTTTATGACTGTTCGTTCCTACAGCAAAATTGTCTTGGATCACAATAAATCGTAAAAATAAGCTATTCCTTAATACGAAAAGCAGAACTTCAGGGAGATGAGCCTGAGGTTCTGCTTTTTTACTAGTAAATATGACAGATAGGCGAATTAACATTGAGCCGTGAATAAGAAAATGTCATAGGTAGCAGGTATTCCTTGATCTTGCTGAAAAGTATCTTTGTAATAATTCATCATTGGTATTAGAAATCGTCTATCTCCTAGGCCAAGAGTAGGGGAAGAAACAGTGGCTCCTATTTCTTTAATAGACCGTAAAAAATCGATAACGGTTGAGTAATAAAGTGTGATGGAATAAGTATGGACTTTTATGTTTTGAAAACCAGCGTTTTTTAAAAAAGAAGTCCATGTTGTAGAGCTATCAAAGCTAAGAATGTGTCGGCGAGCTTTTTCTCCCAGGTTAGCGTACGTTGCGTTATAGGAGTCCTGTAGTTCATGGAAAGTAAGAGGACCAAATGTTGAAAATAACAGATGACCCTCAGGCTGCAAAATTCTGTGCAAGTGAGTGAGGGTTTCTTGTGGATATAGGAGCCACTGAAAGCAAGCATTGGAGAGTAGCAGATCATAGCTTGAATCAGGGGCGGTTTTTACCCACTCTTCAATATCAGCACATACGAATTGAAGTGATGCTGGGATGAGTGATTGCTTATTATCTCGAATCGCTTGTTCTGTCTGGAGTAGCATTTTGTCTGCTAAATCGAGAGCAGTATAGTTTCGTAATGAGTGAGGGTGAGCCAACATTTTCCGAGTTAGATATCCTGTTCCACAACCAATCTCCAGTGCTTGAGAGAAGAAAATTTTACTTTGAAACGATTGGAGTAGTTGATCGGCCATCTGCTTTTGCACAATTGCATGTTGATCATAGGAGCTGGCTTTCAGATTAAATCGTTGTTGGATGTGCAGTTTATTTGGCACGAATAAACCTCCTTATTTCGTTACTTACATAAGAAGAATCAGATACGAATGGATAATGACCCTGGTAATCAGGTGAAAGGAGTGTAGTGTTTGGAATAGATTCTGCCATTTCCAGTGCTGCTGTATAAGGAATAACCGGGTCATCGAAAGAATGGAAGAGTAGACAAGGACAATGTATATTAGCTAAGAGTGGGCGGCAGTCCTCTAAAAGTAAAATGTCAAGCCCAGCTAACAAAGCGTCTTCTGTCCAATTACAACGCTGAAGTAAGATACGGCTTTTTTCATGCGCAAGCTCTTCCTCTGATGTAGGAAACATACTTCTATAAAAGTGTTCTAGCACTTCATATCGATTCCTCGTAATAGATCGTTTCATACGAATAAGAGAAGTTGTTGGCCAACCTAGCTGGTCCTTTATTTGATCACGGACAAAACGTGCAGTTGTATTTATAAGGACAAGGCCTATAACGGGGAAGGTAGCAGCAAGACGCTGTGCTAACATTCCACCTAATGACCAGCCAACAACGAAGACAGGAGAGGGGATTTCCTGATAATTTCCAAAATAGGCTTCTTCCACTTTTTGATAAAAAGCAGAAGGAGAGTCCATTTGAGAGAAATCGACTGAAACATGATTATACTCGGGTAAGCTTTGTTGCCATCTATCCCAAATAAAAGAAGACATTCCCCAACCTGGTATCCAAAGAATAGTTTCATTGATTTTCATGTAATCACTCCAAGTTCCATTGCTGTCTGAATGGTTTGGTGCGCTGCCCAAGCTACATCTTCATCTGAATGTGTCGCCATGAGAGAAAAGCGGATTCGTGCTGAATGTTCAGGAACGGTTGGGGGGCGTATAGCTACAGCTAAAATCCCCGCCTGTTCTAAACGTTTGCTATATTCGATTGCTGTCTGATTATCACCAAGTAGAAGAGGCACGATGGGCGAATCTCCAGAAGGGACAAGCAAACCCGCCTGTTGTAGCTTCGTGCGGAATTGTTTGCTTTTTCTGTAGAGTTCCTTTCGGCGCCAGTCCTCCTGTTGAACAATGGCAACAGATTGACCAATTGCTGAGACTAGAGCAGGTGGTAGTGAAGTTGAATAAATGAGTGGACGACAGGTATGTATTAGGTAATCAATTAATACCTGATCAGCACATACATATGACCCATATAGACCGAGAGCTTTGCTACATGTTCCCATCAGAATGTCCACCTCTTGATGAACGCCATACTGATGGCATAGACCAGCACCTGTTTTTCCATAAACTCCGCCTGCATGGGCTTCATCCACCATTAAAAATACTCCATGATCGTGTTTGATTTTTACCAGTTCTTCTACATCAGCCTTATCGCCATCCATCGAAAAGACTGTATCAGTAACGATTAGATTACGCCGGTGATTTCCCTTATGTTTTTGAAGAAGATACTGTAGATGCTCATAGTCGTTATGACGGTAGCGATAATGGCTTGCCCTGCTTAAAATCGTTCCATCTACTATGCTGGCATGGTTAAGACGATCGCTATAAATAGCCCCATGACGATCAACTAGTGCAGTGATACAGCCCAGATTAGCCATGTAGCCATTTGCAAATAACAGGGCTGCCTCCCGCTCCTTCCATTGGCTGATCAATTGCTCGGTATGGTCATAACAAGAAAGGTTGCCAACGACTAAACGGGAAGAGGTTCCTCCTGCTCCAAAAGCTTGTGATGTCATTTCCCATGAATGTAGCACACGAGGATCATATGATAGTCCTAAGTAATTGTTAGAGGAAAGGTTAAGTAATTTTTGTCCGTCTGATACAATCCACGTCCCTTGGCTCCCAGCTATATGTTCCATTGGACGAAGGCTACGTGTAAGCCCTTTACTACACATATCATCTAATTCTTGTTGTAAATCCGGGTATTTACTCATGTACGTGGTCGTTGGCAAAGGCATTTTCTTCAATTTCAAAACCCATGTCTGCAATCATTTGATGATCGGCATGTATCGCTTGCCCAGCTGTGGTTAAATAATCACCAACAAATACAGAATTAGCGGCGTATAATGCTAGAGGTTGTAAGTGCCCAAGATTTAGTTCGCGTCCACCCGCGATCCGAACTTCTTTTGTTGGACAAATAAAGCGGAACAAGGCGATTACTTTAAGACAAAAACGTGTCGTATTTCGTTTTATATGAGCTAATGGTGTCCCTAGGATTGGATTTAAAAAGTTAATTGGAATGGAATCAGCATCAATTGCCCGTAGAGTATAGGCCATCTCCACAATTTCCTCTAGCGTTTCTCCCATCCCGATGATGACTCCTGAGCAAGGAGACATTCCAGCTGTTTTTGCATTTTCAATTGTCTCGGTCCGTTGATCGTAGGTATGAGTAGTAGTGATAGAAGCATAGTTATCCTTGCTTGTATTAATGTTATGGTTGTAGCGATCTACTCCGGCAGCTGCTAAGCGACTGGCTTGTTCTGGTTTTAACAATCCTAAACAGGCACAAATTTTTAGTGAGGAGGTTTGCTTGATTTCTTTTACTGCTTCGATTACTTGTTGTAATTCTCTCTCTGTTGGTCCACGGCCAGAAGCTACAATACAATAGGTTCCGGCTTTTCGTGTGATAGCCTCCTCTGCTCCCTTTAACAAAGTCTCTTTGTCTAACATCGTGTATTTTTCAATAGGTGCAGACGAACGACTTGATTGAGAACAATACCCGCAATCCTCCCGACAATGGCCGCTTTTAGCATTCATGATCATGTTTAACTTCACTCGTTTGGCAAAAAAGCGATAGCGTACCTGATAAGCGGCTTGCAAGATAGGCAATAATTCATCGTCGTCTGCTTGTAAAATGCTGAGAGCTTCTACCTTGGTAAGAAGCTCACCAGCTATAGATTTCCGAGCTAAAATAGACCAATCATATGTCGAGCTGGTAGCTGATGTATTCATAGCACAAATCCCCCTAAAGAGTATTACTTCATCATTTTCAGGATTAACCTTGAAATTCACGTAGGATAGGAGTTAGTTGAATATGCTCTTCTATCACTTCAATAAGTTGCTTTTTAGTGAATGGCTCCACAAGATAAGGAAACAGCCCCAGAACGGGGACCTTACCAAAGTCCTCAATGTAATCAGCGTTTTTTCTGATTGCTTTCATAGAGAGTGTGGCTTCTGTTTGATTTAAAATAACGCCTAAAATAGGAATTTCTCTAGTACGCAAGGCTTCTATAGAGAGAAGAGTATGATTAATCGTTCCTAGGCCACCGCGAGCGACGAGTAGGACAGAAAAACCAGTCTGTTTAATGAAATCAATTCCCATCTCTGTGTCAGTTAACGGCGCCAATAGTCCACCAGCACCTTCCACCAGCAGGTTTTTATGCCTAGCAAAAAGAAGGGAGCCAGCCTGCATAATGCCTGGTAGTGTTAAGATAGTACCCTCACGAATTGCCGCTAAGTGTGGTGTGACTGGTTCTACAAAGGACAGCGGTGCAATCTCATGTGGGGCATCTTCTAATCCAGACAGAGCTTTTATACGTGAGGCGTCACTATTTATATCATCAGCACGTGCTCCTGATTGCACAGGCTTCCATACTCCAATATCCATATCCTTATGAAGGAGTGCTGCGGCCAAACTAGCAGTAATAATGGTTTTACCTATTTCCGTATCGGTTCCCGCAATAAAGATGCCATTGGTATGTCTCATACTTCTCTACCTTCTGTAACTTCTATAATCGCCTGAGATAAAATTTGAATCATTTCAATTAGCTCGTCGCGTGTACTGGAGAGTGGAGGCATGAATACAATTACATTTCCTAGTGGTCGTGTTAATAAGCCTAATTCTTTGCAACGTTGGCTTACTTTTACCCCAATTCTGTCATTCCAGTGATAAGGAGTTCGCTCCTGTTTATCGACCACTAGCTCTATGCCAATCATCAGACCTTTCTGGCGAATATCTCCTACATGCTTTCTCTCTAAAAATGCAGGCCATTGCTGTTCTAGCCACTTTGCATCGGCAGCTACTTTTTCTATCAGTCCTTTTGATTCAAACAGTTCTAAATTAGCAAGAGCCACCGCACAGCCTAGTGGATTTCCTGTATAGGAATGCCCATGGAAAAATGTTTTTTGTTCCTCGTAATTCGCATAAAACCCTTGATAAATTTCATCTGTTGTTAGAGTAGCAGCCAAGGGGAGATAACCACCGGTAATTCCTTTGGCAATAACCATGATGTCAGGCGTAACGTCCTCGTGTTCACAAGCGAACATTTTACCTGTACGTCCAAAGCCAGTAGCGACTTCGTCAGCAATAAAAAGTACTTGGTGTGCAGCAGCTAGCTCAGCGATTTTCTTTAGACAACCTTCTGGCATCACAATCATGCCACTAGCTCCCTGCACGATTGGCTCAATAATAATGGCAGCAATTTCACTCGACTTGTCTTGTAAAAGCTTCTCTAAAGATTGAAGCGTTTGCTCCAGTGCTGCACCATCTCTTTCTTCCCTGTATGTATTAGGGTAAGGAATGGCGTAGGGAGAGAATAACAGTGGTTTGTACACTTGATGATAAAGGGGGATCGCGCCTACACTAACAGCTCCAATTGTATCGCCATGGTATGCCTGATTCATGGTAATAAAACGAGTCTTTCCGCTAATCCCTTTATTTTGCCAATATTGAAAGGCCATTTTTAAGGCAATCTCTACACCGGTAGCTCCACAGTCTGAATAAAAGACTTTCGTAAGTCCTTCTGGAGTGATCTCGACTAGTTTTTCCGCTAATTGAATAGCTGGTACATTGGCCATACCGAGTAAAGTTGAGTGAGCAATTCGTTCTAATTGTTTGGTTATTGCTTGATTTAATTCAGGTACACAATGTCCGTGTACATTAAGCCAGATAGAAGAAAATCCATCATAATATTTCTTTCCATTCACATCGATTAATGTAACGCCTTCACCTCGCTCGATGATTAAGGGATCATTCTCACAGTAATCCTTCATTTGAGTAAAGGGGTGCCACAAGTATTTTTTATTTTTGCTGGCTAATTCAGAATAGCTGGGTGTTGAAATCATGTAGAATCTCCCTTCCTTCACTTTTGTAAACTTAATTTGTAATTTGGTTTACAAATATAGTTAGAAATATAGCATAGCTTTTTTTTCCTGTAAACGATAAAGGATGCACATTAAAATTTGACAAATATAACAGAATAGCTGGAAGATGAAAAATGAGAGTGAATAAAGTAAGGATAGAATAGAGAAAATATTGCTATTGTGTAGTGGGAGGGAAATATATGTTATCTCGTAAGGTTTCACGGGTGGCATTGATTGGTTCTGGATTTGTTGGTTCCAGTTATGCTTATGCTCTACTGAATCAGGGTATTGTAAATGAGTTAGTTATTATTGATGTTAATAAGGATAAGGCAGAAGGGGATGCCATGGATTTAAGTCATGGGTTACCGTTTACTTCCCCGATGAAGATTTGGGCAGGTGACTACTCTGATTGTAAGGATGCTGATCTTGTGGTCATTACAGCAGGGGCAAATCAATTACCTGGCGAGACACGTATGGATCTGATTGAAAAGAATGTCAGGATTTTTAATAAGATCGTAACGAGTATCATGGATAGTGGATTTCAAGGCATTTTTGTCGTAGCTAGTAATCCAGTAGATGTTCTTACATATGCAACGTGGAAGATTTCAGGATTACCTCATGAAAAGGTAATCGGCTCTGGAACATTGCTTGATACAGCACGTTTTCGTTATTTGCTTAGCCGAGCCTTCGAAGTGGATTCCCGTAGTATTCACGCTTATATCATGGGAGAACATGGCGATACGGAATTGCCTGTTTGGAGTCAGGCCAGTATTGGAGGCAAGTCGATTACAGAATGCTTGAAACAAGGCGTAGGTCCTAGCAAAGAGGAATTAGATCAGATATTTATAAATGTCCGTGATGCGGCGTATCATATTATTGAGAAAAAGGGTGCGACATACTACGGGATTGGAATGAGCTTGGCCCGTTTAACCAAAGCGATTTTATATAATCAAAATTCTATTTTGACAATCTCCACTCTTCTACAAGGGGAATTTGGTTTACATGATACATATTTAGGAGTTCCTGCTGTGGTAAATCGTAGTGGTGTACGTGAGGTTGTTGAGATTACGTTAAATGAAGAAGAGAAAGCCAAACTAAAGCATTCTGCGGATGTGTTGAAGAAGGCATTGTCTACGGTCTCCTTTACTTAGCACCATAAGGGAGAAAACGTACAGCAAAAAGAACATCATTATGCAAGGATAACAAATGTAGGGGGAGCGGGAATGGCTACTGATAAGTGAAGTAGCACTCCTGTTCCCCCTGTTTTTTTGCTCATTTATGTTGTTTTTGGGGTTCCTCGATCACATCCCAGGTTTCCTGATCTTGAATTTGGTTCATAATAAGCATATATTCAGAAACAGCCTCTTGAATGGTTCTAGCAATCTTTATTTGTGTTTTTTCATTTACTAGAAAACGACGATCACGCGAGTTACTTAGATAGCCCATCTCCACAATAACTGTCGGACAAATCGATTGCTTAAGTAGATAATAAGTCTTGCCTGGCATTGGTTCACCCTTGGTTTTATACAACTGATCCAAATGATGTTGAATGATATCAGCTAGGATGTAGCTTTGATTATTTTTTTGGTAAAGGACAAGCGGACCTCTACTAGATTTACTATTTGACCAATTAACATGCAGACTAATCAGCATTTGTGGACGAACTTCCTTAGCCAAATGTCGTCGCTGAGCTAAATCACGGATATGACGTGAGGGCGAACGTAACCATTTATTTTCATCACTTAGAGCATAATCGCCTGTACGATTTAGCAAAACCTGATATCCTTTTAGCATTAATTCTTTATACAATAGCTTGGCAATTTGCAAATTAATATCCTTTTCTAAAATTCCTTGATAAGAGGTTCCTCCATCTATACCACCGTGTCCTGCATCTATTATGATTTCTATTGGCATATGCTCTGAGCTAATTGCTCTGGCATGAGTAGGCAGAAGGCCCACCAATAGCAGGCCTATCAAGGCTGCCTTCAACCAACGCATATACTTCTCCTCCTTATGTTATGGCACAAGATATACGTATCGTGTTAGAAATTTGATATGTAAAAGTATCCCCCTACATTCAAAAACTCATGAAGAACTTTCAGAGGAAAACAGAGGAATTTATATAATAAATCGCCTTTTCACTCTAGCCGTTTGGACGTAAATCGCACTTATATGTTATAATAAAGCGTTGTAATTTCGAGTTGGAGGGTAACCTAAAATGGCAGAACAAACATCTCGGTTTTCAAAAATTGACATTAGCCAAGAGATGCGTGACTCGTTCATTGATTACGCGATGAGTGTCATCGTTAGTCGCGCTTTACCTGATGTAAGGGACGGACTAAAGCCAGTTCATCGCCGTATCTTATATGCCATGCATGATATGGGGCTTACTCCCGATAAGGCTTTCCGTAAATCCGCAAACGTTGTCGGTCAAGTAATGGCTAAGTACCATCCTCATGGTGATACGGCAATTTATGAGACCATGGTTCGATTGGCACAAGATTTCAATATGAGATACATGCTGGTTGAAGGCCAAGGGAACTTTGGTTCTGTGGACGGCGATCGGGCGGCAGCTATGCGTTATACTGAGTCCCGTTTTTCCAAAATTGCTTTAGAAATGCTTCGGGATATTGATAAAGATACAGTAGACTTTATACCAAACTACGATGGACATGAGGAAGAACCTACCGTTCTCCCTTCTCGTTTTCCGAATTTGTTAGTAAACGGTTCAGCAGGTATTGCAGTTGGGATGGCGACAAATATACCACCCCATAATCTAAGGGAAGTTATTGATGGTGTTAGTGCTATGATCGATAATCCTGAGATTACTGTTGCTGAGCTGATGAAAATCATTAAGGGACCGGATTTCCCAACAGCTGGCGAAATTTTGGGATATTCTGGTATCCGACGTGCTTACGAAACAGGACGTGGCTCCATTGTTATGCGTGCAAAAACCAATATTGAAGAGAATAATGGTAAAGCCCGCATTATTGTAACGGAAATCCCGTATCAGGTGAACAAAGCTAGACTTGTTGAAAAAATTGCAGAATTAGTACGTGAGAAAAAGATTGATGGCATAACTGATTTGCGTGATGAATCTGACCGCAAAGGAATGCGTATTGTCATTGAGCTTCGTCGAGATATTATTCCAAAAGTCGTGTTAAATAATCTGTTTAAGCATACCCAAATGCAATCAACCTTTGGGGTTAATATGCTAGCGCTTGTTAATTCACGTCCAAAAACATTGAATTTACGTGAGATGATCTACCATTATTTGGAGCATCAACGTGTCATTGTTCGCAGACGTACCGAGTATGAATTGCGTCAAGCTGAAGCGCGCGCCCATATTTTAGAGGGTTTACGCATTGCACTTGATCATATTGATGAGATTATCAGTCTCATCCGTGCGTCACGCATGGCAGAAGAAGCACGCAATGCTTTGATCGAGCGATTTGGATTGAGTCATGAACAAGCTCAAGCGATTTTGGACATGCGTCTCCAACGCCTAACTGGTCTGGAACGTGAAAAGATTGAAGCAGAATACCAAGATCTTTTAGCTAAAATTGCTGAATTAAAAGGCATTCTTGCTGATGAGAATAAAATTTACTCTATCATTCGTGAAGAGATGAACGCCATCAAAGAGAAATTCGGAGACGACCGTCGTACGATAATCACGATTGGCGAAGATATGATTGAAGATGCAGATCTGATTCCAGAAGAGGAAGTTGTCATTTCCTTAACTCATAGTGGTTACGTGAAACGTTTACCAGTAACGACCTACCGTAGCCAAAAGCGTGGAGGACGTGGTATTCAAGGAATTGGAACCAAAGATGACGATTTTGTCGAGCATCTTTGCATCACTAACTCACACGATACCCTCTTGTTCTTTA
>NZ_CP017705.1:2170000-2275000 GCF_002706795.1 Brevibacillus laterosporus DSM 25
ATAGTACCTGAAACCGTGTGCTTACAAATAGTCGGAGCACTTTCTATGTGTGACGGCGTGCCTTTTGTAGAATGAACCGGCGAGTTACGATAGCGTGCGAGGTTAAGTCGAAGAGACGGAGCCGCAGCGAAAGCGAGTCTGAATAGGGCGAAAGTACGTTGTCGTAGACCCGAAACCGTGTGATCTAGCCATGTCCAGGGTGAAGGTAGGGTAACACCTACTGGAGGCCCGAACCCACGCACGTTGAAAAGTGCGGGGATGAGGTGTGGCTAGCGGTGAAATTCCAATCGAACTCGGAGATAGCTGGTTCTCCCCGAAATAGCTTTAGGGCTAGCCTCGGATTTAGAGTCTTGGAGGTAGAGCACTGATTGGACTAGGGGCCCTCATCGGGTTACCGAATTCAGTCAAACTCCGAATGCCAAGTACTTATATCCGGGAGTCAGACGGTGAGTGCTAAGATCCATCGTCAAAAGGGAAACAGCCCAGACCATCAGCTAAGGCCCCCAAGTGTATGTTAAGTGGGAAACGATGTGGAGTTGCCCAGACAACCAGGATGTTGGCTTAGAAGCAGCCACCATTTAAAGAGTGCGTAATAGCTCACTGGTCGAGTGACTCTGCGCGGAAAATGTAACGGGGCTAAACATACCGCCGAAGCTATGGCAGTCCTTATGGACTGGGTAGGGGAGCGTTCCAAGCAGCAGTGAAGCCGTATCGTGAGGAGCGGTGGAGCGCTTGGAAGTGAGAATGCCGGTGTAAGTAGCGAAAAGACAAGTGAGAATCTTGTCCACCGAAAGCCTAAGGTTTCCTGGGGAAGGCTCGTCCTCCCAGGGTTAGTCGGGACCTAAGCTGAGGCCGAAAGGCGTAGGCGATGGACAACTGGTTGATATTCCAGTACCACCTCTGTTCCGCTTGAGCAATGGCGTGACGCAGGAGGATAGGGTGAGCGGCCTATTGGATGGCCGTCTAAGCAGTAAGTGTGGTGTGTAGGCAAATCCGCACACCAGTAAGCACAAGCTGTGATGGCGAGGGAAATATAAGTACCGAAGTCCCTGATTTCACACTGCCAAGAAAAGCGTCTAGCGAGGAACAAGGTGCCCGTACCGCAAACCGACACAGGTAGGCGAGGAGAGAATCCTAAGGTGCGCGGGATAACTCTTGCTAAGGAACTCGGCAAAATGGCCCCGTAACTTCGGGAGAAGGGGCGCCTCGGTAGGGTTTATAGCCCGAGGAGGCCGCAGTGAAAAGGCCCAAGCGACTGTTTAGCAAAAACACAGGTCTCTGCGAAGCCGCAAGGCGAAGTATAGGGGCTGACGCCTGCCCGGTGCTGGAAGGTTAAGGGGATGGGTTAGCGCAAGCGAAGCTTTGAACCGAAGCCCCAGTAAACGGCGGCCGTAACTATAACGGTCCTAAGGTAGCGAAATTCCTTGTCGGGTAAGTTCCGACCCGCACGAAAGGCGTAACGACTTGGGCGCTGTCTCGGCAAGAGACCCGGTGAAATCATAATACCTGTGAAGATGCAGGTTACCCGCGACAAGACGGAAAGACCCCATGGAGCTTTACTGTAGCCTGGTATTGAAACTTTGTGCATCATGTACAGAATAGGTGGGAAGCTGTGAAGCGAGGGCGCCAGCCTTCGTGGAGCTGTCGTTGGGATACCACCCTTGATGTACGGAGTTTCTAACTTGCCGCCCTTATCGGGTGGAAGGACCATGCCAGGTGGGCAGTTTGACTGGGGCGGTCGCCTCCTAAAGAGTAACGGAGGCGCCCAAAGGTTCCCTCAGAATGGTCGGAAATCATTCGTAGAGTGTAAAGGCACAAGGGAGCTTGACTGCGAGACCTACAAGTCGAGCAGGGACGAAAGTCGGGCTTAGTGATCCGGTGGTTCCGCATGGAAGGGCCATCGCTCAACGGATAAAAGCTACCCTGGGGATAACAGGCTTATCTCCCCCAAGAGTCCACATCGACGGGGAGGTTTGGCACCTCGATGTCGGCTCATCGCATCCTGGGGCTGAAGTAGGTCCCAAGGGTTGGGCTGTTCGCCCATTAAAGCGGTACGCGAGCTGGGTTCAGAACGTCGTGAGACAGTTCGGTCCCTATCTGTCGCGGGCGTAGGAAGTTTGAGGAGAGCTGTCCTTAGTACGAGAGGACCGGGATGGACGCACCTCTGGTGCACCAGTTGTCACGCCAGTGGCACAGCTGGGTAGCTATGTGCGGACGGGATAAGCGCTGAAAGCATCTAAGCGTGAAGCCCCCTTCAAGATGAGACTTCCCATAGCGCAAGCTAGTAAGACCCCTCATAGACGATGAGGTTGATAGGTTCGGTGTGGAAGTGCAGTAATGCATGGAGCTGACGAATACTAATCGGTCGAGGACTTATCCACATTGCCTTTATGCTGACTTTTATTATCCAGTTTTCAGGGAATAAAGATAGAAGCTAGTTACCATTTATGGATAACTAGCTTTTTTGATGTGTTAACAGATTACGTAAGAAGCTGTAATTGCCGGCCTACCATATATGGAAAAAGCTCCATATGATACGTGCAGAACTTATCTATTAATAGTTTTTCAGCATATTGATGTGACAATACTAGTTCTCCCCATAATTCACTTTCATAACGACAAAGCATGCTTAGACCATAGAGTAATAAATAATGATTGGCAAATAGGGCGATAGGCTGATTCTGGATATCATTCCAAAGATAAAAATTCCTATTTTGGTCTATTGAAAATAGGGGATGTTCCAATAGAGATACTCGGTCATCACACTCAAAAAGACGTATCCGACTAGAGAAAGAAGAAGCTGGAGGTAGAGTGAACCTAGCTTTATCGGTGTTTTGTCTAAGTGTACAGAAGGAAGGAAAACTTGCGGATGACTCCTGTTTATTAGTAGCTAAAAACAACCGATTTAAATAATGTTGCAAGGTTTCATCTGAATAAGAGAGTGCTCCTTCATCTGCTTGAGGGAGAGTAAACACAAATGGTCGCTCTGTCATGATAGATACAGGCACCCAAGGACTTGATAATTGGAAATATTTCATTTCCTCACGAAGATCAGGTAGTGATAAAAATAGATCACCTACTCGATAACGATCGGATATGGGACTTATAGAAAGAAGCCGACATAGATGGGGAAAGAAACCTTCCTTTTGAGGTTTCATTTCATCATCCAACAAATGATAAGGGTTTTTTTTAACTTTTCGTGCGGTAACACCATGCTGTAACATGCGACTGTTCTGGGGATAATCTGGATCTTTGGTAAGAATTAGGCCCTTAAGTAAATGAACGCATCCGTAAAACAATAGGAGAGGCTTGATTAATAAAGAACTTTTCTCAGCCATCCCATAAAAATGTCTAGCTTGCATCCAAGTGTATAAAAAACGAGTGCTGTTTTGAAAGGCATGCTTTTCAGGATTTGGTAAGCCCATTCTTTGATAAGAAGCAGTAAGAAAAGAACGTGAAGTAGGCTCGGTTTCCATAATAGAAAGCTGTTGCCAGACATCTTGAAGAGACATGGAAAAATTACCCCTTTATTTTCCGAATATTCATTTTTATAAATACTATTCTTATGTAATCTAAGAAACATTTATATTTTCTCCTATAAAAGCGAACAATATAAGCATTCCTTGACATTAAATTGAGCCGTTTGCTACACTGATGAAAAGATTTTCGGCTGAAAGGGGTCCTTGAACCGTGTGGGAAAATAAGTTTGCTAAGGAAGGCTTAACTTTTGATGATGTATTATTGGTACCAGCTAAATCAGAAGTGCTTCCAAAAGACGTTAATGTATCCACAGTATTAAGCAAAAAGGTGAAACTCAACATACCATTAATTAGCGCCGGTATGGATACAGTAACAGAATCTGCACTTGCTATTGCAATGGCTCGTCAAGGCGGTCTAGGTATTATTCATAAAAACATGACCATTGAACAGCAAGCAAGTGAGGTAGATCGCGTAAAGCGCTCTGAGAGTGGTGTTATTACAAACCCATTTTCGTTAACTGAAAACCACACTGTTGCAGATGCAGATGCCCTCATGGGTAAATATCGTATTTCCGGTGTACCAATCGTTAACGATCAAAATCAATTGATTGGTATTTTAACAAATCGTGATCTACGTTTCGTACATGACTTCTCCATTATGGTCAAAGAAGTAATGACTAAAGAAAATCTTGTTACAGCATCTGTAGGCACTACATTGCCAGAAGCTGAACAAATCTTACAGAAGCATAAAATCGAAAAGCTACCTTTGGTAGATGAAAATAATGTCTTAAAAGGGCTTATCACGATTAAGGATATCGAAAAACTTATTCAATATCCGAATGCAGCGAAAGATGAGCAAGGACGATTGCTTTGCGGGGCAGCAGTAGGGGTATCAAATGATACTTTTGAGCGTACCGAGGCTTTAGTACAAGCAGGAATTGATGTGTTAGTCATTGATACAGCGCACGGCCATTCTAAAGGGGTTCTAGAGACAGTTAAGAAGGTACGTACCCTTTACCCTGAATTAACGATTATTGCTGGTAACGTCGCTACTGGACAAGCTACAAAGGATCTGATTGAGGCAGGGGCTTCTGTTGTTAAAGTGGGAATTGGTCCTGGTTCAATTTGTACTACTCGTGTTGTTGCTGGAATTGGGGTTCCACAAATCACAGCGATTTATGAGTGCGCCACTGTAGCACGTCAATATAATATTCCAGTTATCGCCGATGGTGGTATTAAATACTCTGGTGATCTAGCGAAAGCTGTAGGTGCCGGCGCATCTGTTATCATGATTGGTAGCTTGTTTGCAGGTACAGATGAATCTCCAGGTGAATTTGAAATTTATCAAGGACGTCGTTTTAAAGTGTATCGTGGAATGGGTTCCATCGGCGCTATGAAAGCAGGAAGTAAAGATCGTTACTTCCAGGAGAATGCTCAGAAGCTAGTTCCTGAAGGTATTGAAGGGCGTGTAGCTTATAAAGGACCTTTGGCTGATGTTGTGTATCAGCTTGTTGGTGGTCTACGTGCTGGTATGGGTTATTGTGGGGCGGCTACAATTGCCGACTTGCGTGATAAGTCTACTTTCGTTCGTATTACTGGTGCAGGCTTGCGTGAAAGCCATCCACATGATGTTCAAATTACAAAAGAATCTCCAAACTACTCTATTTCATAAGGATAGAGCAACGATAGGTTTACCAAGCTAAAAAGCAAGGTGAGACAAAAGGGCTTTCCCATTTGGGAGTCCTTTTGTTTTTTATGCTATCTAAGGAATGAAATATACGATGTAAAAGATCGTATTATCACGAAGGGTTGTAGAATCAGAAGCTACGTCTCCAAAAAAACAAATAAAATCTGTATCAAAACATCCTATTAGAACGTCAGGTTAAAAGAGGGGATTTTCTGTTGGCTAGCATTACCAGCAATTTTTCTCATTGAGATGCGTATGGTGCTCTTCAAACAACGGCTTTTAGTATGATAGACTAAAGACTGTGTTCAACAGGAAAAAAGAAAAAAAAGGATATTTTTAAAAAGTAGGGGAGTGATTGTAGACATGATGCAAAAATGGACAGCGAGAGTAAACAAACTTTTATTGGCTGGTGCGATTGGAATGCTATCCATTGTTGGGGGAGCAATGCAGGCTTCTGCTGCTGACACGCCTGCCAATCTTGATTTAGTGGCGAGTTCAGCAATTCTAGTAGAAGCATCAACGGGAAAGATTTTGTATAGTAAAAATCCAGACACTCCATTGCCACCAGCTAGTATGACTAAAATGATGACTGAGTATCTGGTATTAGAGGCTATTAAAAAAGGAAAAATTAAAGAGGATGAACTTGTACCTGTTAGTGACTATGCTTTCTTTATTGCTAAAATAAAGGACTCCTCAGGCGTGTACTTAAATGCTGGGGAAAGTCACAAGGTAAGTGAACTATATAAAGCCATGGCGATTGCCTCAGCTAACGATGCTACAGCACTGTTAGCAGAAAAGATTGGTGGATCTGAAGCCAATTTTGTAGACATGATGAATAAAAAAGCCCAAGAGCTGGGGATGAAAAATACGTTTTTTGTTACATCAACTGGTTTGCCTGCTAATGAATTAGGCCCTTTTAAACCAGCCGATACAAGCAAGGATAATGTGATGTCTGCGCGTGATGCAGCTATCCTGGCAGATCATTTAGTGACTGATTATCCTGAGGCATTAAAAATTTCTAACATACCGCGCTGGGTGTTCCGTGAGGGTCAAAAAGATGAAATCAAGCTAGCAAACAATAACTGGATGCTTCCAGGTTTGCCAAATGAAACACTTGGGGTAGATGGTCTTAAGACTGGTTATACGGATGCAGCAGGCTATTGCTTTACAGGAACAGCTTATCGTGATGGAATGCGCTTAATCACAGTTGTTATGGGAGCTAAAACAAAAACAAGTCGTTTTGAAGAAACGAAAAAGTTATTAAATTATGGATATAGCACCTACAAAGCTACAGAGAAGCTGGGAAAAGGCGTACCTGTACCAGGATTTGAAAATGCACCAGTTAAAAAGGGTGTAGCTCTAGAAGTTCCAGTTATTACCACCAAATCAGTTAATGTTGTGGGTAAAATTGGAGAAGAAGCTAAAGCAACGCCTCGTGTCGAGTATAAAGTTTTGACGGCTCCTATTAAAAAAGGTGATGTTATTGGTACCGTCCACCTTGATACAGAAGGGAAAAGCGATTATTTGATGCCAAGTAATCTAAAGGGCGGAGTAGATTTGATAGCTGCTGAAGATGTAGAAGAAGGTAGCTGGATTCGCCTATTCTTTAGAAGTATCTTTGAATTTATCGCTAATCTGTTTAAAAGTATTGTTGGCTAATGAAGCAGAGGTAGCGTTGCGAGCAATAGAACTTTAAAAGAAGGCAAATATTCTGTCAAGATATGTTGTCTACTTTTTCTGATTGGTTTACAATAAAAACAATGTTTCAAATCTAATCCTTTTGTAGGGATGTTCACTTATAGGGGAGGCTCACTGATGGTACAGGTAGGTACAGATCGTGTTAAACGTGGAATGGCAGAAATGCAAAAAGGCGGCGTAATTATGGACGTTGTCAACGCTGAGCAAGCTAAGATTGCGGAAGCTGCGGGTGCAGTAGCCGTTATGGCACTGGAACGCGTTCCATCTGATATTCGTGCGGCCGGTGGCGTAGCGCGCATGGCTGATCTAGGAATTGTAGAGGAAGTATTAAAATCCGTCACGATTCCTGTAATGGCAAAAGCACGTATTGGTCATTTTGTAGAAGCACGTGTCCTGGAATCTATGGGAGTAGATTATCTTGATGAAAGTGAAGTACTTACTCCTGCTGATGACTTGTACCATATTAATAAAAAAGATTTCACAGTGCCATTTGTCTGTGGTGCGCGTGATTTAGGTGAAGCTCTTCGTCGTATCGGAGAAGGTGCATCTATGATTCGTACAAAAGGGGAGCCAGGAACAGGAAACATTGTTGAGGCTGTTCGCCATATGCGTACGATGCAAGCGCAAATCCGTAAAGTACAGAGCATGTCTTATGATGAATTAATGGCTGAAGCGAAAAATCTTGGAGCTCCGTATGAATTGTTGGAGCAAATTCACAAAACAGGAAAGCTTCCTGTTGTAAACTTCGCTGCCGGTGGTGTTGCAACACCAGCTGATGCTGCTTTGATGATGCAACTAGGTGCGGATGGCGTATTCGTAGGTTCCGGTATCTTTAAATCCGAGAATCCTGAAAAATTCGCTCGTGCTATTGTAGAAGCAACAACACACTACACTGATTACGAATTGATTGCACGCGTTTCTAAAGACCTTGGTTCTGCGATGACAGGAATCGAAATTTCTAAGTTGCCGCAAGCTGAGCGCATGCAAGAGCGCGGTTGGTAATATGAGCAAGCCAAGAATCGGTGTTCTCGCCCTACAAGGTGCGGTTGCAGAACATATGCGCATGCTTGAGTTAGCAGGTGCGGAAGCTACCGCAATTAAAAAGGTGGACGAGCTATCTGAGATAGATGGCTTGGTCATTCCGGGTGGCGAGAGTACAACTATAAGCAAACTCATGCATAAATACGGCTTTATGGACGCTATTCGTCAGTTTGCGAATGAGAAGAAGCCTGTGTTTGGAACATGTGCAGGTGCTATCTTACTTGCAAATGAAATTGAGTATGCACCAGAAGCTCATCTAGGTTTAATGGAAATGAAAGTGGCGCGAAATGCTTTTGGACGACAAAAGGAAAGCTTTGAAATCAAGATGCCAATTGCTGGCGTAGCTTCTGACTTTCCAACTGTCTTTATCCGTGCGCCTCTTATCCTAAAAGTCGGCGATAAAGGCGAAGTGTTAGCGAAACATGAAGAAAATATCGTATCTGCTCGTCAAGGGCAATTTTTAGCGGCATCCTTTCATCCAGAACTAACAGATGATTATCGAATGCATAAATATTTTGTAGGCATGGTGAAAGAATATCTAACAACAGGGAAAGCATCCGTATAGGGTGCTTTCTTCTTTTCAAAATAAAACAGAGCGTGTAAAATGAACATAGAGCATTGTTTGCAATTGATTACATCATGTAGTACATTTAATAACAAGAAAAACACCCATAAAGAACATGTTGATAAGAAATAGTACTCTGTTTTTATTGGTTAAGAGAGTCGATGGTTGGTGCGAATCGACCCAATGGGCAGAAGAATCCATCTTTGAGTGGTAAAGGACATAACTTTGCCCGGTCGTGCGTACCGTTATTTACGTGGAATGAAGAGGATAAGACTAGCTTGTTTGATTTAGGCGGGCTATATGGCTTATCAATGAGGGTGGCAACGCGGAGTTAACATTCGTCCCTAGTAGATGGGATGGGTGTTTTTTATTTTGTCTAAAATTTGGAGGGGTTTTACATGTTAGACGTAAAAATACTGCGTCAAGATATTGAAGAAGTAAGACGTCGATTGACGCACCGTAACGAGGATATCTCCGCACTGGATCAGTTTGCAGAAGTGGATGAAAAACGTAGACAGCTTATTCAAGAAGGGGATACGCTAAAAAATAAACGTAATACAGTATCAGAGCAAGTAGCCGTATTAAAGCGTAATAAAGAGAATGCAGATCATCTGATTTCTGAGATGAAGCAAGTTAATGAACGCATTAAGGCGTTGGATGAAGAACTGCGTGAGTTAGACGAACAGCTAAATATCATTCTATTAAGCCTTCCTAATTTGCCACATGAAAGCACGCCAATAGGTACAACAGAAGATGATAACGCAGTGCATCGGATGTGGGGAGAAGTTCCAACCTTCAGCTTCGAACCAAAGCCACATTGGGAAGTAGCCGATGCGTTAGGTATTCTTGATTTTGAAACAGCGTCCAAAGTTACAGGAAGCCGTTTTGTTTTCTATAAAGGCATGGGTGCTCGCTTAGAGCGTGCCCTAATGAACTTTATGATGGATCTTCATGCAGACAAGCATGGATACGAAGAAGTATTACCACCATATATGGTTAATCGCGCTAGCATGACCGGGACAGGACAATTGCCTAAGTTTGAAGAGGATGCTTTTAAGGTAGATGGAGTTGATTATTTCTTGATCCCAACTTCTGAAGTACCTGTTACCAATATGCATCGTGACGAGATTATTGACGTCGCTCAACTACCGCTTAAATACAATGCATTCAGTGCATGCTTCCGTTCTGAGGCGGGGTCAGCAGGACGTGATACACGTGGATTAATTCGCCAGCATCAGTTTAATAAGGTTGAACTTGTGAAGTTCGTGAAACCTGAGGATTCATATGAAGAGCTAGAAAAGCTGGTAAACAATGCGGAAACCGTGTTGCAAATGCTTGGCTTGCCATACCGTGTCATGAGCATGTGTACAGGTGACCTTGGTTTTACAGCTGCGAAAAAGTACGATTTGGAAGTATGGCTTGCAAGCTATAGCACCTACCGTGAGATTTCTTCTTGTTCTAATTTTGAGGATTTCCAAGCTCGTCGTGCAAATATTCGTTTCCGTCGCGATGCAAAAAGCAAACCGGAATTCGTGCATACAATGAATGGCTCTGGTTTGGCATTAGGTCGTACAGTAGCAGCTATTCTGGAAAACTTCCAACAAGCAGATGGCTCTGTTGTGATTCCAGAAGTATTGCGTCCTTACATGGGTGGAGTAGAACGAATTACAGCTAAGAAATAACAGAGTAGGTACTGTTTAATGGCTGTATAAAACTTCATAGGTAAAAGCAAAACTGGTAGTCGTCTATTCAATAGACAGCTACCAGTTTTTTATGGTTTTTAGCATCGTAAAAAGCAATTGGAATAAGAATTTTTATGATAAAAAAGAATTTATTGGAAAATAATTTTAAAAAAGATTGTCAATTCAGAACTAACTGTTATATATTAATTCATATAAAAGATTATTGTTATAATACAGAATTACTACAGGATAAGGAGGATGGAAGATGGACTGCTACAAATGCAATGGAAATGGCGAAAATGACTGCCCGCATTGTAAGGGAAAAGGTCATACACACGAAGGGGATTACTGTGTCTCATGCCAAGGACATGGTTGTATAAGTTGTTGTACATGTAGTGGATCAGGATTAGTTGAATAAGTGGAGGTAGTTACACGGAGGGGAGTGTTGAAAATGGAAAGAATTTTGACTGAAATTCAACCGTATCCAGCTGGTGTTCAGATTACTGGAGAGATGAATGAGCGGTATCAAGAAATATTGACACCAGATGCATTGAGTTTTCTAGCTGATCTATCAAGAACATTTGAGGTGAGACGACAGGAGCTTTTGCTAAAGAGAGAAAAACGACAACAGGAATTTGATCAGGGAATGATGCCCCACTTTTTAGAGGAAACCAAAGACATTCGAGAAGCGGATTGGACGATTGCCCCTATTCCTGCTGATTTACAGGATCGTCGGGTTGAAATTACTGGCCCCACCTCAGATCGGAAAATGGTCATCAACGCTTGTAACTCAGGAGCTAAAGCTTTTATGGCCGATTTTGAAGATGCCAATTCACCTTCTTGGAGAAATACGATAGAAGGTCAAATCAACATGAGAGATGTCATTAACCGTACCATTTCCTTTACTAGTAAAGAGGGGAAATCATATCAGCTACATGAGCAGATTACTACATTGTTAGTGAGACCACGTGGCTGGCACTTACAAGAGAAGCATATTTATGTAGATGGTCACCCTATGTCAGCTAGTTTTGTGGACTTTGGTCTCTATTTTTATCACAATGCCAAAAAGCTATTGGAAATAGGATCGGGTCCTTATTTTTATCTTCCGAAGATAGAAGGGCACGAAGAAGCAAGGCTATGGAATGATGTTTTCGTATTCGCCCAACAAAGGCTAGGAATTGAACAAGGTACGATTAAGGCAACAGTGCTCATAGAAACGATTCTTGCTAGCTTTGAGATGGATGAAATTCTGTATGAACTACGAGATCACAGTGCTGGACTTAACTGTGGACGATGGGATTATATTTTTAGTTTTATCAAAAAATTCCGCAAAAACAAAAGGATAATATTCCCTGATCGTGCTCAAGTAACCATGGCTGTTCCTTTTATGAAAGCTTATTGCGATCTAACCATTCAGACATGCCATAAACGAAATGCTCATGCAATGGGGGGAATGGCAGCACAGATTCCTGTTCGTAATGATGTATTGGCCAATGAAGCTGCCTTCGAGAAGGTAAGGCTGGATAAAGAAAGGGAGGCACTAGCAGGTCATGATGGTACATGGGTTGCCCATCCTGGTCTTGTGCCAGTTGCAATGAGTGTATTTGATCAAATCATGCCTTCTGCTAATCAACTACATCTAAAGAGAACCGACGTACAGGTATGTCCAGCAGACTTATTAGCTGTTCCAGAGGGTACGATTACAGAGCAGGGGTTACGGACAAATATCAGTGTAGCTATTCAATATGTTGAGGCGTGGCTGAGGGGAATGGGTGCAGTGCCCATTAACAATCTCATGGAGGATGCGGCTACGGCGGAGATATCTCGTGCCCAAGTATGGCAATGGATTCGGCATCCCGATGGAATAGTAACAGATGGTCGTAAAATCACATGGGAATGGGTAGAGGAATTGATCCATGAAGAAATCGCTACCTTACAGCAGGAAATCGGTTCTGAACGCTTTGAGGCAGGGGAGTTTTCAAGAGCAATTGCTTTGTTTAAAGAAGTCGTTCAGGCGGAAAAATTTATGCCTTTCATTACGATACCAGCGTATGAGCACATCTAAAAAAGGAAGAGGAGTGGGGAGCAATGACCAAATTGAAGCAAATCAAGGAATTGGAACAGTCTTGGGAGTCTAAACGTTGGGAAGAAATTACGAGACCTTATTCGGCTGAGGAAGTAGTACGCTTACGTGGTTCTATTCAAGTCGAACATACATTGGCAAAGCTGGGAGCAGATCGACTTTGGAATCTGCTTCATACCGAGGACTATGTTCATGCACTAGGGGCTTTAACGGGAAATCAAGCGATCCAGCAAGTGAAGGCCGGGTTAAAAGCCATCTATTTAAGCGGATGGCAAGTCGCTGCTGATGCCAACCTATCTGGTCACATGTATCCCGATCAAAGCTTATATCCAGCTAACAGTGTGCCACAAGTGGTAAAAAGAATTAATCAAGCCTTCCAGCGGGCAGATCAAATTTCTCATTCGGAAGGAAAAGAAGACATCAACTGGTTTGCACCAATCGTAGCCGATGCGGAAGCTGGGTTTGGTGGGCCACTTAATGTATTTGAATTAATGAAAGCCATGATTGAGGCGGGCGCTGCAGGTGTTCATTTTGAGGATCAATTAGCTTCTGAGAAAAAATGTGGTCATATGGGAGGAAAAGTCTTAATTCCTACTCAAGCAGCCGTCAGAAATTTGGTAGCCGCACGATTTGCTGCTGATGTAATGGGGGTGCCAACCATAGTGGTAGCTCGTACCGATGCCAATGGCGCTTACCTACTTACAAGTGACATTGATCCGAAAGATCAGGAATTTTTGACAGGGGATCGTACAGCGGAAGGATTCTATCAAATACGTGGAGGACTAGATGCAGCGATTGCCAGAGGACTAGCATATGCTCCTTATGCAGATCTTATTTGGTGCGAGACGTCAGAGCCTAATTTAGAAGAAGCTAAACGTTTTGCCGAAGCCATTCATGAGAAATATCCAAACAAATTATTAGCCTATAATTGCTCACCATCCTTCAATTGGAAAAAGAAACTAGATGAGGATACCATCGCTTCCTTCCAGCAGGAAATCGGGAAGATGGGGTATAAGTTCCAATTTGTTACCCTGGCTGGTTTCCATGCGCTTAACCACAGTATGTTTGAGCTAGCTCACGGCTATCGAGATCGAGGAATGGCGGCTTACTCAGAGTTACAGCAAGAAGAGTTTGCTAGTGAGCAAAAGGGGTATACCGCAACAAGGCATCAACGTGAAGTAGGAACAGGATATTTCGACGAAGTTGCACAAGTCATCTCAGGCGGTAATTCTTCTACGACTGCCTTGCATGGATCAACAGAAGAAGAACAATTTTCAGGTAGTAGATAGGAGAGAGAGTTTGGCTATAATCTAGTACAATGTGGTACAAACAGGCTACATGCATACAGAAAAAAGAGCAGGTTCCTTTAAAAAGATAACCTGCTCTTTTTCTATTTGGTGGCGGAGATATCCATGTAGACTTATTCATTGGAAATTCCTCCTTATAATGATCATCTAAATTAACTCTTGATAATCCCTTTGTTATAGCGACGATGAAGAGGCGTGGATGCTTTCGTTGCGCTGTTTTTAGGGGTGAGTGCTTACTTTTTACCCTACTAATAGATAGCTGAAACAAGCTAACCGAGAGCGATTCGTTGCAGTTATTTTTGTTTCAGTCAAAAAAAGCTAGGGTAAGTAAAGGGCAAGCAAGAAACATAAACATTTGAAGGAGGAATGAACAATGGTACCACAAGTTCATGTAGTAGAAAACGGAGTACAGGTGAAAGAAGTTATTCAACAATTCGACCGTTTGGGATACGCTCCTGATCATATTTATGTACTAGCCCATGATGAAAAGCGGACCCATACCCTTGCAGAAACTACAGAAGCGGAGGAAATAGGAGTAAGCGAGGAAGGAGTATTTGGTAGTATCGCAAATTTATTCCGTTCTCGTGGGGACGAATTGCGCTCTAAAATGGAATCGCTAGGATTGAGTAAATCAGAAGCAGAACGTTATGAGCGTGAATTGGACAATGGTCGTGTATTAGTAGTGGCAAAACCAAATTAAAATAAAGAAGAGCCAAAGGATGAAAAACAAAAGGGGAGAGTCACATGGGATGGGTTCTCCCCATTCTTTGGCATCTTCTAGTGATGTATCAAATATTTTTATATTGATTCAATAACAGATAAATGTGGGTACATGATAAAAGATCAGTTATTAATGCAGAGGTGATAATGAGAATGAACCCAACGAATGTTTTTGAAATGACACAGCAGGAAACAGAGTCAGGCACAATTGTATTTCTGCAAGGTCAGCTTGATTTATCGATGGCTCCTTATTTTCGAACGGTTTTGGAGCCCCTCGCTATACAAAAAGATAAAACATTAACCTTAAATCTACGAGATTTACGATATATCGATAGCACAGGGATAGGCATTATTATTTCCTTTCTAAAAATGCGGAATGAAATGGGAACAACTTTGAATGTAGAGGAAGTTTCTCCTAAAACCCAGCGTCTGTTCGATATGATTGGGATTACTAAGTTTTTAATGCCACAAAAGGAATCACGTATGGATAAGACAGGAGGAACGGCATGATTGCTCAAAATAAATTAGTCCGTATGACCATACCTGCTCATGCTGACTTTATCGATGTAGTTCGGCTCTCTTTATATGGATTAGCAACTAGAATGGGTTTTTCTTTTGAAGATATTGAAGATATGAAGGTTGCTGTATCTGAAGCTTGTAATAATGTGATTGTTCATGCCTATGAAGGAGTGGAAGATGGTTTTATTGATGTGGCGTTCGAGACAGCTCCTGAGAGTTTGCGTATTGTCATTAAAGACTATGGGGAGAGCTTTGATTACAAAACGGTGTCTGAAAAAGCGAGCTCTTTACATGATAAAGAAATAGCAGATGTAAAAGCTGGCGGTTTAGGAATCTACATGATGCAAGCGCTGACGGATGAAGTTGAGGTATCAAATGAAAATGGTACAGAGGTGGTACTTACTAAATGGCTTGGCGGAAGTCTAGGAGGGAATACGCATGCAGCAGAATCCAATGTTAGCGTCATCTCCCGGGATAGCAGAGAGTGATCTAGAAAAGATACGAAGGTATCAGGAAACCAGCTGCCAAGAACTAGCTACCGATTTGTTAGTTAATTATGACTCTATGATTAAAATGGCGGCTAAAAAGATCTCTCGTAACTGTCGGGATTTTTATGAGGATTTATATCAGATTGGGCAGATATCATTACTGCGCTCATTAGAGCAATTTGATGCTAGTTTAGGATTTGCTTTTGAACCTTATGCGATGAAAAGTTTAATTGGGCATATGAAGAATTATTTGAGAGATAAATCTTGGTATGTCCAAGTGCCACGTCGAATTAAGGAGAAGGGAGCACGTATTCAACAGGTTATTGATGAGCTAACCATTACATTGGAGCGTTCTCCAGATGTTCAGGAAATTGCCGATAAAATGGAAATGTCTGTAGAGGAAGCCATTGAGGTATTAGCTGGGCGTGAGTATTACCAACTAACATCTCTTGATGCTCCTCTAAGTACAGACGAGGGCGGGTCAACGATTGGGGATTTAGTTAGTTCCCCAGTAGACGATTTTGGAGCGCTTGAAAATCAGTTAGATTTAGGGGAGGCGATGGAACAATTAAAGGAAGAGGAGCAAAAAGTCATATATTCTGCATACATAGACGGTTTATCTCAGCGAACCATTGCTAATGAATTGGGAATTTCACAGATGAGTGTATGTCGTATTCAAAAAAGAGCGGTAAAGAAGCTGCGCGATATTTTATCGACAGGACATATTGTTTCGAAAAAATAGAGAAGACACGTTATTTGATAGCGTGTTTTTTTGTATGGTCTATTTTCTTAACGCGAGCTTCTCTCGGCTCATGCTTCGGTACTAGCCACTTCTCCTCTAACAGAGATACTTCCCTGAGGAATGGCGAGTGGAGTTACCGAGAAAGCAGTGTGGATCTACCAGAGTGAGGTTTGAAGTTAAGTACATCGCGAGCTATACTGAAGAATAATAGAAATGGGTACGGAAAGTAGTGATGATAGATGGAACCAAACCACGAGAGGTTTATGAGAGAAGCGATGAATGAAGCAAAAAAGGCAGCAGCATTAGGAGAGGTTCCGATTGGTGCGGTTATCGTACGAAAGGGAGAGATTGTCGGCAGGGGATATAATCTGCGTGAAACACAAAAGGACCCGACCTTACATGCCGAAATGATTGCTATACGTGAAGCGAGTAAAAACTTAGGGGGATGGCGGTTAATCGGATGTGACCTATATGTGACTCTAGAGCCATGTCCGATGTGTGCTGGCGCCATTGTACAAAGCCGGATCGAACAGGTTTATTACGGGGCAACTGATCCAAAAGCGGGCTGTGCAGGAACATTGATGAATTTATGCGACGAACCAAGATTTAATCATCAGGTACCTGTTTGGGCAGGGATTTTACAAGAAGAATGCCAGATGATGCTTAAAGATTTTTTTCGACAACTGCGAAAAAAGAAGAAGGGAGATGCAAAGAGCATCTCCCTCAGACAAACGAATTAAAAACCGCTTTTATCTTACTCGTTTTCTTGTCCTTTACGTAAGGAGTTCAATTCTTCTTCCGTTAGCTCACGGAATTCACCTAGCTCAAGTGATTCATCGAGTAAGAGAGGACCCATACGCACTCGTTTCAAGTAGACAACTTTAAGGTCGAAAGCGGCAAACATACGCTTTACCTGATGGTATTTCCCTTCCATGATGGTCACATGAATTTCAGAGATGTCCCCTGATTGGAGGATTTCCAGAGTAGCTGGCATGGTTTCATAACCATCGTCCAATGTTACACCTTGCTTGAATGCAGCAATATGTTCATCTGTAACGCGTCCCTCAATACGGGCAAAATATTCTTTGTCCACTTTCTTCTTAGGAGAAAGCAGGCTATGGGAGAGCTGCCCATCGTTGGTTAGAAGGAGAAGACCTTCTGTGTCGATATCGAGACGACCTACAGGGTGCACTTTGTGTCTCCATTCATCAGGTAACAAATCAACAACCGTTTCATGTAGGGCATCCTCAGTTGCTGAAATAACACCTGCTGGTTTATTAAGCATAACGAATACCCAACGTTTAAATAGAAGCGGAACACCATCAATTTCTATATGCTGTTGTTCTGGAATAACGTGCATACCAGGATCGGTTGCCACGATACCATCAACAGTAACGATGCGCTGTTTGATCAGTTGTTTTACTTCCTTACGAGTTCCTTTTCCTGTGTTAGCTAATATTTTATCTAGACGTTCACGTTTCATTCATTCAGCCTCACTTTGTTCTTCCTTTCTCCCTATATTGGCTGATCTGATAACGAAAATCAAGGAGACACTCTGGAAATACACTTGCTTGCTTTTTCCTGTGCTGGATTTGTTTATCGCTTGCTTATCCCAATTCTATTATGGTATGCTTAGTGAGCAAAAGATTTTCAAGTACTTTGTTTATAAAGTTTGCCGTGCTAGATGGGGAGGTTGCGGTGCCCTGTAACCTGCAATCCGCAGTAGCAGGATTGAATTCCTATCAGCGGTCATTTTATGTGAGGTCTGCCTTATACCATCGGTGTTGAGGATTGGGTCCTATGCAACGTGAACCTATGAACCTGGTCAGGTCCGGAAGGAAGCAGCCATAAGTAGGACCTTGCGTGTGCCGTAGGGTAGCCTGGTCTGAGTCGATTGTATAAGTAACGCTCGGATGGAATGTATCAATGATAGGTGCACGGCATCTATACATATAACTAGAACGTCACTTTTGATAAGTGGCGTTTTTTGTTGTTACCTGGCGAAGGCTAGCGATATATTTTGGAGGAAAACTATTCCATACAAGCAGGGGCTTACCATTTTGTTGCCGAATCTGTATTTGAAGTCTACTAAAAGTAAAAACCGCTTACTGAAAGTAATGGGGAAGGGGAGAGGCGACAGTTGGAGAAAATAATAACGTCACAGAAGTGCCATGCTTTCTCAAGACTAAAGCAATACTCACAACACATCAAGCACGCTTTACTCATTGTTGATGGACAGGGTCTCATTTTGGAAGTGAGTGAAGCCTTATTACAGGCAACAGGGTTTAGCTATGAACAGATCATCGCTGCACCATTTCAAAAAGTAATACCGTATATGAATTCTGTGAGTCATCTTTACGATAGTTTATTAGACAAAGAAAAACAGTCGTTAAAACCAACAGAAATGATTTATCAAGATGTTCAGGGTAAAAAATCAAAAACACCTGTTATGATTACTACTTCTTATAAAAATGAGGAGCCGATTTATTTTTTCCATTTATTCCAGCTAACCAAAGATTTATCCATATCCCTATCCCAACGTATGGCTAACCAACTCACCTCTGAAATTAATCTGGGTGTCGTCGTTCTAGATGTTCAGGCTCGATTGGTCGATATAAGTCAAGTAGCCTGTAAAATATTAGGTGTAGAACGAATGCTTGTATTAAATCAGCATATTGATCAGGTTTTTGCAGGGATTCCTGAGGAGCAGCGACTAGTACAACGAGAGCTTTTAGAGGGGGTAAAATTCCAAAATAAAGCTATGTCTTGGACAAATCAAAAGCAACGTTACGAGCTTTTAGTAGACTCTAATACTTTGCATAATGAAGTAGGTCAAATTGTTGGAGCTTATGTTATCTTTAAAGATGTGACCAATATGCGTTCATTGGAACAAAAGATTGAGCGGAGTGACCGGCTTGCGATGATCGGACAAATCGCAGCAGGGACTGCTCATGAAATAAGAAATCCGTTAACTTCAATCAAAGGCTTTTTACAAATGTTTCAGCAATCCTTTAAGGAAAACGGGATGGATAAAGAAAAGACTTTTACTGATATTATGTTAACTGAATTGCATCGGATTAATTCATTAGTCAGTGAATTTCTGCTTCTGAGCAAACCTCGCGATGTTCAATATCAAATGATCAGTTTACATACTGTCTTTGAAGAAATCATGCCTATCGTCGAGAATGAAGCTTTGTTGCATGGAATTGAGGTTCGTTACACAGGGACAGAGGCCTTACCGATGGTTGTCGGTGATGCTGAACTATTAAAGCAGGTTTTCTTAAATATCTGTAAAAATGGAATGGAAGCTATGGGAAATGAAGGAACCCTGACGGTATCATACCATTACGAAGAGGATTCCAACAAGATTAGTCTAAATATTCAAGATACAGGACCTGGGATACCTGGATATTTAATTGATAAGATTTTCGATCCTTTTTTCACAACAAAAGATGAAGGGACTGGGCTAGGGTTATCTGTTTGCCAAAAAATCATTCATGATATTGGAGGACAAATCCGTGTCTCCTCTAAAGGATTTGGAACGACCTTTCACATTTTATTATCATATATGTAAAAAAACATAGCGCTCGGGGCGTCCTCATGTATAGTGAGATGTATCTGAGTGCTATGTTATTTGAGTTCAAATATGGGTTGGCGTAACCAACTTTGGAAAAAGGCTATTGCTTATAGTATAATAGATAAGATCAGAAGGTTTGACAAAACAGGTGAGAAGGAGTGAGCAAGGATGGCTTATACAGCGCTATATCGGGTATATAGACCGCAAACCTTTGGTGATGTGATTGGACAAACTCATGTCACAACTACCTTGCAAAATGCTCTTCGCGAGGGGCGACTTTCGCATGCTTACCTGTTTAATGGACCAAGGGGAACAGGGAAGACTAGTGCAGCTAAGATTATGGCAAAAGCAGTAAACTGTCAGAATCCACAGGCTGGTGAACCTTGTAACCAATGTCCAGCATGTATAGCAATTACAGAAGGCTCAGTGACCGATGTCTTGGAGATTGACGCTGCATCAAATCGTGGTGTAGAAGAAATTCGAGATATACGTGATAAGGTCAAATTTGCACCAAGCGAAGTAAAATATAAAGTGTACATTATTGATGAAGTACACATGCTGACAACAGAGGCGTTTAACGCACTGTTAAAAACATTAGAAGAACCACCTGGGCACGTACTATTCATCTTAGCAACGACCGAGCCACATAAGCTACCAGCAACCATTATTTCCCGTTGTCAGCGCTTTGATTTTCATCGCATATCACTAGCTGAAATGACCCGCCGTTTACAGCATATATGTGATGCTCAACAAATTGAAGCTGAGGAACAAGCACTCCAGTTGGTTGCTAAAATGGCTGAGGGTGGAATGCGTGATGCACTTAGCTTGCTAGATCAGGCGATTAGCTATAGCGGGAATCAAGTGAGTGCATCCGATGTGTTAAAGATTACAGGGGCTGTGTCACAAGCTTATTTTTCTACTCTTGGTCATATGATTTCTGAACAAAATGTAACTGGGGTAATGGAAGAGCTGGAGAAGATTATGTCTCAGGGAAAAGACCCTGAACAGTTCTTACAAGATCTATTGTTCTATTTTAGGGATATGTTGTTATATAAAACAGCCCCTAATTTGGAAGAAATTATGGAACGTACACTCATTGATGAAAAATTCCCAGATGTAGCCAACAGATTTGCTCTGCCTGTTTTATATGAAGTAATAGAGCAGCTTAATCAGGCCTTGACTCAACTTAAATGGTCGACGTTTGCACGAGTTTTGGTAGAGATGACATTAGTTCGCTTATGCCACCTATCTGCCCCAACTTCCAAAGCTGTTCCTGTATCTACAGGGCAAGAAGTATTGGAGGCTGGTCATGGAGTAGGTGTGGTATCTGAACCAAACCTTGCTTCTGGAGGGACTGGAGCGGTTTCTAGCCCAGATGTAACTCCTCTCTTAGAGCGTGTAAAAATGCTAGAAGAGAAACTGAATCAAATTCTACAGGGGAACCTTGTAGGAGGAGGAAAGTCGCCTTCAGAGGATGGGAAACAACGAGAAGTCCGACGGGCTATGCCGGTTACAGGCGGCTCGAAGACTTCTATGACAAAGGTACGCGAAACCGTTCGACAAGTGGATGAGGGACTTTCTCAAAAAATTCGTGGTTCGTGGGGCCAAATTTTATCAGAAGTGAAAAAAGTTCACTATAAATATCATGCATGGGTCGTAAGCGGTCAGCCGACTGTTGCTAGCTCTGATGCTGTTATTGTTACTTTTAAAGGATCGATTCATTGTGAAAAAACAATGGAACCAGAGCTAAGAGGTATTGTAGAGCGTGCGTTTCTTACTGTATCAGGTACACCACTCCAGCTTCTATCCATAACAGAAGAAGAGTGGGAAAATGTCCGGGGAGAACAAACGCATTCAAATTCCACAGGATCAGATCAGCCTCCAGAGGACCCGTTTATAGCTGAAGCGATTCGAGTCGCTGGAGAAAGATTGACTCACATTAAGGAATAAAGCAGAAAACATATATTTAAAGGAGGAATTACGAATGAAAAACATGCAACAAATGATGAAACAAGTAAAAAAAATGCAGGATGAGATGCAAAAAGCACAAGAACAATTGAAAGACAGAGTAGTAGAAGGTACAGCTGGCGGTGGCGCTGTAGTTGTAAAAGCGAATGGACATAAGCAAGTCATTGATGTAACAATCAATCCAGAAGTAGTTGACCCAGAAGACGTGGAAATGCTGCAAGATCTAGTACTTGCTGCCATTAACGATGCTATGAAAAATGTCGATGAAGTAGTTGGAAAAGAAATGGGACGCTTTACTGGCGGTATGAACATTCCTGGATTGTTCTAATTTACCAGCATAAGCTCCCGTAAAGGAGTAGGTCGTTGTGTTTTATCCAGAGCCCGTCTCGAAATTAATAGAAGGTTTTATGAAATTGCCGGGCATTGGACCAAAAACAGCAAGTCGGTTAGCTTTTCATGTGTTAAGCATGAAGGAAGATGACGTACTTGATTTAGCAAAAGCATTGGTTAACGCCAAACGGCAACTGCACTACTGCTCGGTTTGTAATAATATCACCGATTCGGACCCATGTCAGATTTGCCGCGATAAAAGCCGTGATGGTTCTATCATCTGTGTAGTTCAAGAACCAAAAGACTTGGTTGCCATGGAACGAACCAGAGAATTTACGGGATATTATCATGTTCTGCATGGTGCTATTTCACCTATGGATGGGATTGGTCCTGAAGATATTCATATTCCCGATCTGCTCAAACGGTTAGGTGATGAACAAGTACAAGAACTGATTTTAGCTACAAACCCTAATATTGAAGGGGAAGCTACAGCAATGTATATTTCCCGTTTAGTAAAACCTTTTGGCATTCGTGTCACACGTATTGCTCATGGTCTACCTGTAGGTGGGGATTTAGAGTATGCTGATGAAGTAACATTGACCAAAGCGTTAGAAGGTCGCCGAGAATTATAATAATAGGGATAAGAGGTGCATGAGAAATCATGCGCCTTTTTGTTATTTGTTATATGAGATAATATAAGATATTTTAAGGTTGAAATGAAAGAAAGTGCTTTTTCACTAGGACGAGGCATAACCTAAAGAGTAGGAGAGTGAATGAATGCAACCATATATGCAATTGATGCCAACTATAAGAAGGCACTCTGTAAAATGGGCTTGGATATTAACCTTTCAATATGTTCTGTATATAAGTATTCAATTATCAGCAACATTAATCTTGCGAAGGGCAGACGGTACCTGGGAAATCCATATGTTAGCCAATATGGGAACGATACAAGCTTTAGTATTATGGGGGAATATATTTCTTACATTACTGACGAGTACCCTGTTTTTTATTGCTTTGATTCGAGATCGGCGATTCTCTACTTCGACTAGTCATACACAGGTAAACGGTACAGATTTTATTCATGCAGTCGCATTTATGCAAGTCTTTTATAATGCCTCCATTTTCTTATATGGGACGGGGATCGTGACCTATCCACTTTTTACAGTGGGAAGTATAGGAGGACTTTTAGAATCTGCTTCCTTGCAAATTGTCTTGTGTATGTTTTGTTTTATTTGGTTTCGAGGTCGCTTAGAGTCGATAGGTTTTAAAAATCCGACTGATATAGGAAGAATGTTTTTATTTATTATAGGCTGTTATTTGGGTATTACATTCCTGCTAAGCTATGTGGTGGCGCCATTGGCTGACCTTTTTCAAATATCATTAAGCTCCGCACGTGAAGAAGGGATCAGCCGCGAAATAAAAGATGCCAAGCAAAATAGTTTGATAACGATTTTCTTTTCCTTTTTTATGACTGGCTTATTTGTACCGATCGCCGAAGAAATGATGTTTCGCGGAGTCCTTCAGACTTATTTAGTGAAAAAGTGGGGTGCTCTATGGGGAATTCTGATCGCTAGCTTTTGGTTTGCTATTATTCATATTGATTTAGCTTTGTTTCTGCCTTTATTCATGATTGGTTTATCGCTTGGAATCGTCCGTCATCGCTTTCACTCACTGTGGGCTTCGATTATATTACATTCAATAAACAATGTAGTTAGTGTCATTCTTTCTTCTCAATCATAAACCTCATGAATGAATGGAAGGGGGATTTTTATATGAAATGGTTGAAAAGGAACGCGAGCATGAAAGAGCAACAGGTACATCCTTATCATTTACAGAATGCGATTGCTAGTGCTCTACAGTATTGGCAAAATGCCCAGCGTCATGTGGATTTCTCGGAGGGCGTCCAACAGGTTGACCATTTTATTTATCAATACCGTCTTGCTGAGAAGCGCTATATGTATTTACTCAAGCAAATACGCCGTCAAAATGAGAAACAAAGAGAAGCGTAGAGGGAGAGGATGGGAAAATGAACACGGAAATCATGATAGCTGGGATTATCATTGGGTTCCTGGTTTTGGTGGCGCTTAGTAGATCAGTTTCCCGTCCACTGCGTTGGACGGGAACTATTGCGCTCAATGTTATTATTGGAGCGATCCTCTTGTACTTCTCTAATTTTTTTGGTGAGATGGCGGGATTTTATGTGCCGATTAATCCAGTAACAGCTATTATAGCAGGATTTCTACGAATTCCCGGCTTACTTGCGCTGATCGTCATTCGGCTATTTCTGCTAGGCTAAACATTAACTCTTTCCATCAGTCATCAGAAACGCAAGGCTTGCTTTTTCATATTTCACATAGGCTTCCCGTGGATGGCGGAATGAAACAAGCAAAGGAATCAGACGTGGAAGTAAACTAAACATGGTTATGATTACAAAAAAATGTCCGTAGGGAAAAGACGACCATGGAAAAATAGCTAAACAAGTAAAAAATACACCTAGACAAGTCACTGTCTCCATTTTTCTGTAATTTGCCAGTGACACCATAAGCGAATGAGTAACGCCCCACCAAGGAGACAACCAAGACAAGCTAGATAGTTGAAATGGCCGGGATAGAATAGAGGCATACACCCAAAAGGCTGTCATATGTAAAAGTGGGATGAAAATAAGACAACAAAGGAAAAGAATGAAAGAATACCAAGTCAGAGCTTGCCAGAGGCCCAGAATAAAAGTGGCCGTAATGATCCCAATTAGTTGTAACAGATAACCGCTAATTCCCCAACGAAAACGATATAGTAAGCGATAGCTGTAAATGGTCTGTTCTTTCATCAACAGGCCTCCTTTTTGTTCGTTCTATAGTATTATCGGTAGGTTGTATAGATAATTGTATCCTCCAATTGACAGGAAAATATAGGGTTATTATCATAGGGATTAATTGGTAATGTCAGGAAGACGGAGTGGAGATGCCATGAGTACAGCTTTCAGCAAGGAAAGAATCGCCATGGTCTGCTGGAGTATTTTCCGACAGGGAAACATATTTACTCTCCTATTCGTGGTGGTTGCTTTTTTGTGGTTTCATTTCTCTGAATGGTTCGATATGGTGTTTTGGCAAAGCTTTTTTATATCCCTACTATTATGTTTTCCTATTTTCTTATTATTGTTTTTCTATGAGTACCCCTTACATATACGTTGGTTTTTGCTAGGACCACTGTGTTTTGCAGGCCTCCTATGGTATAAATCATTATTGCTTAGTATGACTTTATATGCGGTCTGTCTTTATCTACTAGGGGTTACCGTGTTATGGGGTGTTTCCTATTTCTATGGAGGTAAGCATATCAGCTTTCCTATCCAATGGATACGCTTTATGAAAAGGCTAACTAGGGCTAGTGATTCAAGCAGTGGTAATATACTTGAACAATTGCCCAAAGCCTGGATCTTACTAATAGCGATGCAGGAAGCCTCTGTGGCATGGCAAGAATGGACGGTGAGTGAGAGTATCCTATCTCACTTTGTATTTGCGTTTGTATTATTTTTTTACAGTTATACGGTTCATCAATTGTTTTTTACATGGAAGCCTGTTGAGAATATTAATAATGCTAATAAGATTACTACACAGTATGTTTTTCCGGTTGAGCGAGTTTATCTAGTGGTATTGAATGGCTGTAATAAGGAACGATTATTCGAAGCTCACACCCCTTTTCTTGATTGGCTGCAACGAACAGGAACTAGTTGGGATAAGGTAGAGAGCGTATATCCGGCTGATACAAAGGCTTGTTTTTGCTCTCTTTTAACAGGAACCTATCCGTCTGAACACCAGATAAATAGCCATCTCGGTATTCGAAGGACATTGGAGAGAGAGACAATCTTTGATGTTTTACAACAAGCAGGTAAGTTAGGGACGATATTGGCTGAGGAGAGGATAAGCTGCCTATTTGATGAAAAAGCTCATCATGCTTATGTACAGGAAAGTCAACAGCCTGATAACTATCGAATAGAGCAAGCTATTCAAATCATAGATCAAGACAATCCAGAATTTCTTCTTGTGCAAATGACAGATATCTATCAAACAGGGATTGCATGTGGGGTCTCTTGTGACGAATATGTTGAAAAAATAAACCAGACAGATCAAATGATCGCGCAGTTCTATCATACATTAGACAAGCTTGGGAAGCTAAATCAAGCCGTATTTATTGTTTGTTCTGATCATGGAGTAGCGACAGGAATGGGTGGACGAGTACATCTGAGTCATAAAGAACGATACACCTCTCTTATCATGCATGGAACATCTATTCATCAAGGAAAAATCGTGACTACAAAGCGTTCGATAGTCTCTGTAGCTGCTACAATTGCTTATCTTTTAGCAGTTCCCTATCCGAAGCAAGCAAAGGGACCTGTTTTGTTAGAAGGGATGATCACGTATCAAAACGAAGATCATCAATTCCCCATTTTTGGGAATGATAAATTCGAGCAGATTATATGATAGGCAAGCGGAAGGAGCAGATCATACGTGAGCCAGGCAACGCTTGTGTACCTGCACTCGGTAGCTCCCATATCGTTACCTCGGGAATATCTTGAGGTACTAAGCACATGTGAGATAGATATCATTTCTGCAAAGGAATGGGAGCAGACAAATGATGAAATATCCGGTTGGCTTTTTACTGAAAGCCTGTCCACCCTAGAGTGGCAACAGTTTAAGCGTGATATAACAAGGTGTTTACGTAATAAACGCTTAAATAATCGACCCTATCTTGTACTTTTAGCAGGAGATAATCTTTCTGATATTGTGGCGTATGAGTTTATAAAGCGACTACAACCTTTCAAGGATTCGATTGAAATCATTCGCTTACTGTGCTGGATGGAGCAAAAAAGGGCTATACTCGGTAGCAGTATTTGCGAGTGTCTAGCCGAGAATGATTTTGCAGTACGAAATTGGCATGATCATTTGCGAAGAGCATTTTCCATACAAGGTTATATTTCATTCGTGTGCAGATATGAAGAAGCAGTTGAAATTGCGTGGGCACGCCAGATATTTTTGAATCAGAAAACAAGATTTTATCATCGGATAGCCTCCCGATGTGATGAGCTGGGGGCTAGAGCAAATATTGTAGGGCAAGGTCTGGGCATGGACAGACGAATTGGACAAGAGTGGCTATTCCCAAATGTTTATGATGAGAGGACGTTACAGCAAGAACAAGAATGGCTTGAGCGTGAGTGGAATTATTTGTTGCAACAAGTGAGTGTGAAGCGTGTAGCTATTTGGGGGTATTCTCCTATCCCTGGTGATATGCTTGCACAGCTTTCGTGCTTGGAAGTCTCTTGTTACTTGCAAGCGTGTCAGCAAAAAACGAACAATCTACCTAGCGATTGGCATTATTGCAATACTCCGCTTGAAGCAGCAAAACTGGCTGATGCTCTACTCATTCTGAGACATGATCAGGATATTCGAAGTATACGTTTAGACAACTTATACGAAAGTATGGCTAAGCCCAATGTTTTAGACGTAGTGGACTGTTTTCCATCATATGAAGCAAAACTTGAGAAAATATGCTATCGAACACTTGGTCAAAATCCGAACGTTTGGAATGGAACAGATTATAATGGGATATAATGGTTGATAAGCTTAGCGAAAAGGTAGGTGTCCCATATGGAAGACCACTCTCATCGCTGCATTATCTGCAATAGGGAACAAGCCGTTGGTATCTCCATTTTCAACCAATTCATTTGTTATACATGCGAGCAAGAAATGGTCAAGACCGACGTACGTGACGAACGTTATCCCTTTTATATTAAACAGATGCGGCAGATCTGGTTTAAAAAGAATGCATAATAACATGAAAAAGAGGCATGTCAATGGGCGATGCCTCTTTTCTTATGGGCTTTTGGACTTTTGAACATGGTACAATAGGGGGTACCGAAACAAAAGGACGTGAAAAAGATGATGCAAAATCAGGAAGATTTTTGGGAGAGACAGCGCCAAGCTCCGTTGTTTGATGCACTACAGAGGCATGCACGACAAACCCCCCATCCTTTTCATGTACCTGGGCATAAGATGGGGAGAAGCTTCGATAAGGAAGCAAGGTCTTTTTTTGAAAAATACTTGTCTATTGATTTAACAGAGATTACGGGGTTAGATGACTTGCATCAGCCTGAAGATATTATTGCTCAAGCACAGCAGCTGGCTGCAGAGGCATATGGAGCTGAAGACACCAAATTTTTAGTAGGTGGAACAACCGTAGGTAATTTGGCTACGATCATGTCAATTTGTCGACCTGGAGATAAAATTATTGTTCAGCGTAATTGTCATAAATCGGTTTACCATGGATTGATGCTTGCGAAAGCGGAGCCAATTTTTGTTGTTCCTGCGGTCGATGCAGAGACTGGTATTGCAGCAGGTGTGCGACGTGAAGACGTAGAGCGACTTTTGCTTGAGCATCCAGAATGCAAGGCTGTCTTTCTTACCAATCCGACTTATTATGGAATGGGTATTGATTTAGAAAAGATGGCTACCGTTGTTCATCGTTATCATATTCCATTAATCATCGATGAAGCACATGGTGCTCACTATGGTTTCCACCCCGACTTACCTGCCTCAGCCATGCAGAGTGGGGCAGATATTTCAATTCAGTCTACGCATAAGATGGGAACCGCTTTTACAATGGGATCAATGCTACATGCCCAAGGAGAGCTTGTTGATCGTAGTCGGTTGTATCGTTATCTGGCGATGCTACAGTCTTCTAGCCCATCTTATCCGCTAATGGCATCTCTTGATTTAGCACGTCGGCATATGGTGCTAGAGGGACAACAAGAGCTGGAGAAGGCTATTGGGCTTATTGAAAAAACGAAAGAACGCCTTAGCCATTTCGATTGGTTTACAGTAGCTGGGTGGAAAAAACAAACAGGGTACCAGACACTAGATCCGCTACGAATTGTAATTAATTTACATTCATCTCAGCTATCAGGGTTTGAATTGCAAACAAAGCTAGAAGAAGCTTATATTTATACAGAGTTAGCGGGACTGCATCATCTTTTGCTACTAGGGTCCACAGGCACAACAGAGATGGATTGTAAAAGGTTACTTGCTACTGTGGAGGAGCTGTCAAAACAAGTGAGGGGAGAAGGTCTGCGTGCTTTTGAAACGGGATTAGTCTCCTCCTGCTTTTTACGTAAAGTAGCTATGAGTATGCATGTAGCTGTAGACGAGGAAGCGGAATCTCTACTACTAGAAGAAGCACAGGGACGCATCTGTGCTGAGATGGTTATTCCATATCCACCAGGTATACCTATGATTGTTCCAGGTGAAGTCCTAGATGAACAAGTGATTTCTCTTTTGCAGGAATTACAGAGAAGAGAGGCTCGCTTTCATGGTGTGAAGGATGCTACTGTAAAAACCATTCAAGTCATAAAAGGTAAACATTGTTAAACGAAGGGGTATGGTGAACGCAGGCATGTTTATTTCATTAGAAGGTGGAGACGGTGCAGGAAAATCCACTGCAATTGCGCTTTTAGAAAAAAGAGTAACAGAACAGGGATTGGCGGTTTTAGTCACACGTGAACCAGGTGGGGTTGATATCGCTGAACAAATTCGTGAAGTTATATTGAATCGAGAAAATACAAAAATGGATGGGCGAACAGAGGCGTTATTATATGCAGCAGCGAGACGCCAGCATCTTGTTGAAAAGGTGATCCCAGCGTTAGAGCAAGGTAAAATTGTACTTTGCGATCGATTCATTGATAGTAGTTTAGCTTATCAGGGAGTGGCGCGAGGGCTACCTACAGACGAAATATTTGCCATTAATCAATTTGCTATTCAGGATCGTATGCCTGATCTTACCTTTTATCTTGACGTATCCCCAGAAGTGGGACTAGCTCGAATTGAAGCTAATTCTAATCGGGAAAAAAATCGTCTTGATTTGGAAAAAGTGTCATTTCACACTCGGGTACGTGAAGGATATGAACTATTGATTACTAAATTCCCAGAACGGATTGTTCGTATTAATGCTGACCAACCAATAGAGCAGGTAGTAGACGAAATGCTTACTATTATGCAAGAAAAAATAAAAAAAGCATAGACGGATAACCCGAAACAAAGAGCAGACGCATCATACAGTGTTTTCCTCGCCAGACGGTGAAAAGCAACAATGATGAGAGGCTCTTTTTTTCGTCGTAAGAAAAATTTGTTTGAATGAAAAATAGGTCGTACATGCTGTATAATAGGAAAAAGCACTAAGGAAGATTTCCTTGTGTGAAAGCTACAAAAATTACACCAAGTAGCTGTTTTGACATAACAATAAGGTAAGCCCCTTAAAAATAACAAATTACCAGATTTTATTTGATTTTTCCGATTAAGTAATGCACTTTTCTAAAGGAAAGTGGTACCCTTCAATCGAATTATAGCCAGAGTAATTACATGGTGTTACTGGTAAGAGAGCTAAGCACTACAATTGCGAAGCAGAAAGGATGAAATCACTATGAAAATGGTCATCGCTGTTGTGCAGGATAAAGACAGTGGGCGTTTATCACAAGCCCTTGTGAAAAAAGGATTCCGTGCTACAAAATTGGCCAGTACAGGAAGCTTTCTCCGCGCTGGGAATACAACGTTTCTTGTAGGGACCGATGATGGTCGTGTAACAGAGCTTATTACCATCATTGAACAGAACTGCCAATCCCGCAAACAGATGGTGACCCCTGTGTCGCCACTTGGAAGTGGAGTGGATTCATTTTTATCATATCCACTTGAAGTACAAGTGGGGGGCGCAGCCGTATTTGTGATGGACGTAGAGCATTTCCATTCTTTTTAGTTTCGGGTAAAGGTGAGCGGGAGTGAGGACCAAGTGAAAATTGATAATGGCATCAGACCTACATTTGAAGTAAAAGGGATAGGTCAACGCAGAGATGTATCTGTGGAAAAGATGAACTTTCGAGATATGGTTAAAGGTGAAGGGCAGAGATTGAACGAGGAAAGACTTCAGCTTCTGCTTACTGAAATAGATAAACATGGAGATATTTTGGCTCGCTCCCGCAATGTACGAGATTACTATTCGTATCGTAATCTTATCAAGCGATTTATGGAGGAAGCCGTTCGGTTTGGAATTACTCTCGACGAGCGTAAAGGAACCAATCGTCGAGGAAGAGGTCGTATTCATAAAATTATCAAAGAGATTGATGCTGAATTATTGGCATTGGCAGATGATCTATTGAGTGAGCAGGCCCCTCTGATAGATATGCTTTCTCGAATTGGAGAAATCAGAGGCATGCTAATTAATTTATATTTTTAGGTGAAAATAAATGAGCTGGAGTAATGTAGCAAAAAAACAAGAGCGCGTGTCGGAAATCTTAGCTAATAGTATGAAGCATGATCGTTTGGCTCACGCTTATCTATTTACAGGGCCAAAAGGGGTAGGCAAAATGGAAGTGGCCGAGCACTTGACCAAATCCATTTTTTGCTTAGATCAGCCCGGTGATGCTTGTGGGACATGCTTGAACTGTCAACGTATTCAATCAGGGAATCATCCTGATGTGTATCGAATCTCTCCAGATGGAGCATCTGTCAAAATAGAGCAGATAAGAGCCTTGCAAAAAGAAATGAAGATGCGTGCTGTTGAATCGAAGAATAAGGTTTATATTTTAGAGCATGTAGATAAAATGACAACCCAAGCGGCAAATAGTTTGCTGAAATTTTTAGAAGAACCACCAGTGGGTGTGCTTGCTTTGTTGCTATCTGAAAACAGCCATGCTATTTTACCCACAATTTTATCCAGATGCCAGACAGTAGTATTCAACCCTCTACCGGTTGAAATGATAGTGCAATCGCTTGTAAACGAAGGAATTACGAAGGGCTTAGCCCAAGTTGCTTCCCAAATTACAACAAATCTGGACGATGCCCGGCTATTAAGCCAATCAGAATGGTTTGCACAGCTTAAAGCTATGGTGATACAATTGGGAAGGGATTTGAAACAACGTGATTCCCAAGCGCTGTTTACGATTCAAGATCAATTTCAACGTAACGATAGATTAAAAGAAGAACTTCCTCTCTTTCTGGATTTGCTCATCCTTTGGCTGCGAGATATCCTCTATATTCAAGTAGGGCGTAGGGCCAACATCATCAACATAGACCAACAGGATGCATTAGAAGAGCAGGCCTTGCAATGGGCGCAAACCGAGATATTGCGAGGAATTGATGTAGCCATGGAGACAAGAAATCGGATAGAGCGTAATGCTAACCCACAATTAGCGTTAGAGCGACTTGTTCTTCATATCCAGGAGGGATAAATTTTGTACGAGGTGGTCGGAATCCGCTTCAAAAAAGCGGGTAAGATATATTATTTTGATCCTGACGAAATGCAGATAGACAAAGACAGTCACGTGATTGTTGAAACAGCACGGGGTGTTGAGTATGGCAAGGTCGTGATCGGACAAAAGACAGTGGAGGACTCTGATGTTGTTCTTCCTTTGAAAAAAGTGATTCGAATTGCCGACGACTCAGATGCTAAGCAAGTCGATGAGAATCGATCTGCTGCAAAAAATGCGTTTCAGGTGTGCCAAACCAAGATTAGAGAACATCAACTGGAAATGAAGCTGGTAGATGTTGAGTATACATTCGACCGAAATAAAATTATTTTTTATTTTACGGCGGACGGCCGCGTTGATTTTCGTGAATTAGTGAAGGATTTAGCAGCAGTTTTTCGTACGCGTATTGAATTGCGACAGATTGGTGTTCGAGATGAAGCTAAGATGCTTGGCGGTATAGGACCTTGTGGTCGAATGCTATGCTGCTCCACCTTTTTGGGTGATTTTGAACCGGTATCCATTAAAATGGCGAAAGATCAAAATCTCTCGCTTAATCCCGCTAAAATATCCGGTTTGTGTGGACGTCTCATGTGCTGTTTGAAGTATGAAAATGATAATTACGAAACAACGAAGGAAGAGATACCTGAACTAAGCTCATGGGTGAAAACACCAATGGGGGATGGCAGAGTTGTAAGCTTGAATATTTTAGGCAGGGTGGCTCAGGTTGATCTCCTAGAAGTAGGAAGAGTCATGGAGTTTACTTTTGATGAGATCGTAACAAGTCGACCAGAGATCGGATAGAGGACGGGTAGCGAGAGGTGATGAAGTTGGAGAAACAGGAAATCTTCGCTAAAATCGCGAGCATGGAAGAGAGAGTGGGCGAACTCTATCAGGAGATTGGCAGCCTAAAAGACGTGATCGTCAACCTTTTGGAAGAGAATGCTCAGCTTCTCATTGAAAATGAACACTTGCGTAACCGATTCCAGAAAAGGGTCGATCAGTCTACTTCCAAAAGGCAAAGTGCTGGCCAACAAAAAAGGGTAGCAACCAGTCAAAAGATAGTAGGCAATCAAAAAATAGTGGGCGAAGGATACGATAACCTTGCGCGACTATATGCGGAAGGATTTCATATTTGCAACGTACATTATGGTAGTATAAGAAAAGAAGGCGATTGCCTGTTCTGCTTATCTTTTTTAAGCGGTGGACACAAGTGATACGAAAAACAAAAGCGACCTGATGTCTATTACACAGACGGGTCGCTTTTTACTGATAAATTGATAGTATAGCTACCTTCTGATTGATAAGAGAGGATACAATATGACAGAAAAACAGCAGGTTCCCTTGTATGATACAGAACGGATTGACGATTTGTTAACCTACGAATTAAAAATCATTCAAAGTCATGAAGTGTTTTGCTTTTCTATGGATGCAGTGTTACTTGCTCGTTTTGCACAGGTACCTAAAAGGGGAAAAGTGTTAGATTTCTGCACAGGTAATGGAGTGCTCCCGCTCTTAATGAGCACAAGGACACCATTTGCCGAATTTGAAGGTATTGAATTACAAGAACGATTGTTTCACATGGCAGACCGTAATGTAATCATGAATGGGTTAGAAAAACGTATTACTATTCATCATGGTGATGTACGTAAGGCAGTAGAGAGATTTGGAGATAGTAAATATGATCTCATCACCTGTAATCCACCATATATGCCTCCGATCACAGGAGAGGTAAGTAAAAATGATCATCGTGCCATAGCACGTCACGAAATTCATCTTACATTAGATGATGTACTACGAGTTGGAAGTAGGCTACTGAAGAATGGTGGTAAGCTGGCATTAGTGCATCGTGCTACTCGTCTGATCGATATTGTTACTGGAATGAGAATGTATGGAATCGAGCCTAAACGTATGCGGTTCGTGCATTCCCGCCAAGACAGTGAACCTAACATGGTACTTGTGGAAGGGATACGCGGAGGGAAACCGGAGCTTCGTATACAACCTCCACTGATTGTGTATAAGCAGGGGGAAGAGTATTGCGATGAATTATATGAAATCTATTATGGAAAGCGAGATTCCCTCACATAAAAGTCATTTTGTATATATGTTACAATGTGCAGATGGTTCGTTGTATACAGGATACACAACGGAGATACAGCGTAGACTCAAGCAGCATAGAATAGGGAAGGGTGCCAAATATACAAGAGGGCGTTGTCCTATTGAATTGGTGTATTGGGAGGAAGGCGCTGATCGATCATGGGGACTTAAAAGGGAAGAACAAATTAAACGTCTTCAACGCTCAGCAAAGGAAAGTTTGATTTTATTTGGCAATCCGCCGGTTCAATCTACTTTGATTGATGAAATAACCATTTAGGAGTTACGATAGATGAATATACAAAAGAGTTTTGCTCAGGACAAAAGCACAGGTATCCTATATCTGGTGGCAACACCTATCGGAAATTTGGATGATATAACAGTCCGTTCTTTGCAGACATTGCGTGAGGTGGATGTTATTGCTTGTGAGGATACACGCCAAACCAGAAAGCTCCTTACTCATTTTCAGATAGAAAAACGTACACTTAGCTATCATGAACACAATAAAGCAGCTAGTGGACCCGAATTAATTAACTGGCTGTTAGATGGAAAAAACATTGCTCTAGTTAGTGATGCCGGATTACCTGCCATTTCCGACCCTGGTGCCGACCTTGTCCGAGAAGCGATTGACGCTGGTTGTACGGTGGTTCCTATACCTGGTGCTAATGCAGCGTTAACAGGATTGATTGCCTCTGGGTTACCTACTGAAAAATTTGTGTTCTGCGGTTTTTTACCACGTGATAAAAAGCAGCGTAAGGTAGAACTGGATCGTTTAGCTCTTTACCCAGAAACGTTGCTGTTCTATGAAGCACCCCATCGTATTACGAAAACGTTGGGCGCTATGCAAGAGGTATTGGGGGATCGTGAGACGGTGCTGGCAAGAGAGCTGACCAAAAGATACGAGGAATTTGCCAGAGGCACGATGTCTGAGCTGATTGAGTGGCTAGAGCAAGCAGAGATTAGAGGAGAGTTTTGTATAATTGTTTCTGGCTTTGATGGTCAACTTTTAATTGAAGAAGATGCAGAGATTTGGTGGAGTACCTTCAGTCTCAAAGAACATGTGGATCATTATACAGAACAGGGAATGTCTATTAAAGAAGCGTGTAAAAGAACAGCTGAGGATCGAAAGCTGACACGTAGAGAAGTATATAATGAATACCACCAAGACTAATTGATAAGAATTATGTCAGATATTCAAGAAAAAAGGCTACTGCTCTTTATAAAGGAGCAATAGCCTTTTATTATTATGAATTCGTTTGGGAACTATCGTCAAGCAAGGATGCCATCTCTTGAATACAAGACTTGCTGATCATTTTCCCTTTATAATAAACCAGGTCTTCAGCGTTTCCTGTGAAGATACAAGCAGGTTCATATTTTTTAAGGATGATGCGTTCTCCGTCAACAAAGATTTCCAGTGCATCCTTCTCTGCAATCCCAAGTGTACGACGAAGTTCAATTGGAATTACAACACGTCCTAATTCATCTACTTTTCTTACAATACCAGTTGATTTCATACCCTTCAAGCTCCTCTCAAACTCTTAAAAAAAGTGGGTGGATCCTGTATCGATGAATACCGAATATTTATCTATTAATCGTCAATATTCGACAATTTATTATAAGGTTATGATACCAGTGATTACCAAAGGTGTCAATGGTATTTTTACATTTATTACAATTTACATGAATAAAACGTGATAATCACGAAATAACAGTAACAATTATATTAAATTAGAGGCTAAAAACCCCTTTGTATATGAATATGTCAGAAATCTTTTTTCATAAAAGCTGGAAAATGTCATACGACAAATTAACCTAATAATGGATATTAATATAGAAAAATGTCGAATTATATGCGGAGATTCGACATTTTTTTGGCGAAAAAGAAACCTATCGTAAATCCCTTGACATTATGTTTATGAACAGATAATTTAGTATACAATAGAAGTATCATTTTTATAGTAAACGTTGATGGGAAGAGTACACTTCCAGAGCTTATTTAGAGAGCTGGGGCAGGTGAAAGCCAGTTAAGCGAAAGAAGTGGAAGATGGTCCTTGAGTTTCGTTCATGAACAGCCATTGTAGGAAATGGCGGATAAGGGGCGACGTATTCCTGCGTTATAGGAGAGTAGCTGTTGACTACTTACCGAGTCCGTTTCTGTGAGGAAACGGAGCATTTGGGTGGTACCGCGAGTACAAGACTCGTCCCAATTAGGGGAGGAGTCTTTTTTGTATGCGTAAAAACATATCTAGGAGGGTGCATGACATGACGAAAAAGCCAACTTTTTATATTACAACGCCTATTTACTATCCAAGTAATAAGCTACATATCGGGAATGCCTACACAACGATTGCTGCAGATGCGATGGCACGTTACAAAAAATTGCGTGGTTACGATGTATACTATCTGACAGGTACAGACGAGCATGGTCAAAAATTGCAAGAACGTGCTGCTGCAGAAGGATTAGCTCCTTTACAGTTTATTGATCCTGTAGTTGATTGGATTAAAGACTTATGGTTAAAACTAGACATTTCTTATGATGATTTTATCCGTACAACAGAGGAACGACATGAAATTATCGTTCAAAAGATATTTAAACGCTTAGTCGATCAAGGTGACATTTATCTAGGCGAATATGAAGGATACTACTGTGTGCCAGATGAAGCGTTTTGGACAGAAACGCAAGCGAAAACCGATAAAGGCTACTTCTGCCCAGATTGTGGACGTCCTGTTGAGATGGTAAAGGAAAAGAATTATTTCTTCCGTATGTCTAAGTATCAAGACAGACTACTTGCTCATATTGAGGCAAATCCTGACTTTATCCAGCCTGAATCTCGTCGCAATGAGATGGTAAATAACTTTTTAAAACCTGGCTTACAGGATTTGAGTGTGTCTCGCAGTACATTTGATTGGGGTGTAAAGGTACCAACAGATCCAGAGCATGTGATTTATGTATGGATTGATGCGCTTGCTAACTACATTACAGCGCTTGGTTACTTATCTGACAACGATGAAAAGTACCAACGTTACTGGCCTGCTGATGTTCATTTGGTAGGAAAGGATATTCTGCGTTTCCATACGATTTATTGGCCGATTATCTTGATGGCGTTGGATCTTCCATTACCTAAACAAATTTTTGGTCACGGTTGGTTGTTGATGCCAGATGGTAAGATGTCTAAATCGAAAGGGAATGTTATCGATCCTAAATTCTTAATTGAGCGTTATAGCTCTGATGGGGTTCGTTACTTCCTGCTTCGTGAGATCGCCTTTGGTCAGGATGGAGTATTTACACCAGAAAGCTTTATACAACGCTTAAATTACGACTTGGCAAACGATCTAGGTAACTTGGTCAGTCGTACGATTGCTATGATTGAAAAATATTTCGACGGCATCATTCCAAATCCAAGTCAATCAGGGGAATTCGATGATCAATTAATAAAGCAAGCGCTTGTAACGAAACAGTATGTAGAAGAGCATTTAGACGAGATGCGCTTTAGTAATGCACTGAGCCATCTATGGGATCTAGTGAGCCGCACAAATAAATATATTGATGAAACACAACCATGGGCTTTGGCTAAATCTGAAGAAAATAAAGAGCGGCTAGCAACTGTCATGTATAATTTAGCGGAAAGTATCCGCATTACTTCTATTATGTTGCAACCATTTATGACCAAGACTCCAGCCAAAATTTGGGCTCAACTGGGTGTTGCAGAACAAGAGTCTGTATTGACATGGGAACAAGCTGGTGAATGGGGAAGATTACCAGTCGGGATAAAGGTAAATCGCGGCGGAGAATTGTTATTCCCACGCCTTGATGTTGAACAGGAGCTATCTTATATTGATGCAAGCACAGCAGAAGCTCGCAAGCAGGCAGAAGAGAATAAAAAGAAACAAGATGCATTGAAAGGGGAAGGAAAAGTGAACGAAGAGAAAAAAGAGACAGTTGAATCAAAAGAAAAGGCTTCTGAAACAAAAGATTTAATCGGAATTGATGATTTTGCTAAAGTTGAATTACGTGTAGCAGAGGTAAAAGAATGTGCTGCACATCCAAATGCGGATAAATTATTAATTTTACAAGTTGATTTAGGTGATGAACAACGCCAAATCGTATCAGGAATTGCAAAATACTACAAACCAGAGGATTTAGTTGGTAAAAAGGTTATCGTAGTAACAAACTTGAAGCCTGTAAAATTACGTGGAGAAATGTCTCAGGGTATGATTTTAGCTGCTTCTCATGGTGACCAATTAACAGTTTCTACTGTTGACGCCAGCATGCCGAATGGTTCTGTTGTAAAATAGACTAGCAAGCTAATAGATAAGAAGAATTTTGCTTAAAAGCAGTGCGGGAGCCTTGTGTGGCGTTCGCACTGCTTGCCTTTTTTGAGTCATGATCTCAACGGTAAACGATATCAATACAGGTTATGAAATAAAGGAGGGAAATCCATGCTGTTTGATACACATGCACATTTGAATGCGGAACAATTTGATGAAGATCGCGACGACGTAATTGCTCGTGCGCAGGCAAATGGAGTAAGTACGATTGTGAACGTTGGTTTTAACCGCGAAACAATCCCTACAACAATGGAGCTTGCTGAGAAGTACGACTTTATTTACGCAGTTGTTGGCTGGCATCCACAAGATGCTATTACTATGAAGGAACAAGACCTAGAATGGTTAGAAGAATTGAGTAAGCATCCTAAGGTTGTTGGACTTGGAGAGATGGGTCTGGACTATTATTGGGACACGTCACCACGTGATGTACAAGCAGAGGTATTCCGTAAACAGATTCGTCTGGCTCGAAAATTACAAATGCCTATTATTATTCATGACCGAGATGCACATCAGGATATTATCGATATCCTGCGAGAAGAAAAAGCAGGAGAAGTAGGTGGCATTATGCATTGCTTCTCTGGTAGTTATGAATTGGCTAAGATGGCTTTAGATATGAATTTTTATATTTCTTTTGGAGGGCCTCTTACTTTTAAAAATGCAAAAAAACCAAAGGAAGTAGCAGCAAAAATTCCGCTGGAGCGTCTTTTAATTGAAACGGACTGCCCATATTTAACACCTCATCCATTTAGAGGTAAGCGAAATGAATCAGCTTATGTCAAATATGTTGCAGAAGAGATGGCTCAGATTCATGGATTGCCATATGAGGAATTGGCAAAAATTACGGCTGATAATGCACGTCGTTTGTTTAACATTAGAGAAACTATATTATAATGAAGGAACGGGTAAGCCTGATTGATTTCATCTAGAAATTGGTCGGGCTTTTTTTATGGGAATGTGTTGTCTCATGGTGGAAAAGTAGCTTTCTAGCAAGTACTTTCTATAGAATGTTTGGAAAATGTTTTCAAGAAAATTCTCTTATTTTTGTATAAAAAAGTGATATAAATTCAATTGATTAGTATAAGTGAATTTTTAATATATTTAAAACTAAAAAAGAGAATTTTACCTGTTTATTTTCCATTATTGGTAAACAAAATATAATGTGACCAAATAAAAGCAAGTATATAACAGAAAATATTTTATTGAAATTTCAAAAAGTATCAATATATATAAACTTTTAATGGGTTTTTATTTTTTTGTTACAGGATTGTCACATGATAGCTAGGCGATGAGTAAAAATTAAATACGTTCTATCGATCTGCATATTGACATAACATGTTTTCGTAGGTTCCCTTTCTTACGCTTTTTTTAAAGTGTGTTTCGTGCCCTGTCGAACGAAAGCGAGGAATCGACAGAATTGCTCGACAGAAAACTGCTTTCATTCTCCGTGGCTTATTTGGTAAGGTAAAAGACATGTTGAGAGACATAGGAATAGCTGGATTTTTCGTAAAAAAATCAGCCGCACAATCTGGAGAGGAAAAGGGGGAGAATTTGACAAAAGAAAAAAAGTGATATAATATCCTTCTCAGGCTTAAAAAAGGAGTGTGGGGAATGGAATTAGGTAAAATCTGGGTACCGCACAATCGATTGTTCCTCTCAATTTTAGGAGCTGCAACCTTTGTGTTGTTATCAGTGGGTATCTACTTCTTTAACCTATCTACCCAGCCAAAGCAAGTAACGTTAGTCATTGATGGGGTATCCCAGGAAGTCATGACTACGGCAAAGACGGTTGAGCAATTATTACAAGAAAAACAAATTCAACTTACCGATAAAGATAGTATTCAACCAGGCTTGGAGACATCTGTTGAAAAAGCCATGACCGTTGATTTGCAAACGAGCTGGGCAATACCTGTCCAAATTGCCGGACAGAAGACTATGGTTCATACAACAAAACGTACAGTAGCCGGTGTTTTGGCGGATGCAGGTGTCAAAGTAAGCCAGAAGGATAAAATAAATCCATCTGTAGATTCAAAGCTGACGAAAGATACGGAAATTTCTGTCATTAGAGTGGAAGAAAAAGCAGTTCAAGTCAGTAAAGATATCGCTTTTCGAGAAATACGCCAAAATGACACTTCCCTCAACAAGGGAGAAGTGCGTGAATTAAAAAAAGGTCAAGCTGGGAAAGCTGTACTGCACTATAGTGTAGTACTGGAGAATGGTAAAGAGGTATCCCGCAAACTGGTGAAAACCGACGTGGTAACAGAAAAACAAGACCGCGTTTTGGCAGTGGGTACGAAGAAACAAGAAGTTATGGCGGCTTCCCTACCTTCGCGTGGTGGAAAAAATATTCGCTCAAAACGCGTCTTGAATAATGTAACTCTTACAGCCTATGCTCCGAACGCTGGCGGCGGATACGGAAGAACAGCAATGGGTGTAAAAGCTACAGTTGGAAAAACAGTGGCAGTCGATCCCAAATTGGTTCCATTAGGCTGGTGGGTCTATATTGAGGGCATCGGTTATCGTCGTGCAGAGGATACCGGAGGAGCCATCAAAGGGCACAAGATGGATGTATATTTGGGTAGCGAATCAGAAGCAATGAGATTCGGTAGAAAAAAAGGATACAAAGTACATGTAATCGGCCCGAAGTTGCCGTAACAGCTACTTTAGGAAAAAGGCAGGAGTCTCTCCTGTCTTTTGTTTTGTTAATAAATGTGGTAAGCTGTTTGAATCTCTATACTTCTTATACGCAAGTAAGCTTGCTTTCGTTTCCTATTTTAGGACAAATAAAAAAATTTTTTTTGCAAGCAAGTACACAAGAACGAAGGATGGATTAACGGATGAAGATCAAAGAGGTTATCGTGGTGGAAGGACGAGACGATACGGCCGCAATTAAGCGGGCAGTCGATGCTGATACCATTGAGACAGGTGGTTCCGCAATCAACGAGGTAACCCTTCGAAAAATAAAGATGGCACAACAGAAACGCGGCGTGATCATATTTACCGATCCAGATTATCCGGGTGAACGCATTAGAAAAATTGTTAGTCAATATGTGCCCGGATGTAAGCATGCTTTTATAAAAAAAGAGGATGCTAGAAAAAAGGGAAGAAACCTGGGTGTGGAGCATGCAACACCGGAAGTAATTAGACAGGCTCTTTCTGATGTAAAAACAGAATTCCTAGAGGGTCAGGGAGAAATTACCTTAGAACACCTCGTGCAAGCCGGAATGGTAGCGGGAATGGATACAAAGCATCGTCGTACCCGTTTAGGAGAGATATTGGGCATCGGTTACTCTAATGCTAAACAACTGGGTAAAAGGCTAAACATGTTTCAAATCAGTAAGGCAGAATTTGATGCTGCTGTGAACCAGATTGATTCAGAACAAGGGGGAAGCTAGTAGATGACGGCTGGATATAAAGATATCGCAACTCCGACCAGAACGCGGGAGGTCATTGAGAAGTATGGCTTTTCCCTAAAAAAAAGCTTGGGACAAAACTTTCTAACCGATATAAACATTTTGCATAACATCATAGATGCTGCGGAGCTCTCTAAAGATAAAGCTGTTATTGAGATAGGACCAGGTATTGGAGCTTTGACGGAGCAGCTTTGTCGAGCAGCAGGAAAAGTAATGGCGATTGAGATCGACCAACGACTCTTGCCAATTTTGGAGGAGACACTTTCTCCTTACGATAATATCACAGTGGTTCATGGTGATGTATTGAAGCTGGACGTGGCTGCCCTTATAGAAGAACACCTAGCTGGGTGTACTGGAGTAAGTGTGGTAGCTAACCTGCCTTATTACGTAACGACACCAATTCTTATGGGGTTGTTGGAGTCAGGTATTCAGCTTGATCATATTGTTGTCATGATTCAAAAGGAAGTGGCAGAGCGCATTGCCGCTAAACCTGGTACGAAGGATTATGGCTCGCTAAGTGTAGCAGCTCAATTCTATGCCGAGACTAACATAGAGATGATTGTGCCAGCCAGCGTATTTATTCCTAGACCTAATGTTGATTCAGCGGTCATCAAGCTGTCTATTCGTAAGCAACCAATCGTAGAGGTAGCAGATGAAAAGCTTTTCTTCCGGATTGTAAAAGCTTCCTTCGCTCAAAGACGCAAAACGTTATTGAATAACTTAGTTACCAACTATTTTGGTAAAGAAAAGAAGGAGCTGGCTTTACAAGCGCTGGAGGAAGCTAATATTCTGCCAAGCAGACGTGGAGAGACGCTATCTATTCAGGAATTTGCTACATTAGCCAATACCATTCACCGATTATAGATAAAATAAGTGTATGCCCTATCCTTCACGAAAAGGATAGGGCATTTTTTATGGAAGGTGAGATATTTTTCGATGAGAAATGACAAAAATGTCCTAAAAAATTCATTGACAAAAAGCTCATTTGGTTGATATAATTTTTCGTTTGTTTGACAAACTAAGGATAGGCTGTTATACTTGTACATAAGCGAGGTGGATAATTGGAATGGCTAGGAACGCGTTAGTTGATATTAAACGCAGTTTGGACGGACACATTGGAGAACGTATCATGCTTAAGGCCAATGGCGGTCGTCGTAAGACCGTCGAGCGGACTGGCATCCTAGAAGAGACATACCCCTCAGTATTTGTAGTTAAGCTTGATGACGACCAGTTATTTGAACGAGTTTCTTACAGCTATGCTGATATTTTGACGGAAACCGTAGAACTAATGGTATGTCGAGACGATACACACATAAAGATTACCTTTATTCAACAGTAGAGCCTATGTTCTACTGTTTTGTTTTACCCTTTACTGATCATACTAACTTTGTCAGTAAGTAAGGGAGGCTGAAGCACGATGAGTCGAAGAAGAGGCATCATGTCCGAGGAGTTCAAAAATGAATTAGCCAAGGAATTGGGCTTTTACGACACCGTCAAAAGCGAAGGCTGGGGTGGCATTACAACCCGCGATGCTGGTAACATGGTGAAACGAGCAATTCAAATTGCCGAAGAAGCATTAGCTAGACAATCGACAAAATAACTTACTGACATCCAAAAGCCGTAGGGAATTCCCTCGGCTTTTTTGTTTCTTATTGACTTTCCCACTCGCAAGTGGCAAGCTTATTTCTGCCTGTGATAAAATCAGAAGAAGAGATTAGGATAAGCTGAGGTGAACACGGTGCGAGTTTCAATCAAAGCTCCCGCAAAAATAAATCTTACATTGGACGTACTCTCCAAGCGACCAGATGGTTATCATGAAGTTGAGATGGTTATGACTACGGTTGACTTGGCCGATCGCGTTGACCTGACATTGTTGGAGTCAAGAGATATCCTAATCGATTGTTCCGCAAGCTTTGTTCCAAATGATATGCGAAATCATGCATATAAGGCAGCCAAGCTATTACAAGAGCGTTATTCGGTCAATAAAGGTGTCCATATCTATATAGACAAACAAATTCCTGTTGCAGCAGGTTTAGCAGGAGGAAGCAGCGATGCAGCTGCAACGCTAAGAGGCTTGAATCGTTTGTGGAATTTGAGGCTAAGTCTGGATGAATTGGCTTTGATTGGGGAAGAGATCGGTTCTGACGTACCTTTCTGTGTGTACGGAGGGACAGCCCTGGCTAAAGGCCGAGGAGAAAAACTCAGACACATGATCAGTCCGACCCCCTGCTGGGTGATATTGGCCAAGCCGCCGATCGGTGTTTCCACAGCAGATGTGTATGGAAACTTGCGGGTCGATCAGATTAAGAAGCATCCAAAGACAGAAAAGATGCTACAAGCTATAGGCGAGCAAGATTTTTCTTTAATGGCAAGATCGTTGGGTAATGTCTTGGAAGAGGTTACACTTACTCGTTATCCTCAAGTCCGTCAAATTAAAGAGCTTATGCTAGAATCAGGGGCAGATGGTGTACTGATGTCAGGAAGTGGACCCACGGTATTTGCTTTGGTACAAAAAGAAGCTAAGGTGCATCGGATCTATAATGCATTGCGAGGATTTGTCAAAGATGTGTATGCAGTCCGAATGTTAGGCGAAGCAGAGATGGAAATACTTGATTAAACACGTACATTAATGTTACATTATGGTAATAATATACGGCTTTTTGTTTGGAGGAAGAATTGATGAGAAAATTGCGCAGAAGCGCGAGGTTAGTGGACATGACACAACATCTGTTAGCTCATCCACACACATTGATTCCCCTGACATATTTCTCAGAAGAATATGGTTCGGCCAAGTCCTCTATCAGTGAAGACTTGTCCATTATCAAAGAAGCATTTGAGTCTCAGGGAATCGGTGACCTACGTACGTTAGCAGGTGCGGCTGGAGGAGTTAAATACATCCCACGAACCACTCATGAACATGCCGCAGCGTTTATGGAAACATTGATTATGGAATTGGCTAAACCTGAGCGTTTATTGCCAGGCGGATATTTGTATATGTCTGATATTCTTGGCGATCCTAAAACCTTAAATCATATTGGAAAGTTACTTGCCTCGGCTTTTCGTCAAAGTGATGTAGACGTAGTAATGACGGTAGAAGCAAAGGGTATTCCGCTTGCTTATGCGACCGCAAGCTTTTTGAATGTCCCTGTGGTGGTGGTAAGAAGAAACAATATGGTAACAGAGGGCTCAGTAGTAAGTATTAATTACGTATCTGGTTCCAGTAAACGCATTCAGACGATGTCTCTTGCCAGACGTGCACTCCCAGAACAGTCTCGTGTCCTAATTGTGGATGATTTCATGAAAGCAGGTGGAACCATTCAAGGTATGATGGACCTGTTGCAGGAGTTCAAGGCTACGGTTGTGGGTTGTGGCGTGTTTGTAGAAACAGCAGATGATGAGGATCGCTTAATTGAAGATTATATTTCACTTGCTAAGCTACAAGAAGTAGATGTCAAAGAAAAACAAATAATGATTGAACTAGGTAGTTATTTTTCCAATAAAGAAGAATAATACACTAGATGTAATGGGTCCTTATAGCTTAGCTATGAATGGGACCCTTTTCTATATCAAAATAAAGAAAAGACAGATAAAAATATTTTTTACAATTTTTCGGAAAAAAAGCAGGAATATTTAACCATCACGTTGAAAATATACGCTATCCGACATAGATAAAGGGAGTGAACATGATGGAAGTAACTGATGTAAGACTTCGCCGTGTTAATACGGACGGCAGAATGAAAGCGATTGCCTCAATTACCATCGACCACGAGTTTGTGGTTCATGATATCCGCGTAATTGATGGGAACAACGGAATGTTTGTGGCTATGCCTAGCAAACGCACTCCTGATGGTGAATTCCGAGATATTGCCCACCCAATTTCTTCAACAACTCGCGAAAAAATTCAGGCAGCAGTTCTATCTGAATATGAGCGTGTCGGAGTTGAAGAAGAAGCGCAGATTGAAGCGGGAGCATGATGAAAAAGAGCTGGCATTCGCCCTGTATCGGTGAATGCCTAGGCATTTTACAAACGTCCTAATTCTGAAATTAATGAAAAATGAAATAAAAGGGCACCTGTTTTTAGGTGCTTTTTTATTTTTTTCGGCATAACTGGTTCATTTATTAAGTGCGGTAACATTTTTCTAGGGCTTCTATAATATTGTCTTTATCAAACCCCTCTCCAATGAAGACGGCCACCATTTTTGGCCCGAAATTGGTAAAAGGAAATAAGTGTACCTGTGTTTGAGTTTGCTGGAAAGAAATTAGGTCATCTTGTCCAATAAATTGCACGTATCCTTTGGCGCGGTAGATTGTTTTGGGAAGATCGTACAGAAAGTCTTCAAAGGCTTCAGCGTCAACTGGACCCCTGAAATGGTATGAAAATGTATCAATAGAATGAAAAAGGGAAGGCTGGTTTGGTTTAAATCCTAATGTTTGTTTTAATTTATCTAATGGAGAAAATCGGCCAATCGTTTTTTGAACAGGAATAGAGGGGGATACATTTGACATTTCCCTACTTTGAGCAAGCCGTTTTACTTGTAGCAGCTTCTCCAAATCCATTTCTGTACGTATCGTCACATGTATAGGAGCATGGGCGTTTGCCTCCTGAAGCTTTGCTTTTACTTTTGTTAATATATCTTCTTCCACTAAGTCAACTTTGTTTATGATTAATAGGTCAGCATATTTAACCTGATTCCGAATCGTTTTAATTAAAGCTCCACCGGCTTGAAAAAAAGAAGTCAGCTCTAGATACCTCGAAGCATCTATGACACTGATAATTCCTTTTAAATTCATTTTGTCATAAAGCTCGGGATGCGTCATGGCATCAACTACTTCAATGGGATCGGCTACACCTGTTGTTTCAATGATGAGGTGCTCTGGTTTTATATTTTGCATGATTTCCTTGAGATTTTCTGTCAGCTCTCCGCGAATGGAGCAACAGATGCAACCATTTAGCATTTTTTTTACTGGAAAACCAAATCCCTCGACTTGCTCCCCATCTACATCTTCTTCTCCCATTTCGTTCATCATGACAACAACATTACTGCTCTGATCACGCAGATAGGCTAGCAGTTGTTGTAGCAGAGTCGTCTTTCCGCTACCCAGATAACCTGTCAATATATATACATCTGTACTCATTTCATCCTCCTTGTATTTTGAATAAAATAGAGTATGTTACTTAAATAGTAGTTGTTTTATGGAGAGTTATCAAATAGGAAAAGTTTCATCATGTCTTGAAATGAACACCTATTTTAAGATATAGTCATGATGGAACTTCAGTATGTTGGAGGGTTAACATGTCTATTATACATGCGGTAATTCTTGCTGCTGGTCAGGGAACACGTATGAAATCCAAATTGTATAAAGTACTGCATCCTGTATGCGGCAAGCCAATGGTTCAGCATGTTGTGGATACTTTGGCTTCCATGCAAGTAAACGATGTGGTTGTAGTAGTAGGACACGGAGCTGATAAAGTTCGTGATACGCTACAAGACCGTGTTCAATACGCCATGCAAGCAGAACAATTGGGAACAGCTCATGCAGCTTTGCAAGCCAAGGATTTCTTAAAGGACCAAGAAGGAACGACCCTGCTTTTATATGGGGACGTGCCATTGCTCTCAAAGGAAACACTTGCCAAGCTATTGGCTTATCATGAAGAGCAGAACGCTGCTGCTACCGTTTTAACCGCTTTAATGGCCGATCCAACTGGATATGGTCGTATTGTTCGAAATGAAAGAAATGAAGTGTTACGGATCGTTGAGCATAAGGATGCGACGGACGAGGAACGTAACATTGCAGAAATTAACACAGGTATTTATTGCTTTGATAATCGTAAGCTTTGGGAAACATTATCCAAAGTGAAAAATGATAATGCTCAGAGTGAATACTATATCACCGATTGTGTGGGTATTCTACGAGAAGCGGGCGAGAAAGTATCGGCTTATGCTGCCCAAGACCCCGATGAGACTATGGGGGTTAACGATCGCGTTCAGCTTTCTGAGGCAGAAGCTTATATGCGTAAACGCATTGCTATTGAACACATGAAGAACGGTGTTACTATCATTGATCCAGCTTCTACCTATATTGAAGCAGATGTAGTGATTGGAGCCGATACAATAATTGAACCGAATTCCTATTTGCGAGGAAAAACGGTTATTGGCACAGACTGCAAAATTGGCCCACAGACTGAACTAACCAATATGCAAGTGGCGGATAGTGTAAGTATCTCTTATTCCGTACTAGTGGACAGCCAAGTGGATGAACAGGCTACAATTGGTCCGTTTGCGTATGTACGACCTCAGACACATATTGGCTCTCGGGTAAAAATTGGAGATTTTGTGGAGCTGAAAAATGCTAAAATTGGTGCAGGAAGTAAAGTTCCTCATCTCAGCTATCTAGGAGATGCAGAGATTGGTCAAGGTGTTAATGTTGGATGCGGAACAATCTCCGTGAATTATGATGGAGCGAAGAAGCATAAGACGATAGTAGGCGATCGATCCTTCATCGGATGCAACTCAAACTTAGTTGCACCTGTGACGGTAGGTCATGATGCTTACGTTGCTGCCGGTTCGACCATTAATCAAGATGTACCAGATGGAGCGTTTGCCATTGCGCGTGAACGCCAAACCAATAAACTGGACTACGCGGTAAAACTACCACGTAAACAAAGCGAATAAGAATAACGGGAGGCTTTTAACAAGATGGCTAATTATCGTGACCCGAAGCTGAAGGTTTTCACTTGCAGTGCCAATCCTAAATTGGCTCAGGAGATTGCTGAACATATCGGCTTAAACGTGGGCAACATGGAGACAGCAAGATTCAGCGACGGTGAGTGCCAAATCAAGCTAAATGAGAGTGTGCGTGGATCAGACGTATTCATTATCCAACCTACTTGCGCACCAGTTAACGAACACTTGATGGAGTTACTGGTTATGGTCGACGCTCTAAAACGTGCTTCTGCCAAAAGCATTAACGTTGTGATTCCGTATTATGGATATGCAAGACAAGATCGCAAAGCGCGTTCTCGTGATCCAATCACAGCGAAATTAGTGGCAAATCTTATCGAAACAGCAGGGGCGCAGCGTGTGATTACAATGGACTTACACGCAACGCAAATTCAAGGTTTCTTTGATATCCCTGTAGATCATCTGTTGGGAGTCCCAATCTTGGCTAAATATTTCCAAGAGAAAAATCTCTCAGACGTTGTTGTTGTATCACCAGATCACGGAGGAGTTACACGTGCTCGTAAACTGGCTGAACGATTAGAAGCCCCAATTGCCATCATTGATAAACGCCGTCCTGAACCAAACGTAGCTGAGGTTATGAATATTGTTGGTAACATTGAAGGTAAAACAGCTATCATCATTGACGATATCATTGACACAGCCGGAACGATTACTTTAGCTGCTAATGCATTGGTAGATGCAGGTGCTCGTGAAGTGTATGCTTGCTGCACACATCCTGTACTCTCTGGTCCTGCTATAGAGCGTATCCAAAATTCCATGATTAAGGAATTGATTGTCACAAACACGATTCCTTTAGATTCAGACAAATTAATTGATAAGGTGAAGGTATTGTCTGTGGCTCCATTGATTGGAGAAGCGATTATCCGTGTTCACGAAGAATTGTCAATTAGTAAATTGTTCGATTAAAATTACAGTATAGTTGATAAACACAACCTCCTCTGGACAAGCTAGAACTGTCTTAGATCTACTTGGTCAGAGGAGGTTTTTTTATGGTAGCAATTAAAGCAGAGGTACGTACAGCTCAAGATAGAACTACAGCTAAAGCGATTCGTCGCGCGGGCTGGGTTCCTGCTATGTTATACGGAACAGATGTAGGGAATAAGGAAGTAAAGATACTTGCGCTTGAGCTGGATCAAGCCTTACGTGAGCAAAACACCAACGTTCCCTTTACGTTACAAGTAGATGGAAAAGAATATGATGTGATGGTGTATGAGCTTCAGAGACATCCGGTTCAAGGTAGAATTTTGCATGCTGACTTTAAACAGATTGACATGAAAGAAAAAATTCATACGTCTGTGCCTATTACTATGACGGGAGATCCTGAATTAGGAGTTGCTACATTGGTACGTCATAGTGTAGAGATTTCTTGTTTACCTACAGATATTCCAGCAACACTATCTGTAGATACAGATGGACTACATATAGGAGATGTTGTACTTGTTAAAGATTTGCAAATACCTCCAAACGTAGAAGTGCATCTTGATGAGCTGGAAGTAGTAATTAGCGTACTCCCACCAAAAGCAAAATCGGATGAATCAATTGAAGCTCAGCAAAGCGCTATGGAAGTTGCAGAACAAGCAAAAGCTCCTGTAGCCGAAGCGGAAAAAGTATAACCAGTGACCTCCCAATCCATTTGGGAGGCTCTTTCTATGTATGGGCATGCCGGTTTTTGACGGAAGAAGTCGACTTCCCTTTCTTTTTAAAAGGCTTACATTCATGTACAATAGAAATAAGTAGGTTATTTTGCTTTGGAGGTAATTTCATTGAAAGTCATCATTGGGTTAGGGAACCCTGGTAAACAATATGAGGATACCAGACATAATGTAGGGTTTCTTGCAATAGATACATTAAGTAAAGAATTACAAATTCCGTTAACCACGATGAAATTTCGTGGCATTATAGGAGAGGGAAATGTACAAGGAGAAAAGGTTTTACTAGTAAAACCACAAACCTACATGAACCTATCTGGAGAAACGGTAGGACAAATCGTTTCTTTTTATAAACTGACGGCACAGGATATAGTTGTCATCTATGATGATCTTGACTTACCGGTAGGCAAGCTGAGACTGCGGGAAAAGGGTAGTGCAGGAGGACATAACGGAATTAAATCTATTATTGCACATTTAGGTACCCAAGATTTTAGCCGCATCAAAATTGGTATTGATCGTCCTGAGCCAGGCAAAAGTGTGAGTGACTATGTGTTACACTCATTTCCAAAAAGTGATTGGCCGCATATCCAGGATGCAATTCAATCAGCAGCAAAAGCCAGTGAGGATTGGATCAAGGGTGATAGCTTCCTGACAGTTATGAACCACTATAATCCAACACGTGGGTAGGTACAGTATCGAATAGCTATAAGATGCCCATACTAAGTGGAAGAAAGTACTATATTTTCACTTAGGGGGTAATCATATGAGTTACCGCTATGTATGTCGTTGTTGTGGAATGAAAGTGGGAGAAATTCAGCAATCGGATGTATCCGAATGGCAGCTAGGCTTTCAATTCTTGACCCAACAAGAGCGCCAACATATAATATCCAAGGATGAGATAGGGAATACAGTTGTTCGCGTTGTTTGTGATTATTGTAAAGAAGCCCTTGATCAAAATCCTGATCTGTCCGTTGTAGGTAATCCACTACAGTAGCAACTATTTTTCTTGTGAATTTTTACCTTTTCAAAATGACAAGGCATGCAAATTTAGGTAGTCTTAGCTTTTTGGGTAGCTAAGGCTACCTGTGGATTTTTATCGATTGAATAAATAAATAACTTTTTTGTACAAACTGCGATGTGGGAAGGTTGATCTGCGCCGCAGTTTTAGTGCTGTAACCTATGTAGTAATAGGAGAGTAAGGTTGGAGAGGAGATTAGGGATGCAAGTCATCATTAATCGTATAAAAGAAGATTCCAATTTCGGAACCATTCTTGCTGGTTTGTCACAAGGTTTACACGAACAGTTGATGGCCGGATTATCTGGTTCCGCGCGTCATATTTTTATGGCAGCTGTTTATCAAGAGAGTAAGCGCCCCTTGTGTGTTGTGACGCATAATATGTTTCAAGCGCAAAAAGTGTATGAGGACGTAGCAGAACTCCTTTCCCCAGAAGAAGTCATGCTTTATCCGGGTAATGAGCTGATTGGGTCAGAGATGGCAATTGCGAGTCCAGAGACATTAGCACAACGTATTCAAGTATTTAACCGTTTAGCGAATGGCTTCACGGGTATTTTGGTTGTTCCTTTTGCAGGCATTCGCCGCTTAACTGTGCCTCACGAAGTATGGAAAGAGGCTCAAATGACTGTCAGTCGTGGAGGAACACTAGATTTACATGACTTTTTAGAGAGAATGGTCGAATTAGGCTATGAACGCGTTGAGATGGTTGAGCGTAAAGGTGAATTAAGTATTCGTGGTGGAATCGTTGACTTATTTCCTATTGATTCGGACTGGCCGATTCGAATTGAACTCTTTGATGAAGAGATTGATTCTATACGAACATTTGATATGGGTACTCAGCGTTCTCAAGAACATTTGGAACAATATGTGATTGGCCCGGTAAAAGAGACGATCGTTTTTTCATCAAAATTAGTTGAGAGTGCTACTCACTTAGAGAAAAAACTAGGTGAAACATTAGGTAACACTAAGGATGAAGTTGTAAAAGAAAGATTGATGGAGCAAATAGGACGCGATATTGAAATCATGCGCCAAGGTAGCCGACCAGCAAATTTATACAGTTATTTATCCGTCCTATATCCTGAGATGGAAACCATCCTGGATTATCTACCTTCTGATACGTTATTGATTATTGATGAACCGTCCCGTGTTATTGATACTGCGGTTCAACTGCAAAAGGACGAATCAGAGTGGGTCACTGGTCGTATTGAGCAAGGCGATTTTATGTCAAATCTTATTCTGTCGCGGTCGTATGATGAGCTAATTCATGAGCAGAAGAGACAGATTGTTTATTTGTCGCTATTTTTACGTCAAACCCCAAAAACGCATCCACAAAATATCGTCAACATGAACTGTCGTACGATGCAAAATTTTCATGGGCAAATGAACGTATTAAAAAGCGAGCTACAACGATGGATAAAGGGTCAACATCAAATCATCTTTGCTGCTGCCGATGCGGAGCGTGCCAAGCGTTTGGAACGAGTATTAGATGATTATGAGATGGAAGCTGATTTGCTGCTAGAAGAGGTACGAACAATTCCTCCAGGCCGACCTACTATTATTATTGGAAATATTCAAAGCGGTTTTGAGATGCCATTAAGCAAAATGGTTGTTGTTACGGAAGGGGAAGTCTTTACAGCAAAACAGCGCAAAGCTCGCAAAGTAAATCAAAACATGAGCAATGCCGAGCGCATCAAGAACTACATGGAATTAAAGCCTGGTGACTTTGTTGTACATATTAATCATGGGATTGGTAAATATCTAGGAATTGAAACAAAGGAAATCCTAGGTATTCATAAGGATTATTTACATGTACAGTACGCAGGCGGAGATAGTTTGTTTGTACCAATTGATCAAATCGATCATGTACAAAAGTATGTGGGCAGTGAAGAAGCTCAGCCTAAAATTTATAATTTAGGTGGGAATGAATGGAAACGTGTTAAGAGCAAGGTAGAAACATCGGTAAAAGATATCGCCGAGGATCTAATCAAGCTGTATGCGCAACGAGAACAAGCTGTAGGCTATAGCTTTAACAAGGACAGCTTGGAGCAAAGAGAATTTGAGGCTATGTTCCCGTATCAGGAGACTGTGGATCAATTGCGTGCTATCACAGAAGTGAAAGCTGACATGGAAAGCAAGCGCCCTATGGATCGATTGGTTTGCGGGGATGTAGGGTATGGAAAGACAGAAGTAGCGATACGTGCCGCTTTTAAATCGGTTATGGACGGAAAACAGGTAGCTCTACTTGTACCGACCACAATTCTAGCTCAACAGCATTTTGAAACTTTTAAAGAGCGTTTCTCTGATTTTCCGATCAGAGTGGAGGTTTTGAGCCGTTTTCGTTCTCGAAAGGAACAAAATGCAACAATGAAGGGTCTAAAAGAAGGAACGGTAGATGTGGTGATCGGTACGCATCGATTGCTGTCGAAGGATATTTTATTCCGCGACCTAGGGTTATTGATTGTCGATGAGGAGCAGCGCTTTGGTGTAAGCCATAAAGAAAAATTGAAGCAATTAAAAACCAATGTAGATGTACTAACGCTTACAGCTACTCCTATTCCGCGTACGCTTCATATGTCCATGCTAGGAGTACGTGATTTATCTGTCATTGAGACACCGCCAGAAAATCGCTTTCCTGTACAAACCTATGTATTAGATTATAGTCCAGCTCTGGTTCGAGAAGCGATTGAACGAGAACTGGCCCGTGAAGGACAGGTATTCTTCCTTTACAATCAGGTACAAGGTATTGAACAAATGGCTGAGCATATTTCTGCTCTAGTTCCTGATGCTAGGGTAGCGGTTGCTCATGGACAAATGAATGAAAGTGAGCTAGAAAGAATTATTCTCGATTTCTTAGACGGGAATTATGATGTGCTGGTAAGTACAACGATCATTGAAACTGGTGTCGATATCCCAAACGTTAATACGTTAATCATCTATAATGCAGACAGAATGGGACTGTCTCAGCTGTATCAGCTACGTGGGCGCGTAGGTCGTTCTAATCGAATTGCCTATGCTTACTTCACATACCAACGTGACAAGGTATTGACAGAGGTAGCTGAGAAACGGTTACAGGCTATTAAAGAATTCACTGAGCTTGGATCTGGTTTTAAAATTGCCATGCGAGATTTATCTATTCGTGGGGCAGGTAATTTATTGGGAGCAGAGCAACATGGCTTCATTAATACTGTCGGATTTGATTTGTATACACAAATGCTTAAGGAAGCGATTGATGATTTACGTGGTGAAGTAAGGACAGAAGAGATTGCCCCTGTTCCACCAGTCGAAATCAATTTACAAGTTGATGCGTACCTACCTTCTGATTACATTACTGATAGTCGTCAGAAGATCGAGATGTACAAAAAATTTGTAGCAACCTCAACAATCGAGGAGCTGGATGATCTTGCTGATGAGTTGATCGACCGTTTTGGTAATATCCCATATCCAGTGGACAACTTGCTGATGATTTCACGTTTACGTATTCAAGCGATGGTACATCATATTGTTGAGATTAGTCAGAAAGATCCTGATGTTATTAAAATCATTTTGGCAGAACAGCAAACCTCTAACATTGATGGTGGAGCTTTATTTGGCTTGTCTAGTAAATATGATCGACGTATTGGGCTTTCAACGACCCCAGGTGGACAACAGATCATCGTAACTGTTAAAGTTAAGGGGTTAAAGATTGAGGCTGGGGTCAAGATGGTAATAGACTTAATTAACGACTTCCATCTGATTGAAAAGAGTAAGAGTCCTGATCCCTCATTACACTAAATCCACAAGGTGCTAAAGGTGCCGAGAAGGGAGTTTTGTTTCATGAAAAAAACAACATTTACGAAGGGTAAACGTGTGTTGGCCCTACTTTCCACCACGGCATTAACGCTAGCGATTCTGAGTGGCTGCGGAACGACTAATAAGGCTGAAACAGCCCAACCAGCTAAACCGGGGGCGGAACAACCGGCTGATACGGAAGATACCCTGGCACAATTCCCGCCAGTTAAATTGCCTTTTACAGTTGATCCGAATGCTTCTATTTTTGAATATCAGGGTGGGAAGCTAACAGGTCAGGAGTTTGAGGACTTCTTGCGTGCACTTGGCTTCATGAATCCTCCGCAAGCCTATGCCATTGGAGTTTCCACACAAGAGATGATAGATAACTATGCTCGTCAATACCTAGCTACTAAGCTAAAAGCGGAAAAGGCTGACGAGGCGATTAAGAAAACAGCAGCTACAGAAGCGGATAAATCTTTTGAATCGCTAAAAGGCCAGTATATTCAAGTTCTTGGTAGCGAGGATAAATTTAATCAATTGATGAAGAATCATAACATCACAAAGGAAGCGATTGTTAAACAGCTAGCAAGTATTAATGCTTCTGTGAAGGTTATGGAAAGTGAAGTAAAAGATGCAGATTTGAAGAAAGAATATGATACAGCAGATAAATCTGCGTATACAACAGCTTCTGTACGTCATATTTTGGTTAAATTCGAGAACCGTAAGCCAGAGGAAGCAGACAAGTTGGCAAAAGATTATCTTGCCCGTTTGAAAAAAGGGGAGGACTTTGCTACTCTTGCAAAACAAGTGTCTGAGGACGAAGGTAGTAAAGCAAACGGTGGATTGTATGCAAATGCTGACGTAAACAACTGGGTGCCAGAATTTAAGAAGGCAGCTCTAACTCAAAAGATTGGAGTGCTCAGTGAACCAGCAGTAAAGACTGAATATGGCTATCACATTGTTAAAGTAGAAGATCGTAAAGTAAAAACATTTGATGAAGTAAAAGATCAGTTGAAGCAGCAAGTTTTGGAGAAGAAGTTTGAGCAATATGTTACCAAGGATCTGGACGCGATTATTACGAAAAAATCTCTTCCAGAGGTAAAAGCACCAGCTACTCCAGCTCCAACCCCTGCTCCTGAAACAAAATAGCATAGATAAAGAGTGGCTCCTTTTGTAATCAAACGAACTGTGTTTACAGTTTGTGGTCGATTGCAGGAGGAGCTTTTTTTTATTGTGTAAATGTCGGTGCAAGTGAAATTCATCAAAGGGTTACCTTGAAATAAAAAAGGCTGGTTTAATTTTGTTTTGATCGCATATTCTTCTTGCCAAGGCAAATACTATTATCACTCGCTACCGCCCGGGGGAGAGTACAAAGCAAGGCTTATTGGTAACAAATACAAATACAAGATATTAGTAAAAAGCGAGAAGATAGGAAATCATAGGAGTAAATCCTCAAAAAACCACAAAATCAGTCTTCTCAAGAAAGCGAGGCAACAAGATTATGAAGGCAACTGGAATTGTTCGTCGTATAGACGACCTCGGACGGGTCGTAATCCCGAAGGAAATCCGTCGCACACTTCGTATTCGTGAGGGGGATCCACTTGAGATTTTTGTCGATCGTGATGGGGAAGTAATCCTTAAAAAATATTCTCCAATTGGAGAATTAGCTGATTTTGCTAAGGAATATGCTGACTCTTTATACGAAAGCTTAAATCATATTGTCATTATTTCCGATCGAGATACGGTCATTGCAGTAGCTGGTGCTTCCAAGAAAGAATACTTGGAAAAACCGATTGGTAGTCTAGTAGAAAAATCGTTGGAAGAGCGTAAGAGTAGGGTAGAAAAAAATTCTGGTCAATATGAATTATGTCGTGATATGCCGGAACAATACTCATCTTATGTAGTGGCTCCTATCGTTGCAGGTGGGGACCCGATTGGTGCAGTGATCCTGGTCAACAAAGCAGAAGCTAAAATGGGCGATTTAGAGCTGAAAATGGCAGAAACAGCCGCTGGATTCTTAGCCAAACAAATGGAACAATAATAGTGATTAAATAACGAAAGTCAAAAAAACAAGCCTCTTGTGTAAGGCTTGTTTTTTTTGACTTTCTCTACTACATGCAAGTAAACCACGAAGAATGCACATCTCATCCCCCTTGATTACTCACTTCCTCTGTGTGGTATAATGGACAAAGTTTCTGAACGTAGACTTTTTTGTAAGAGGAGAAATAGATACTGTATGGCAGGAGAGAGAAGTGCAAATCATTTTGTCAAAGGTGCTGCTATTCTAGGTATTGCCGGCTTGCTCTCCAAGGTTCTCGGAGCGATCTATCGCATACCTTATCAAAATATCACAGGTGATGTTGGGTTATATGTGTACATGCAGGTGTATCCGTTGTACACAGCCTTATTGATTTTGGCAACAGCGGGTTTTCCTATCGCCATTTCCAAAATCGTCTCAGAACGATTAGCAGTCGAGGACCATCTGGGTGCACGAAAGGCTTTCCGTGTAGCCAGCGTTTCACTAGGAATACTAGGAGTATTCTTTTTTCTCCTTTTGTATCTAGGTGCTCCTGCATTAGCCCGATTTATGGGCGATGAACAGCTGACATTACCGCTACGAGCAGTAGCATGGTCTTTACCATTAGTCCCGTTGGTGTCCATATTGCGTGGATATTTTCAAGGACAACAAGACATGGTACCCACAGGTGTTTCACAGGTAGTCGAACAGATTATTCGTGTAATCGTTATTTTAGTCTCTGCTTACTGGATGATGAGTGCCTATCAGGACGCTTATCTTGCAGGTACAGGAGCAGTATTTGCTGCTTTTCCTGGGGCGTTAGCAGCCTTTTTGGTTCTGTACTATTATTATCGAAAATCCAGACGGTACCATCGACGCAGAGGATATCGTAAACAATTGCGTGCTCAACAACTTACAGATACAGTAACGAACAAGCAAGTGTTGATCAGTATTCTACGTTATGCAATTCCTATCTGCATCGGTGCTCTGGTGTTGCCGATGATTCCATTAATTGATTCGGTGACTGTTTCTAATTTACTTCAATGGAACGGATATGAACTTGATATAGCAAAAGAATTAAAAGGAATATATGATCGTGGACAACCACTCATTCAATTTGGAACGTTTTTTGCCACATCACTTTCCTTGGCGTTAGTGCCTGCTATTAGCGAGGCTGTAGCACAAAAACAGGATAAAATGATCATCAATCGTACAGATATGGCCCTACGCTTAACCCTGATGCTTGGATTACCAGCTTCTATTGGGCTCGCTTTATTAGCCGAACCAGTCAATATCATGGTATACGGAAATGATAAAGGAACGTGGTCACTTGCTATTCAAGCTTTTGTCATTGTATTTGCGACATTAAGTATCGCTACCTCTGGCATTTTGCAAGGATTGGGACATGTTAAATTACCAGCTAGACACTTGATGATTGGTGTACTGGTAAAATTGTTGGCTAATCTTGCCTTGACGCCTTTATGGGGCATACAGGGTGCGGCAGTAGCTACAGTCTTTGCCTATGTGACCTCAATGGGATTAAACATGAGATCTATTCGCCACTATTTGGAGCTTTCCTTTAACCTAAAAGAAATGCTGACCAAACCTTTAATAAGTGTGGCTCTTATGTCAATCATGGTCTTAATCGTTCAAGGCTTGATGAATGTAATTGTGGGTTCTCTGATCGATAGTGAGCGTTTCGTTCAAACGATCGTCGGTGTTTCTGCAGTTACCGTGGGATTAGTAGTGTATATGCTTTCTCTGTTATATACAGGTGGTATCAAGCGTGAAGAGATCTTGTATTTGCCAAGAGGAAAGAGATTAGTCTCTCTTTTAGAGCGATATAAGCTTTTGCAGATTCAAAAATAGACAGGGATTAAAGGAACGGAGGAATTTCCTACATGGTGAATACCATTTATGTTGTAGGACTTGGGGCAGGTAATCTAGACCAAATGCCTCTGGGTATGTATAAACGCTTAAAACAGACGAAGCATTTGTATGTCCGTACAGCTGATCATCCAGTATTGGATCAATTGGCTGAAGAAGGGCTTACTTACACGTCCTTTGATTCTATTTATGAAAAACATGATTCATTTGAACAGGTATATCAAGAGATTGCTGGGCAACTGTTATCCAAGGTTAAAGCAGAAGGTGAAGTAACCTACGCCGTTCCTGGACATCCTTTAGTAGCAGAACGGACGGTGCAACTGCTACTAAGTCATGCGGTAGAGGAGCAAGTAGAGGTAAAGATATTAGGTGGACAAAGCTTCTTAGATCCGCTGTTCGCTCGCCTTGCTATTGATCCAATCGAAGGTTTTACTTTGTTAGACGCGACAAGCATGACAGCAGATCAAGTAAATCCAGGGCTACATACCGTTATTGCCCAGGTCTACGATCAAATGTCTGCTTCAGACGCGAAGCTTACCTTAATGGAAGTACTACCAGACGAATATGAGGTTATCGTCGCTACAGCGGTTGGGATAGAAGGTAAAGAGATTGTGGAGCGTCTACCATTATACGATTTAGATCGAGTGGAGCATCTGGGTAATCTAAGCCTAATCTATGTTCCCCCTACCGTAGAAGAGTCAGTAAAGCAACGTCAATTCTCCTATTTAAAAGAAGTGATTGCAACTTTGCGTGGACCAGAAGGTTGTCCATGGGATCGTAAGCAGACTCACCAAAGCTTGCGCCGTTATTTGTTAGAAGAAACCTATGAAACAGTAGAAGCGATCGATCAGGATGATGTGGATGCGCTTTGCGAGGAATTAGGGGACGTGCTCTTACAGATCATGCTTCATGCACAGATTGCTTCAGAGGAGGGCTACTTCACAATTGAAGATATCATTTCCACTCTGACTGCTAAAATGATTCGACGTCATCCGCATGTATTTGGTGAATCGGAAGTAGCTGATGCCGATGCAGTAGTGGTCAATTGGGAGCAGATAAAGGCCCAAGAGAAAGCGGAGAAGGGGGTTGTACCTGAAACTTCTTCCTTGCTGGATTCTCTACCAAAGGATTTACCGGCGATTTTATCAGCTGTCAAAATTCAAAAGAAGGCAGCGGAAGTTGGGTTCGATTGGGACGAAGTGAAAGATGTATATGCTAAAATTGAAGAAGAGTACAAGGAGGTACAGCAAGCAACTCCAGAGGAACAAACAGGTGAATTGGGGGATTTGCTCTTTGCTGTAATCAACCTAGCCCGCTTCATGAAGGTTGACCCTGAACAGGCTTTAGCGCTAACTAATCTTAAATTTAAGCGTAGATTTCATTATATTGAACAAAAGCTACATGAAAATAACAAGCAATTTGCTGATACAACGTTAGAAGAGCTGGATCGTTATTGGAATGAGGCCAAAGCTCAAGAGTAGTCAAAGCTACATAGAGGAGGAATACTTATGCGTCTTGATAAATTTCTAAAGGTGTCCCGTTTAATTAAACGACGTACTTTAGCTAAGGATGTTTGTGATCAGGGACGTGTCGAAATTAATGAACGTACTGCAAAAGCGTCCAGCAATATAAAAGTGGGCGATTCTATCTCCATTCGTTTTGGACAAAAGATCGTTACGGTAAAAGTTGAAGAAATTAAAGAAAACGCGCGTAAGGATGAGGCCGCTTCCCTTTACACAGTAATTGGTGAAGTACCTGTGCCACGTGATGAAAAAGAAGAAGATGAATACCTAAGAGCGTAAGCAATAGTTCTAAAAGGACATCCCCCTCCATATCTTGGTACAAAGAGGAACATTTTGTTCCCAGCGTTTTGGATCGTACTCCAGACCACCAAGATAGGGAGGGTTTTTATATGATCGAACCAAATAAACGACCTCGCCATGAAATTGTCATGATCAATCGGCGTAGTTTGGCTATATCCGGGGTAAAAAAGGTAGAAAGCTTTGATAGTGAAGAATTTCTGTTAGAAACAGAAGGTGGTTTTCTTACTATACGCGGCCAGAATCTTCATATGAAAAACCTGAGTCTTGAAACCGGAGAAGTGGCCATTGAGGGTTTCGTCCATGACATGGGGTATATAGAACAGGGGCAGGCCGGAGATCGATCGAAAGGATTTTTCGGCAAATTATTTAAGTGAGTATCAGTATTCAGTTTCAGACTATGGCTTTCATGTCCCTGTGCGGAATTTGTATGGGGATGGGGTTTGATACGTACCATGTCATAAAAGGCAAAGGCCGCTTCCCACTTTGGATCGTTTTCATATTAGATATGTTATTTTGGTTAAGTAGTGTGGGAATTGTTTTTTATGTGCTGGTATGGGTTAACGATGGGATAGTGAGATTTCCGATATATCTAGGTATTATTATAGGAGCATGGCTCTATTTCCTTATAGGTAGTAAGGTTTATATCAGATTTTTGTTAACTGTGCTAAAATGGAGTATAGGGGTATTTCAGATCAGTGTTAAAATTATTGACTTTCTATTGATTAAACCAATAGAGATAATTTTTCATTTTATCTGGGTTATTGTTGGGTTCCTTTTTACTGTACTGGCAAAGATAGGATTGTTCATTTGGCGAATCATTTCTTGGCCATTGTCACCATTTGTTCCATGGAGTCGTAACTTGTGGAAAAGTATTAGGGGCAAGATGGCAGGAGCAAAGGAAGTACTGAAGAAATGGTTTACCAAGGAAAACAAAGAGTAGAAAGGTAGCAAAGGTGGAGAGCAGACATGGCCAAAGAACGTCCCTCTCAATCGAATAATCTAGGTCGTAAGCGCAGACTTCGCTTTATTATGTTCTTCGTGTTCTGCTTCCTTATCTGGACGTGCTATACGGCATATCTTCAAAGCTCTGTTATTGCTGAGACGGAAGAACAAGTAGAAGCGCTACAAAAACAGGCAGAGGAAGTAAAAGGACAACAAGAAGAGCTAACCAAGAAGATGAAACGATTGGATGATCCAGAATACATCGCAGAGCTTGCACGCAAAAATAATTTTATGTCCAAGCCGGGTGAGATCATCTTTTTGATCCCTGATAATTAAGCCATTTGGATCTAGCTAAAATAAATTTACGAAAACGTGCAATAGATTTTAAAAACAGGAAGGTCATTTTAATTAAATGGCGAATATAATATAACAAGCCCGTTTCGCCGAGCGCGAATCACCTGATGGCCGACGTTGAACGCAAGACGTCGGTTTTTTTTATTCCGATTCTTTTGTGATTTAAAGCGATAAAGTAAATATCTTCTATTCAATCCTCGACAGGTACCCCAATCAATTCGTATCGTCTTCAGCATAAATCCATGAACGATCAAACAAATAAACGAGATACGTTTAAATTTGTCGGACGATTTTAGGAATATGCCTCTATCGTTTGACAAAATTTACAGCAGTCCATTCGTATAATTGGGTACACAAAACTCAAAACGGGTGGTGCTAGTATATGTTCAATAAAAGCCAAGTAGTTTCTCCAAATGCTAATCTCTTTACTCAACAGCTATCTAATCAAGTATCTCAGACTATGGGGAGGTTCGGTGATAAAGCTGCTGCCTTTCTAAAAAAATGGCATATTCTTACACTTACTATGGGTTTTTTATTAGGAAGAGCTCTTATTCTTGATGAATTATCACCATTTGTTGTTCCTTACTTCATAGTGATGTACTTTCTCCGTCGAGATACATTGCTAGCTAGTGCATTGGGAATGCTGGTAGGCTCATTAGCTCATTCAATTCCTCTAGGTATGCAGACGTTACTGAGTATCATACTTGCTGCTGGTGTGTGCCGTATCTCGGAGAAATGGAAACGAAAAGACTTTTCCTATACCCCATTTATGGTGGTAGGAACCGTATTTGCTAGCCATCTATTATGTAAGGTTATTCAGAATCAGGTAAACACATACAGTGTGACTATGATTGCGGTTGAAGCAATTCTTAGTTTTGTTTTGACACTTATCTTTATTCAGTCCTTATCCATCATTCACATAAATAAACCATTTGAACCTTTAAAGACAGAAGAAATTATATGCCTTGTCATTTTATTAGCTTCTTTAATGACGGGAACAGTAGGCTGGGTTATACAGGGGGTTTCCATGGAACATATCCTGTCCCGTTATCTTCTATTATTATTCGCTTTTGTTGGAGGAGGGACGGTCGGGGCCGCAGTGGGGGTGGTTACCGGGCTCATTCTCAGTTTGGCTGATGTGAGTGCCTTACAACAAATTAGTTTACTCGCTTTCGCAGGTTTACTAGCGGGGCTATTAAAGGAAGGAAAGAAAATTGGTGTAGTAGCAGGACTCTTAATCGGAACTTCCATTCTGGGAATCTATGGTGGTGCCGAAAGTGGATTATATCTCTCTTTAATCGAGACCTCGATTGCCGCTTTCCTCTTTTTATTAACGCCAGCTTTTATTTGGAAAAGAGTAGCCAGCTTCATTCCGGGGACTTCGGAACACATACAATCTCACCAGGAATATATGCGGCGCATACGTGACATGACAGCAGGTAAAATTCAGCAGTTTTCCGATTTGTTTATTGAGTTATCCCATTCATTCGCTCAAACAGCTGAAACAAAAAATAGAGTTGAGGAGGAAGAGATAGATCTTTATTTAAGTAAAGTGACGGAGAGGACATGCCAGCTTTGCTGGAAGAAAGAGCAGTGCTGGGAGCGAGATACTCAAATGACCTACGAAGCGATGAGTAACATGCTTATTACGGTATTCGAGCATGGGACAATGCAAGGAGCAACTATACCAAAGGAGTGGGAAAAGAAATGCGTGAAAACAGAAAAGGTAATCCAACATATGGAGCAAGAGTACCACCAGATGATTGAACATAATCAATTAAAAAAACAAATTCAAGATAGTCGCAAGCTGGTAGCCGATCAATTATCAGGAGTATCACGGGTCATGAGCGATTTTGCACGGGAAATCCAAAGGGAAGGACTTGCACTAAGCCTACAAGAGAAGCAGGTTTCAAAAGCGCTGGAGGGTTTAGGACTATCCGTAAGACGTGTAGATATTCATAGCTTAGAAGAAGGGAAGGTGGATATAGAAATCAGTCAGCCTAGTTGTTATGGGAGGGATGAATGCGCCAAGATTGTGGCTCCGATGCTTACCGAGATTTTAGGTGAGAACATTATTGTGAAGGAACGACAATGTGAAGCCTTTAAGGATCAGCATTGCAAAATGTGCCTGGCTTCAGCAAAAACATATGAGATCGAAATTGGAGTGGCAGGGGCCGCTAAGGGTGGCAAACTATTGTCAGGAGATAGCTTTAAAACAATGGATTTAGGAAATGGAAAGGTGGCTGTGGCGATCAGTGATGGAATGGGAAACGGGGAGCGCGCTTATATGGAAAGTCAATCAGCATTGGACATGCTGCAACAGCTCTTAAAATCAGGGCTGGATGAAAAACTGTCTATTAAAACAGTAAATTCTGTTTTGGCATTACGTTCGGCTGATGAGATGTTTGCAACAGTGGATTTGGCTATAATTGACTTACAGACTGCAATGACACGGTTTATTAAAATTGGTTCTACACCTTCGTTTATTAAACGAGGAAATGATGTGTTTATGGTATCGGCAAATAATTTACCGGTTGGTATTTTAGAAGATATTGAAGTAGATATTGTGACTAGAAATCTAAAGGCAGGTGATCTATTAATCATGATGTCAGATGGAATTTTTGAGGCTCCACACCATATCGAAAATAGACCGGTGTGGATGAAGCGATTAATCTCTCAGCTCGAAACAGAAGACCCTCAGGAAATCTCTGACTTATTATTAGAAAAAGTGATTAGAGAACATAGTGGTGAAATCGTAGACGATATGACGGTTTTAGTCGCTCGAATTGATCGATTTGTACCGCAATGGTCGGCGATTCAGGTATCAGGAATGGAGAAGATGGAACGGCCACGTGTAGTAAGTTAAAGGTATGTTTTTCACCTCCCACGCCCATAATGGTAAAAAACGCTACCAAAGAAAGGGGAGGTATCTGTATGGCAAAACCGGCGACGCTTCGTCAGATTTTGGTTGTGACAGATGGTTGCTCCAATGTAGGAATAAGCCCAATTGCAGCCGCAACCTTAGCCAGAGAACAAGGTATCACAGTAAATGTGATTGGAGTGGTGGATAAGCATGAGATGGGTGAGCAAGGGGAACAGGAAATCCGTGAAATGGCTCAAGCGGGGGGAGGACTAAGCGACATTGTTTATCCTGCCCAGTTAGCCCAAACTGTCCAAATGTTAACGCGAAAAGCAATGACTAGAACCATTCAACATGTGGTGAACAAAGAATTAAAGCATATTCTTGGTGATGCTGAATTGGAGGGTCTTGCTCCTGAAAAGAGGATGCAGGTGGCAGGCATGGTGGATGAATTGGGCGAACAAAGCGCTCTAGAAGTGGTGATGATCGTTGATACATCTGCTTCCATGAAAAATAAAATGTCAGCTGTACAGCAAGCCATCTATGATTTTAGCATTAGCTTACGTTCCCGCAGCGGGAGTAGCAGAATGGCCGTTTGCTCATTTCCTGGGAAAGAAAAGCATCTTGAAGTGCGTATTCCCTGGACGGATCAAGTAGAAAAGGCGTACCAATTAACGGCCGGTTTAACGATGAGCGGAATTACTCCGACGGGTCCTGCCATTACGGAAGCAATCGCCTTGTTTGAACACGTGGAGCTACCTAAACCTTTAGCGGATCGCTACCGTACGAAGAGAAAAGCGAATGAAGAAGATGACGGTTATTTGCAAGACCATGTATTCTAATTCCTTGTTACCCGATGCTCCCCATTATTTCACAGGAAAATGGCACCATCAAACATATTCAGTGGTAAAAGAACTAGGTAGGGGAGCCAATGGTGTCGTCTACCTAGTTCTTCATGAGGGTAAAAAGGTAGCGATTAAAATGGGTGCCGATTCTATTGATTTATTAATGGAAGCAAACGTACTAAAAAGTTTACAATCTCATAACCAAAAGATTGGACCAAACATATATGATGTAGATGATATGATTTTAAAAGGCAAGGTGTATGCCTTTTATGCAATGGAGTATATTGAAGGGGAACGATTGGATCATAGCTTGAAGAGAGTAGGCAAAGAGTGGCTTATTTTGTTGTGCACGCAAATCCTGTCTCATTTACAGATCATTCATGAGCTAGGATATGTATTTGGTGACCTAAAGCCAGAGAACATCATTGTTGTACAAGCTGGTAAGCAGGTATGTCTAATTGATTTTGGCGGGGTAACCAAGTCGGGTCATGCCGTACGTCAATTTACAGAAGAGTATGATCGCGCCACTTGGCAGGCGGGGGATCGTAAGGCGGATGTTGCATACGATCTATTTTCTTTAGCGATTATGATGGTCAAGCTAACTACTGAAAAAGAGAAATGGACAACACTTCCCGTATCAGGGCGACATGTTCAAAAGCTTTATGATATAATACGGGACAACGAATTGTTAGCTCCTTACCGCCCCGTGTTAGTTAAGGCATTGGATGGGAAATATCCAACAGCTACTCAAATGAAAGCCGAATTCTTGCAAGCGTTTCGACAAAAATCAGAGACGAGGGCAAGTGTACCCAACACCAAGAAGCCTGGGGAGGGAATAGGAAGCAAAATTATTGGAGGAATCTTTGTAGCCTCTATGCTTTTGCTTGCTGGCTCGTTGTATTATGTATGGATGTGAGGGATCATTCTGCATGACGTCCAATAATTATGTGATGGAGACGTGCCTTTTAGCTGGAGAGATTATGATTCGTAATGGAGCGGAAACGTATCGTGTGGAAGAGACGATGACTCATATTGCACATGCTGCAGGCATGAAAAGCGTCCATAGTTCCGTGACGACAACTAGCATTATTTTTTCCTTTAAAGATAATAATGGTGTGGATCGTACCCGAATGATTCGAATGCGTGACCGAACGATCAATTTGAACAAAGTAACGTTGGTTAATCAGGTATCCCGTTACTTTGTGTCAGGAGAGATTACCTTGGACGAAGCGCATATCCAATTGGAAGAGATCCAAAGCATGCGCTTCCAATTTTCAGATCGGGTGTTAAATATAGCGGCTGGTTTAGGCAGCGGCTCTTTTGCTGTTTTGATTGGTGGGACTTTTCTTGATTTTTTCCCGAGTGCCATTGCAGGGGCAATCGTCTTTGCCAGCGCTAATTATTTGTATCGCTTTCTTAAAATACCTTTTTTTGCCGAATTATCAGCCTCTTTTTTAGGAGGAATGTTTACACTAATTGCCTCATGGCTTTTTCCCAATCATCTGCATCTTGGTGTTATGATTATAGGAGCGATGATTCCTTTGTTTCCAGGAGTAGCTTTGACGAACTCTGTGCGTGATTTAATGGCGGGAGACTTGGTTGCCGGGATGGCGAGAGGAGTTGAGGCAGGATTAACTGCCTTAGCGGTAGCTGTTGCGGCCGCAGCTGTCTTGTCATTATAGGAGGGGATTAGGCATATGTTGCTGGGGATGCTGTTAAGTTTTATCATTACCATTGCCTATGCTATGTTGTTTAATGCACCAAAACGCACCATTCTTTTTGCTGGTTTAATTGGAATGATGGGATGGAATATCTATAAAATATTGCCGATGTTTGGAGCTGAGCTTACTCTCTCTTCTTTTGCAGCGGGAACGTTTATCTCGCTAAGTAGCCGAATCCTTTCTGTGAAGATGCGTGTTCCTTCTACTAACTTTAGTATTGCGGGAATCATTCCATTAGTTCCAGGTTCGACTGCTTATAAATCGATGTTGGCGTTCATCAATGCTGACTACTTGGAAGGAATTACGCTTGGGGTCAAGACGATGATGCTGGCTGGGGCTATCGCTTCAGGTTTAATACTTGGTCTCTCCATCTTCTCTTTATGGAAAGGAATCGTGGCGCGTTATGTACGAAAAGGTACAAAAGCGAATGGAGCAGGATAGGCTGCTTTTGCCACATGAATCGATTGTGGTAGGAGTTTCGGGCGGAGTAGATTCTACAGCGCTGTTGCATATCTTAAGCAAAATGAATGAACAATATCAGTACGGCTGGAAGTTGTACGCTGTTCACCTGAATCATGGGTTTCGTGGAGAAGAGTCTGACCAAGACGCCGCATACGTGGAGGACTTGTGTCATACATTAGGAGTTAAGTGCTACTCCTTCTATGAAAGCGTGCCTGATATAATGAAGGAAACCGGTCAAGGACCACAAGTTGCAAGTCGTGAACTACGCTATCAATACTATCGACAAGTGGCAAGAGAAGTAGGGGCTACTAAAGTGGCGCTTGCCCATCATGCTGATGATCAGGTAGAGACTATACTGTTCCGCATGATGAGAGGTACTAGTCTATATGGATTCACTGGTATGCCGCAACGTAGGTGGCTTCATGCAGAACAAGTCGAGTTGGTTCGTCCACTTCTGCACGTTTTCCGTGAGGAGCTAGAAGCCTACTGTGAGGCGAATAAACTGCAACCACGACACGATAGTAGCAATGATTCGCGCAAATATAAACGCAACTTAATACGGCACGAAGTAACACCTCACCTGCAACAAGTAAACCTAAGATACAGAGAACACGTGCTTCAGCTAGCGGAGATGGCAAGAGTGGATGACGATTACCTGCAAAAGCTGAGTCAAGAGGCACTAAATAGGATAATTGTACGGAAGGAATCTGACAAAATTATCCTAGATAGGAAGTGCTTAAAAACTTTTGACCTTGCTTTACAAAGGAGAATGATTCCTCTAATATTAAGTTATCTCGCAACTGAAACGGAGTGGTCTCTGCAGCATGTGGAGGCCGTTTTGCGTATCATTTTCGAGCAAAATCCTTCTGCAGTACTACATCTGCCCTCCGATATTTTTGTAGAGAGGGTCTATGAGCAGGTATGTTTTCGTAGGAAAAAAGTAACTGCTCAAGGTTTATTCTGGCCGTATTCATACCCTATTACCATACCTGGTACGACATGGGTAGAAGAGGCAGGGATGTTCATACATACAAAACGGTATGATTCATTATCCGATTTACCTGATCTATCATCTTTATCTCCTTATAGTGCTGTATGTGACGCCGATGCTTTGGTAGGCGAATGCATCATCCGCAGTAGGATGCCGGGTGACCGTATTCAACTTGGAACGGCTACTCATTTTTACAGTAAAAAGGTAAAGGAGCTATTTATTGATGAAAAAGTACCAAAGAGCAGGCGTGATCGAATTCCTATCTTAGTAGTCGAGGGCCAAATTATTTGGATACCTGGAGTAAAGCGATCAACGCATGCCATGATACATGAGAAATCGCGTGCATTTGTTATCATACAGGCGGATTTCAGAGAAGAGTAGCAGGAGGTTACATATGAATAATGATATAAAAGAAATTATGCTCACTAAGGAAGAAATTGATCAAAAAGTAAAAGAACTGGGTAAAATCTTAGCAGATGAGTATCGCGATAAGAATCCTTTGGTTATTTGTATCTTAAAAGGAGCCATTGTTTTCATGGCCGATCTTCTACGTGAGATGGATATTAAGTGCGAGATGGATTTTATGGCGGTATCTAGCTATGGCAACAGTACGGAATCCTCTGGTGTTGTACGTATCTTGAAAGATTTGGATACAACTGTTCAGAATCGTCATGTCCTAATTGTGGAGGACATCATGGATAGTGGCTTGACGTTAAGTCATTTAGTAGAATTATTGAAGCAACGTCATGCTGCCTCAGTGAAAGTAGTAACACTACTAAATAAACCAGAGCGCCGTAATGTAGATATTTCTCCTGATTACAGTGGTTTTACTATTCCTGATGAATTTGTGGTTGGTTACGGTCTGGATTACGCTGAGACCTATCGCAATCTTCCTTATATCGGTGTTTTAAAACCTGAAGTTTATTCGAAATAGACAAGAGCTAGCTAGGTTGTGAATGGGTTTTACTCTATGCTAAAATAATGGAAGTGTCTTTTTTCGTGAGAGGAGGTAAGCAATGAATCGTTTTTTTCGGAATACAGGTTTCTATTTACTGATTTTCCTTGTCACGGTAGGGATTGTGAATTTTGTCCTCTCCGGAACCGATAAGATGGCTCCAATTTCTTATCAGGAGCTACGTAATCATCTCAATCAAGACAACATTGCAGAGGCATCTCTTCGTGTTGAGGGTGGTACATATCGGGTAGAGGGTAAGCTTAAACAGACTCAAGCCGGTCAGGAATCATTCTATACCAATGCACCGATTTATGATGAACAACTAGTTAAACTGATCAATGATAAGATTGATGCTAAGAAGATTAATAAGGTGGAGTATAAACCAGCAGAGGGTAACAGTATCTGGCTAACATTCCTAACTTCTATCATTCCATTCGTGATCATCTTTATCTTGTTCTTCTTCCTGTTAAATCAGGCACAGGGTGGCGGAAGTCGAGTTATGAACTTCGGTAAGAGCAAGGCGAAGTTATATAACGACGAAAAGAAAAAGGTTACATTTGAAGATGTAGCTGGTGCTGATGAGGAGAAAGCAGAGCTTGTAGAGGTCGTAGAATTCTTAAAAGACCCACGCAAATTTGCTGCTGTAGGTGCCCGCATACCTAAAGGGGTACTTTTAGTAGGTCCTCCAGGTACAGGTAAAACATTGCTTGCACGTGCCGTTGCAGGTGAAGCAGGCGTGCCATTCTTTAGCATTTCAGGTTCTGACTTCGTAGAGATGTTTGTCGGAGTTGGGGCATCACGTGTACGTGATTTATTTGAAAATGCAAAGAAAAATGCTCCGTGTATCATCTTCATTGATGAAATTGATGCCGTTGGTCGCCAACGTGGAGCTGGTCTTGGCGGAGGTCATGATGAACGTGAACAAACGCTAAACCAATTGCTCGTAGAGATGGACGGTTTCGGAGCAAATGAAGGAATTATTATGATTGCAGCAACTAACAGACCTGACATTCTTGACCCAGCTTTGTTGCGTCCTGGACGTTTTGACCGTCAAGTTACGGTAGATCGCCCTGATGTACGTGGTCGTGAAGCTGTTCTGAAGGTGCATGCGCGCAATAAACCATTAGGCGAGGATTTGAATTTGGATATCATTGCTCGCCGTACACCAGGCTTTACAGGTGCTGATCTTGAGAACCTGTTAAATGAAGCTGCATTGCTTACAGCACGTAAAAATAAGAAGCAAATCGACATGCTAGAAGTAGATGAAGCAATTGACCGTGTCATTGCTGGTCCTGCTAAGAAATCACGTGTAGTCAGCGAAGACGAGCGTCGTCTTGTAGCTTATCACGAAGCAGGTCATACGATCGTTGGTTTCCATTTAAAACGTGCCGATATGGTACACAAGGTTACTATTATCCCACGTGGGCAAGCAGGCGGCTATACCGTTATGCTACCAAAAGAGGATCGCTTCTTTGCTACCAAAACAGATTTGGAAGACAAAATTGTGGGTCTGCTTGGTGGACGTGTTGCAGAGGAATTGGTTCTGGGCGATATCTCAACGGGAGCGCATAATGACTTCCAACGTGCTACAGCAATTGCGCGTAGCATGATTACCGAATATGGTATGAGTAATTTGGGACCAATGCAATTCGGGCAATCTCAAGGTCAAGTATTCTTGGGACGCGACTTTGGACATGAGCGCAACTACTCTGAACAAATCGCTTACGAAATTGACCAAGAAATGCAACGAATCATTAACGAACAATATCAACGTTGTAAGGACTTGTTGATTCAATACGGGGATCAGTTAGAAGCGGTTGCACAAACCTTGCTTCGCGTGGAAACACTTGATGCTGAACAGATCAAACAGATCATTGAAAACGGCAAGCTGGATAAAGAACCTGGAGAGGATGTAGTAGTAAACATTCAATCCAAGCCTGAAGAGCCAGTTAATCAAGTAACCATTGATAAACTGAATCAAGAACCAAAACCAGAAGTTACAAAAACGGATGAAACACTTGACCATCCTGATAATCAAGAACCGAAATAAGAGCGCCGGATGGTGCTCTTATTTTTTTCTCGATCTATTAATGACAACAGTGGGGGGATCAGCATGAGTGTAGCAGATTGTAAAATCGTAGCGTTTGATATGGATGGGACCTTGTTAAATGGAGAAGCAAAAATTTCCCGAGAAACATGGAAAGCATGTGAAGAATTGCAACAACGAGGGGTAAAGCTTCTGCTATCTACAGGTAGACCATTTGTTTCAGCTCGTATCGCATCAGACTACTACCCTTTTGATGGTTATGTATGTAGTAATGGAGCCGCTTTGTTTACAGAGGATGGAACATTAGTAAAATATGCTGAATTACCGAGAGAAGTTATTATTTCTCTTGTAGAAATAAGCAGACAAAAAGATATTTATTATGAGGTTCATGATCAAAACAGCAACCGTTGGATGGTTGAAGAAGATAAAGAACGTATTGGAGAGATGCTTTTCTCAGAACCGTTCATAACAGAGGGAATTACCTTAGAGCACACAAAACGTGAATATGCTAACCGTCAATTTTCTTATAATGAATTAGCTAAGTTTATGCCCAAAGATGAGCTTGTAAGCAAAATTGCTTCAGGAGAATTTGTGATCAGCAAGATGTTTTTTTGGCATAAGGATACGAATGTGTTGAAATGGCTACGTGAACAGACGACAGAATTTGTTGGACAGGTGAGCCTAACTAGTTCTGGGCCATTTAATATGGAAGTGATTCCACTAGGGTTGAGTAAATGGGTCGGATTACAAACCTTTATGCAGAAATGGAACGTGCCCGCAGCAGAAATTGCCGCATTCGGGGATGCAATGAATGACTTTGAAATCCTGTCTCATGTGGGTCACCCAGTTGTAATGGAAAATGCCGAGGATGAAGTGAAAAAGCTTGCGAGATATATGGCGAAGCACCACTGTGAGGATGGAGTGGCATGTTTTATTCGAGAATATATGTTGCCTAATCAGTAATCATTTTACAGTTAGCCCACCCCTTGCTAATTGACAAATAGTCGATGGAGACAGTACAATAGCGCCGAAATCGTCTACATCACCTAGCAGGGGGTAAGGGTATGGAAGCTTTAGCTCTACAGAAGAAGAAGCAACGCGATGCCGAATTAAGAGAACGATTGTTCCAGCTAAAAGAAGAACGCAATGCCATTATTTTAGCTCATTTTTACCAACGTCCGGAGATTCAGGAAGTAGCTGATTTTATTGGAGATTCCTTTGGACTAGCACAAAAGGCAAAAGAAACAAAAGCAGATGTTATTTTATTTTGTGGTGTGCATTTCATGGGTGAAAGTGCAAAAATTCTCAATCCCAACAAAACAGTTATCATTCCTGATGAGCGAGCTGGTTGTCCAATGGCCGATATGGTTAACGTGGAAGGATTGCGCAAAGTAAAAGCTCAACACCCCAATGCAAAAGTGGTAGCTTACATCAACACCTCGGCTGATGTTAAGGCAGAAACACATATCTGCTGTACATCCTCCAATGCACAGAGGGTTATCGAGTCGGTAGACAGTGACGAGATTATTTGGGTTCCTGATAAAAATTTGGGACACTATGTGTCACAATTCACAAGCAAAAAAATGATTATTTGGGAGGGCTACTGTAACACACATGATCAGCTATCTGTGCAAGATATCATGCTGATGAAGGCAGAGCACCCAGAGGCGCTAGTGGTAGTGCACCCTGAATGCCGTCCAGAAGTTGTTGCATTGGCAGACTATGTAGGTTCCACTACCGGAATATTGAAGTTCTGTAGAGAATCAAACCAAAAAGAATTTATCATCGGTACAGAAGATGGAACAAGATATATGTTAGAAAAGGATAGCCCAAATAAACAGTTTTATTTCGCTTCGAAGTATTTGGTCTGTCCAAATATGAAAGTAAATACATTGAAAAAGTGTGTAGAAGCTTTAGAAACCTTAAAACCGCAAATTTATGTCCCCGAACATGTGGCAAATGCGGCACGGGCTTCGTTAGAACGTATGTTAGAGGTAGCTCCCGGCTGATCCAATCGTAAAAAATAACAGAGGTTGAAGATAAACAAAAGTCTGCGCCAAATGAGCGTAGACTTTTTGTACGATTGGGAAGTATTGTTCTATCTGCTCTGGTTAGTGGGAACGTACTCATGGATAGAACAATCGGAAAATATAGTAATCATTTCATCTTTTAAGCAGTAGGCATAGGAGTAGGTGTTGGGTCCGCATAGCCTTTGCTAAAGTTTTCGTCAATATATGTACGAATTTCAAGCGTAGTTTTACCTTCCTGCATCATTTTAGCAGAGGTAATGGCGATATCCATACACGCTTTGCAACGAGTGCCGTGATCGTCCCATGTGACAGAACCATCTTCCTTCACTTCTTTTATAAAACAGTTTCCGTTGTGTTGATGACCAGCAAATTCTCCACATCCACAGTAACAGGGAATGGACTGAAGCAAGTCATTATGATCTGCTGCGATTCGATAGACATCTTTAATATTTGGGTCAACCGTATCCAGAAAAGTCGGGAGAGTGGAGATAGAGGTGGTTAGCTCCTGTAAATCGCCATTGGGTGCGTGTGCCGTATGGGGTGCGTTAGAGGTCTGTTCTTGGCTCGTAGCCTGAGAAGATGAAGATGTTCCTACCGAACTACCATTGGCGCATCCTGTGAGCAATGCGATACCAAGGATTGAGAGAGACAATAGTTTTGCCATTTTCACGTAAATTCCCCCCTTATTTTCCCTTGATTATACCATAAGCTATTCACAGGGCTGTAGATGCTGATATTAAATCGTAATGGTTCTTGTTTACAAATTGCTTGCATATAAGTATAATGAGAGAGGCAAATAGGAATCATTACGAATTATAGTAATATAATAAGAAACATAAACACAAATACAGACAGAGAAGAGAGCATGGAGGAGGACTATATGTTACAGTTCGTTAAAAAATGGGGAGTTATTTTAGGCGTGGCAAGTATGGCTTTGTTTGCAAGTGGATGTGGCAATACCAATATAGCAAGTTCAGTACAAGAGAGTGGAAAACTTTCTGTTTATACAACTATATATCCATTGTATTATGTAGCAGATCGAATTGGTGGGGAGTATGTTTCCATTAAGAACGTTGTTCCGGCTGGAGTCGAACCACATGATTATGAACCGACTGCTCAGGATATGGTGGCCATCTCTAAGGCTAATGTTTTAATTTATAATGGTGGCGGTTTAGAGGCATGGGTAGAGAAAGCTGTAAAGAGTCTGAATCAAGCTAATTTACTTGCCGTAAATACGACAGAAGGTCTTACGCTTCTAGCCTCAGAGGGAGACGATCATCATCATGAAGCAGATCATGGGCATGAAGGAGAATCAGCTGGACATGAGCATGAGCATGATCACGGGGAGTTTGACCCACATGTATGGCTTGACCCGACAATGCTAGAGAAGCAAGCTGCTCAGGTGAAGGATGCATTTGTTAAGGCAGATCAGGCACATAAGGAACAATTTGAACAAAATTATAAAGTGCTAGTAGATGATTTGAAAAAACTGGATCAGGATTTTAAAACAATGGTAGAACAATCATCTAAGAAGGAAATTTTAGTTTCACATAAGGCTTTTACGTATCTAGCTTCTCGTTATGGACTTGAGCAAATTGCGATTTCTGGTGTTTCTCCTGATGATGAGCCATCACCTGCTGAGCTAAAGAATCTAGTGGAGAAGGTAAAACAAAAAGGTATTAAATATGTCATGTTTGAAACATTAGCCTCTCCAAAAGTAGCGGAAGTAATCGCACGTGAAACAAAAGCGCAAACAGCGATATTAAATCCTTTAGAAGGATTGACGTCAGAAGAACAAACAGCGGGCAAAGACTACATCTCCATTATGCGTGAAAACTTGGAAGTTTTACGCCAGGCCCTACGATAAGCTTAAATAAAGATCGCCGCTCCTTGATTGGGGCGGCGGTTTCTTTCAGCAATACAGTTATTTGTGTTCATTCGCATGCTCAACTCCTGCGTTTATCAGCATACGAACATGATCATCATCCAAAGAGTAGTACACCATTTTCCCTACCTTGCGATATTTAGCCAAGCCCATATTCCGTAGTAGTCGGAGATGATGAGAAGCGGTCGCCATGCTAATCCCAATTACGGCTGCAACATCACATACACAGAGTTCATCTTCGAGGGAGAGGGCATAAATAATTTTGGAGCGAGTATCATCAGCTAAGGCCTTAAACAAAGGGGCTACTCCATCTGCCTCTTTTATTCTCGGTTTTAATTGATTTACTTTCTCGACTTCAACGCATTCTATCTCGCATACGTCTTTTTCCGTTTGATCTTCATAAGCCAAAGTGCTCACCTCTTCCTTTCTTTATTATAGAAAACGAAAAGCTACTTCACAAGGATAGGAGAAAAGAGACAAAGAGACTGGTGAAAGCCTTGAGTCCCTGCCCATTTCATAGTACCATGATAGTATTAAATAAGAATTATTACGATTATGCCACAGTTAGGAAGTTGATTATATGCACAATGCAAAAAATCATACAAGTGTAGTTTCTCTGAAATCCGTGTCTTTTCGTTACGAAGATGGAAAAACGGTGCTGGAAGATATAGATTTTTCAATGGAAAAGGGCGATTTTGTAGGTATTGTTGGTCCAAATGGTTCGGGGAAATCAACATTAATGAAATTAATTTTAGGTTTGATTTTACCTACTAAAGGAGAGATTAAGCTTTTCGGACAGCCGATCCAAAAATTTAAGGATTGGACAAAGATTGGCTATGTTGCTCAACAAGCAGCTCATGGAGCGAGTGGATTTCCGGCGACTGTACGTGAAGTAGTAGCTTCGGGGCTGGTAGGTAAAGTAGGGTTGTTTCGGCGATTGTCTTCTGATCACTATCAGCAGGTATCCAATGTAATTAAGCGTGTTGGTTTGTCTGCGAAGGAAAATGAGCGCATTAGCAACTTATCTGGTGGACAGCTACAGCGGGTGTTTATCGCTCGTGCTTTGGTAGCAGAGCCAGAACTCTTGATACTAGATGAGCCAACAGTAGGGGTAGATCAAGAATCTATTGAGCAATTTTATCAGCTCTTGCGTTCGCTTAAAGAGGATACAGGGATGACAATGATGATCGTAAGCCATGATGTTGGCGTCATGATTGAATGGGTAAATAAAGTAGCTTGTTTACAACGTCGTTTACATTTTCATGGCACAGCAGAAGAGTTCGAACATAAACAGGAGCAAATTTTTCAATCGATGTACGGTGAGAGCGTGCGGCTTTTAACCCATCATCATTAATCTGCCACTGGGCGGAAGAAGGAAGGACACGAAAGAATGCTAGCCGATTGGTGGAATTATGAGTTTTTACGATATACCTTGTTTTCAGGACTTCTGATCGGATTGGTTTGCCCGATCTTGGGGACGTTTCTAATTGTTCGCCGCTTGTCTATGATGGCGGATGGACTTTCTCATGTGACGCTTTCGGGAGTAGCAGCAGGGATGCTTTTATCGAAAAAGGTGGCTTTCTTTAGCGTAGTGAATCCCTTATTTTTTGGAATGCTATTTTCTGTGATTGGGTCCCTGTTTATCGAGCGGTTGCGTAAGATATACCGTTCGTACCAGGATTTGGCGATACCGATCATTTTGTCTACCGGTCTAGGCCTATTTACAGTCTTAGTAAGTATTGCTGACGGTTTTAATCAAGATTTATACTCTTACTTATTTGGGAAGATCGTAACGGTAACCATTGAGGATTTATTAGCCTTAATTGGGGTGGCTGTTGTAGTGCTAGGAACGGTTATTCTCTTATACAAAGAATTGTTTGCCGTTTCGTTCGATGAAGAATTCGCACGGGTATCAGGCGTGGCCAGACGCAGTATTAATTTGTGGTTCATGGTTCTAGTGGCTCTAACAATTGCTGCATCCATGCGGATTGTCGGTGTTCTACTGATTTCTGCGTTGATTACCATTCCAGTAGCAGCCAGTTTGCAAATTGCTAAGAGCTTTCGACAGGCTATTTTCTACTCCATTTTGTTTGCCGAAATTTCTGTTTTAACAGGTTTATACTTTGCGTATATGCTCGATTGGGCTTCGGGTGGTACCATTGTGTTGGTAGCTGTCTTTATTCTAATGATTGTGTTGGGTCTCAAACGTTTACGAGCAATCTTACGTTGAAGTAAAGGAGGAGATTGCAGTTGAATTTGGAACAAGCGCTCCAGTTGTTAAAAGACAAAGGATATAAATACACGGGTAAACGTGAAGAGATGTTGCGCATTTGTGCTGAGGAAAAGCGTTATTTATCCGCACGCGATATCATGGGGCGGATGAAGGATAATTATCCGAGTTTAAGCTTTGATACGGTATACCGGAATATTTCTACCTTCGTAAAACTGGGAATTTTAGAAGAGACAGAACTAGATGGCGAAGGGAAGTTCAGGCTCTCATGCTCTACACATGGACATCATCACCATGTGATTTGTACGGTATGCGGTAAGACAAAATCATTGCCGAATTGTCCGATGACAGTAATTCCTGAGATTTCCGAGGAATTTGTCGTGACAGGGCATAAGTTCGAAGTATATGGAACCTGTAAAGATTGTAATGAACATATAGCTATGTAATCGATAAGATATAAAAGGCACCCGATAAGGTGCTTTTTTTATTTTACCTTTTGACTGTAGGAGAGATTCAAGGCCCCATTAATGGGTTTATATTACGAAGGAACGTTGATGATTTGATATGTAACGAAAGTAACAAAGGTGCGTCCAATTAATAAATACCTGTTCTATTCTGAGGAAAATAAAATGTAAACCTTTTGTAACTACTTAGCATTTTTTGGAGTGTATGATTAAGACAACAAGAAAACAACAGATAAAAAAACAAATGAAATAACATTTATTCACTCAATTGATGGAGGTAATGATACATGAAAACATTAGTAAAAGTAGTAACAAGCGTAGCGCTTTGCGGTGGAGTATTTGCAGGAGTTGGAGCAGTAGCTAATGTACCAGTGTTTGCATTGGATACACAAAAAGCACTGCAAGCCTTTGAAGTGGGAGCTCCTTTCTCACTGAAGGATTTGCAAGTAAAACCAAATAGCTATGTACTTGATTACACACAAGCTGATCTCACTGGTGATGGCGTAGCGGACGGCGTAACCTTGATCGGTACAAAAGAGAAAGGTTATATTTCCGTAAGTGATATCATGGTTGTTATGCAAGATGGCAAAACAATGAAATTCACACAGGTACCGGTTGGAAAACAAAATGCCGGATATGAGCCAAAGCTAACAGTGGGCGATTTTAATAAAGATGGTGCACAGGATGTATTAGTGGAAATGGGAGATGGCGGAAGCGGCGGAACTTCTACATATAGCTTGTTATCCTTTAAAGATGGAAAAGGTGCCGCAATGGTTGACCAAGAGAAACTGAATGCAGGCGTTGACTTCGACATTCAGTTTAAAGATGGATTCAAAGCGGAAATTACAAACAAAGCTACGAAAGAAAAAACAACGGTGGATATCAGTGAAAATAAAGCTCAATATATCAAAACTGGAATTTATGATGCAAAAGGAAAGCTATTAAAAGCAGTTGAAGGTGCGCAAGACGGATTTGGCTCCTTAGAAGTAGTGGAACAAGCAGACGGTGGACTTACTTTGGTTGGAACACAACTAATTTGGGGTAGCTATCACGCTGACAGCATCGCTATGGCAACAAGCACGTGGAAAATAGAAAAAGGTGAATTGAAACTAGAAAAAACAGAAGTAACTGCATTTGACCATGATAATTTCTCCATTGCTCCTAACTATGTACCAGGCGATAAATTTACAGAAGCAGCTCTTTCTACAAAAGAAAATAACTACATCATTGATTCTAAATATGCTGATGTAAATGGCGATGGCGTACGTGACGAAGTGATTTTGATCGGCCATAAGGAAGAAGGGGAAAAAGACCGCTTCGCTACCGACCTAACAGTAGCTGTAAAAGATGGTAAAACCAAAAAACTCACTATGGGTACAGTAGGCAAAGAAAACACTGGCTATGACGAAGCTACGCTATATATTGGTGCATTTAACGCTGATAAACATAAGGACATCCTGGTAAGTGCACCAACAGGTGGTAGCGGTGGCCTATCTACTTTTAGCTTGTTGACTTTCTCTGATAACAAAATCGTCCCTTTAGCTGATCAGGAGCTATTAAATAAAGGTGTAGAATACGATGTGGTATTTAAAGATGGTTTTAAAGTAGAGATTTCTAGCAAAGCCACTGGTAAAAAAGAAACCTTGGATGTAAGCAAAAACAAAAAAGAGTATGTTGAAACAAAAGTATATGATAACAACGGAAAGCTATTACAAGAGACAACTGGTTGGGCTGATGGACTATCTGTGTTGACTCCGGTTGATGTAGACAAGAATGGTGTACTAGAGCTTCAAGCTGTACAAAGCATTTCTGGTGCCTACCATGCTGATCGTTTAGGTGCGGCAAAAACAACTTGGACATTGAAAAATGGCAAGCTTGAACTTACAAATGAAGCACTAGAACTACGTAAATAAGTATCATTCTTATTTAGAAATGGATATTGTATCTACCGTAATGAAGAGCCCCCTTTTTTGAATAAGCTGATGATGAGTTTTGGTGTTGGGAAGTAAATAGATTGGACAAAAGAAGCGGTAGGAGCCTTTGGGCTTTTGCCGTTTTTTCGTATTCTCCCGTTTGTATAGGTAAAAATTTTCTCCAATGATTATCGACTTCTGCTCCTGAGAGGCATTTGCTATAATGATGAGGAAAAAAGTTAGAGAGTCACAGGAGATGGTGATGTGTGATGTTCCCGAGACATGTACTGAACTACCAGACCGATCATTTACAAAACATGTATACCGATGTGATTGTAGTTGGTTGTGGAATCGCAGGCTTGTATACAGCGTTAGAAGCGAGCAAAAAAGCAAAGGTAGTACTAATCAGTAAAAAGGGTTTGCAAGATAGCAATACTCGCTGGGCTCAAGGGGGCATTGCAGCGGTTACTGCTCAAAATGATTCTCCCGCATTACATCGTCAAGATACCATGCTGGCAGGTGCCGGAATTTGTACCTATGAAGCAGTAGATGTACTGGTACATGAAGGACCTCAGCGTTTACAGGAGCTAATAACCTACGGGACTCAATTTGATAAAAATAGCAATGGAGAATATGAGTTAACACGAGAAGGTGCGCATAGTCAGCGACGTATTCTGCATGCACAAGGAGATGCTACTGGTGCCGAGATTGTCCGAGCTCTAGCTAAAAAGGTGGCAGAAACAACGAACATTACGTTATTAGAGGAGCATTTCGCCGTCGATATTCTTACACATCAAGGAGAATGTGTGGGAGTGGTAGCTCTTAAACCGGACGGAGAAATGTTTGTTATACGATCCCATGCTACTATTCTGGCAACTGGTGGTGCTGGCCAGCTATATCGCTACACCACGAATCCAGAAATTGCAACAGCAGACGGTATAGCGATGGCTTATCGGGCTGGAGCAGAAGTAAAGGATATGGAATTCATTCAATTTCATCCTACCGCTCTTTGCTATCCAGATGCTCCGCGTTTTTTAATTTCCGAGGCTGTCCGAGGAGAAGGGGCCTATTTGCGCAATATTTCGGGTGAACGCTTTATGGACAAGTATCATCCACAGCAAGAATTGGCTCCGAGAGATATTGTGGCACGAGCTATTGTATCAGAGATGGAAAAAACGAAGTCTACCTTTGTCTATCTTGATATTACACATGAGTCTGAAGAGCTGATTAAACATCGCTTTCCAACAATCTATGATTTCTGTCTGGCCTATGGACTTGATATGGTAGCTGACTGGATACCAGTGGCACCAGCCTGCCATTATATGATGGGTGGCGTAAAGACTGATTTATATGGTGAAACAAATGTACCGAGGCTATTTGCGTGCGGGGAAGTTTCTTGTACAGGTGTACATGGTGCTAATCGCTTAGCTAGTAATTCATTGTCAGAAGCGATTGTCTTTGGCCATCGTATCGTAGAACGTTTACAAAAGCTATCACCTGTTATGTCATCTATTTCGCTTAATGAATCATCTTTACGTACTGGGAAAGTAGGTAACCTCAAAAAAATGCGCCTGCAACTACAAAAGATCATGTTGCGTAAAGTAGGGGTAAAGCGTGAGGCACAGGGCTTACAAGAAGCGTTGCAAGAACTTGAGAGCATGCAGACAGTCTTATCAACTCATACAATCAAACGTGAGGCCCTTGAACTGAAAAACCTGCTAACGACAGCCATCCTTACCACCAGAGCAGCACTGGTACGCACAGAAAGCCGCGGTGGTCATTATCGCGTCGATTATCCTGAGCCAAATGAAGAGAGATGGCACAAGCATATTACGCAAGGCATCAACTCAGGGCTACAAGAGGAGAGTGAAATCCGTTATGCTATGGAATAAACGCGAATTACAACGGAAAATAGAGGAATGGCTATTCGAAGATGTTGGTCATGGGGATATCACAACAATGACAACGATTCCAGCAGATGAAAAAGGTACGGGAATCTTGTATGCTAAAGAACCAGGTATGATTGCAGGATTAGATATTGCCGAACAGGTCTTTCATACCGTGGATCATGAGTTGGACTTTCAACGGTTAGTGCCGGAGGGCAGTCAGGTACAAAAAGGGGATGTGATTGCTGAAGTAACTGGTTCGGTACAAGCTATTTTAACAGGTGAACGGTTAGCCCTTAATTTATTACAGCGTCTTTCAGGGATTGCTACACGTACCCAATTGTTTGTGAGGGAGATTTCGCATACACAGGCGAGAGTAGTAGATACACGTAAAACAACACCAGGTCTGCGATTATTGGAAAAATACGCAGTGCGTGTGGGTGGTGGACATAATCATCGGTTTGCCCTGTACGATGCAGTGATGATCAAGGACAACCATAGTAAAGGTGCAGGTGGAATAAAAGAAGCAGTGAGGAAGGCCCGTGAAGCCATTCCCCACACAATGAAAATAGAAGTAGAAGCTGAATCACTAAAGCAAGTACATGAAGCATTGGAAGCAGGAGCCGATATTATCATGCTGGATAATATGCCCTGCGATATGATGAGAGAAGCAGTCCAAATCATTCAAGGCAAGGCAATCATCGAAGCATCTGGTGGAGTGACATTGGAGACGGTGAGAGCTATTGCTGAAACTGGTGTGGATGTGATTTCGGTGGGTGGACTCACGCATTCCGTTACTGCTTTAGATATCAGCTTAGATTTGAACCAACGGAAAAGATAGTCAGCGTCAGTGGACAAGATAGAGAAAAGAGGAACTACCCATGCTACTCGTAATGGATATAGGCAATACCAATATTGTGCTCGGGATGTATCAAGGAGATAGGCTAGTTTACCATTGGCGCATTGCAAGTGACCGCAATAAGACCGAAGATGAGTATGGTATGCTAGTGCTCAATTTATTTCAAAACGCTAAGCTTACACTAGAAGCCGTGACCGGAATTATTATTTCTTCGGTCGTACCACCTTTAAATAAAGCGGTGGAAAGTATGTGTGAAAAGTATTTTGCCAAGAAGCCGCTATTGATTGGACCAGGTATTAAAACCGGTCTGAATATAAAAGCAGAATACCCGAGAGAGGTGGGAGCAGATCGAATCGTCAACGCTGTTGCAGCGATTCATGAGTATGGATCGCCTTTATTAATTGTTGACTTCGGTACGGCGACAACCTTCTGCTATATAGATGAAAAGAACCAATACTGGGGAGGTGCAATCGCGCCAGGTATCGGGATTTCGACGGAGGCGCTCTTTACGCGTGCCGCAAAGCTACCCCGTATTGAGATTGCCAAGCCTGCGACTGTGATTGGCAGAAACACGATTGCTTCCATGCAATCCGGTATTTTTTATGGTTTTATTGGACAAGTTGAGGGCATTGTGAGAAGAATGAAGCAGGAGTGTAATAGCAAGCCAACGGTGGTTGCAACAGGGGGTCTTGCTCCACTCATTGCGAGAGAGACCGATTGTATTGATGTGGTTGATCAGCATCTGACGTTGAAGGGTTTACGGTTGATTTATGATCGGAATATGTAAGAGGTGCTTTCGAGAGCCATGGGCATGATCCTGTGGCTTTTTTTAACACTTCGTCTTTTACCTAGAGGATTTGATTGAACAGGTAAAGTGTCATAAATGATTGCATAGAAAAACTACACCTCCAATGTTAGATGTGTCTAACAATTGAGGTGTAGTTAATAGTAAGCCAGAGCGTTTCCGTTTTATGAGTCCAAAGGGCAGAGATAAACCCCTTCCACATTACAAATTTTTTCTAGAAATTCCCTATTAGATTGGTCTGTCAAATAGGTAGGGCAAGCAAAGTCACCAGGCCATATAATGAGATTCAAATCTACAAAGTAAAGGCAAGTTGAAATATAATCACGAAGATTTAATTTGAGGAGGAATTCAAGATCCTTCAATTCAGATACTTCAATGATTGATTCAAAGAGCTTCTCTTGGAGCTCTTTAAGTTTGTTCTGATCAATATTTTCGGGAAATATATCTTTATATGAAATGCTACTTTCCACGAAAGTGCGAGAGCAAGTCCATAAATTTCTAAAAACATTTAGAAATTTGCGTTCAAGCTCTAAATAGTCTTGTTGCTCCTTGATCTCCTTATCTATTTTATAAAAAATCTCTGCTTGATTATATTTATCCCAATTTTGAATTAATGTAGGAAATCGGTTGATTCTATACATTTTATTCGTATATTGAATATCAAATTTATCCCACTTATCAACAAATAGAACATCTTTATCCCAATCATCAGGTCGTTCACAACCCTGTTTTAGATAATCCATGTCGATGGCATAATGTGAAATGTAGTCTTGGAACGTTACAAAACTCTTACTGTCCAACAATTTTCCCCTCTTTCGTCAAAGAAGCAAGCCCTTTACCAGAAAGGCAAAGGGCCCATTAAGACCTTTTGGATAGGATTTACAAGACGGACGATCACCAAAGCTAAGACTTTTTCATGGCAAGGATCGGGTAGAGATTTTCGTACCTTCATAAAAAAGCGCCCGTTAAATTGAAAAATTAAGACTTCGATTGGGTTTCCCATTCTTTGAAGTAATTCATTAGTTCTTGATGAAATACCCTATTTGTATTCATGATTTCGCAACCTCTATCGTCATAAAGATGGAAAATACAATTTGTATTGATGTTTACTAAGAATACATCAGGCGCATAAAGACTACCTTTTTTTCTTAAACGAGGCTGTAATCCATAAAAATCTTCATGAATCAATGTTTTTAATAACCACTCTAATTTTAAGTCAGATACTTTACAGAACAATTCCATCTGCTGCACAAACTCATTATCTCCATCAACCTGCCAATAACATTCATGAAGACGTAATGAATATTTTAGCTTTTGATTTTTTACATAACGTTTAAAAAAGTTCGGATATACTGTTTTTTTTGTTCCATTCGGATATGAGTTCACAACAACAATGACATCATCCTTTTATTGAAATAACAAGGAAATAATTTCAGAAACTTGCTCATACACCCTATAAAACATATCCATATTAAGTTGACCATTGTCATCAATTTGATATATACCATCGCCTACTTCAACATGGATTCCTAGTCCCCAAAGATGATAAAAATCAGGCATTAACTTTAAATTATTATAATGCTCTTCCATAAATTTTTTTAATTCCATATATACCACCTTAATTATTGATTACTGCCCTTTTTGATTCTATACATTTTATTCGTATATTGAATATCAAATTTATCCCACTTATCAACAAAAAAGAGCATCCGTATCCCAATATTCAGGTTCATCACAACCCTTTTTTAGATAATCCATGTCGATGGCATAATGTGAAATGTAGTCTGGAACGTTACAAAACGCTTACTTTCCAACAATTTTCCCCTCTTTCGTCAAAGAAGCAATTCTCTCTCCTTTTCTATCATTCAATTTCCATACATCTCCTTTATGTCCTATTTTATCGCCTCCAGTTCCTCTAGTTTTTTCAATAGTCCAACCTGTTTTTTGATGCTTATAAGTACCTCTTTCTACTTTTACTTTATCAGTAAATTTATCTAAATCTACGGAGTAATCGTCATTTTTCTTTTTTAATTTTTTAGGAATTGCATCAGTTTAGCACCTCGATTTCTTTCTTTGTACTTAAATAAACATCCCTATTTTTTTCCTTTGTTTATCCAACTCTTCCCCTACAAAAAGGCCAGCTGTAACAGCAGCAACACCACCCACTACATATGCAGCGATTTCAGTAGCTCCCCAAGCTAATGGAATTAGAAAGACCACTCTTTTTTGTCGTCCATTACTCTCTTTTTGTAATTGGGACATTACCTCGCCAAACGTCATGGGGATTTCTCCATGACTTTTTTTGTCCTAAAAAGCAACAGTATGCTTCCTTTACTGGATGGTGAAGGAGGGGGTGCAATGAGAGGCTTTCGTATTAGTTATATTCGTTTGCTAGTTATCACGCTGTTGGCAATTGCATGTGGTTTCCTAATTAAAGTAAAAATGTTTTCAAATAATAGAAATCGAGCATCAGAACAGTTGCGAAAAGGAGAGCGTGTACATATATGATAAAAAAACGTGAATTAATCAATAAATTTTTATTGTTATTTACATAATTATACATTTTGGGTATTATTATTTAGATGTGTTAAGTACTGGTGTGATTTTTGATATGACATTTAAGCAATAACATAGTTCTGGAAGAAGTATATAAATAGGTAAAGGCAGGGGTATAAATGGAAGGAAACAAAACTTTGGTTTATACAACTTTGGGTGACTTGATTAAAGAGAAACGTGAAGAATTTGGATTAAGCATTTCAGAACTAGGTAGATTAACAAATATTAATAAGAGCGTAATTTCAAAGTTGGAAAGCGGGGAAACCAAACGACCCGAATTAAAAACAATCAGGTCTATAACAGAAGTTTTGAAACTGCCTTATAAAGACATTGTTGAACAGTACGCTAAGATAGAAAAACGTGTTGAGGTTTTACTTGATCTCATAATCGAAGCGATTGAAATCTCTCAATTTCAATTAATCCCACATGTGGCTCAAAAAATTCTTGAGTCTCCTTATGAAGAGACATATAAAGCTTTAGAACGTCTCTATGATCTTACTGCCAAGATCAAGAATAATAATGAAGTAAAGGTGTTACTTTACTGTGTTATTATTAAATATGCTAGACAACATGGAGTGCCAATGTATATAGCTAAAGGACTATTTCAACAATACATAATTGAGAGAGAAGACTTAAAAGGACTTGAAAAAACATTTCAAATCGGAGAAGAAATTTTACACTACGTTGGTTTTTTATCCGATGAGGAACAAACTATTTTTTATTATCGAATGGCACTTCATGCACATAATATTAAAAAGTACGAAAAATGTATTGAATTTGGTCAAACAGGCATGAAAATGGATTTAACAACAAACAGTCTTAAAGAGAATGTAGCATTAGCAATGTGTAACTCTTACGCAATTCTTGAAGACTACGAAAGTTTTAATGCACATTTAGATGAATGTGAAAAAAAAGGCTATAGTTTTATAATTGAATGCATAAAATATTACAGAGCTATCATTCTTTTTAAAACAGGACAAAATCATAAAGCAATTCCATTGCTTAAAGAATGTGTGGAAGAAGTTGAAGGTAACAGACGTTTGCACCGATTAAATATGCTTTTAGAAGCTTTGTTTGAGATAAAAAATTCTCAATTGATTGGGGAACTGATAAAGTCTCAAGAAAAGCACTTTCCACTGCATGTAGTCACACCTTATCAGCATGCTCAATTAGGTAAGTATTATAGATATAAAGGTACTTATCTTATTGAAAATGGGCAGTTTGATACTGGCATAGAATCTTATCTAAAAAGCATATCCTTCTATGCTACGATTGGATCATATCAAGACATTATTGAATGTTCTAAGGATATTTTTTATTACCATGTTTTATTCAGAAAAAAAACTAAAATTGAAATTGCGGAAAAATTAAATGAATTGTATAGTACTGTTACAGTAGAAGAAAGGGGAGGGGTTTTATGAAAAAACTTGTAATAACCTCTGTAATCTTTTCCAGTATTCTTTCGTCACTTGTATTTATTAATATGGAGAATCGTTCAGAAAAGGAATATGCTTCTAGCCAACGTATTCAAGTTTTCTTTGAAGACCCTGGTCATTAATCATTTGAAGTTTCTCCAAGGGGTACCACACTTTTTACAGAGTGGTACCCTTTTTATTTATAGTAGTGTGCGAATTATGTAATAATTTGTCTAATGTTTCTTGTTTACAAAAAATATAATTTAAAGAAACTATTGGTAAAATTCGAATATCAAAGTTGATGGGAGGTGCTTTTATTAGTGTTTAAAGAACTAATTAGGGACATATTTTTTTGCTTATTTGAAGAAATAATGTCCCTACCACCTTAAGAAACTTTTCTATTTCTACTAATCAATATTGGTAGAGGAATTGACTTAACTATTTTCCAATGTCGGGGAAGGATGAGAATTGTGCCTATTAATAAGAAATTAGCAACAAAACTATTATTGACAACATCACTTTCGAGTCTATTAATAATTCCGCCAGTATTTGCAGAAGGAACTGGAGATAACCAAACACCTACTGAGGATATTAAAACACAGGAGCAGATCGATGCTCTTCAAGAAAAGGAAGAAGCTCTGGATAGTTTTCTTCGAGATAAGTATGAAGAAATCAGTCGTGAAGAAATCTACGAACTATCAAATTCAGAAATCCAACGAATATTTAAAGAGGATGAGAAAATAAGGGGTACTATTGGCGTTAAAGTATTTGAACAAGAAACTAACTACTGGTGCGGTCCTGCTACGGTTAAACAAGTTCTTCATTATATCAATGGAAATTCAAAGAGTCAGAAGTCTTATGCAAAAGAGCTTGGGACTACAACTGACGGCACAGACTTTTCGGTAATTGATAACGTTCTTAATGACAATCAAAATAAAAATAAGTATGTTTACACTACTCATGATTCCGATCAAAAATATAAGTTTTTGGATAAGATTGAATATGGAGTAGAGCATGATTATCCCGTAGTAATTGATCTTTCTATTAAGCCGGAGTATATGCCAATCTATAAAAAGGCTGTAAAAGGGCATATATTAAATGCCTCTGGATATGATTGGAGAGACTGGGAGTTGAGATTGACTGACCCTTTTGACCAAGGGGGGAGAGGTGTAACACTAGGTAATACATGGCATCCTGCTGATGGTGTTTGGAAAGCAAATCAGAATCATTTTAGAAGTGCAGTCATTTGGTAATAAACATCCTTGGGGCATATTAGCCTCAAGGATTTAAACTTATTTAACAGAGGTGAAAGATGAATAAATTTATTAAAATATGCCTACTGTTGACCTTAATGTTGGTTTCTGCTTGTAGTGAACCTAGTATCAATACAAAAGACACTATATTACAGAAGCAATCACCAGTATCATCCCCAGAAAACAAGTTTGAGTTAATGCAGAAATCTGACGTGATGTTCTCAGATGATAAAGCTACTCTTTCTTCACGAGAAAATGATAAGTTGAATGTCCCTTTTAAAATTAGAACTTATGATTTAAGAAGAGACACGGTTGAAGGTGTTTCAGTTGCCCCAGAATATGTTAACGAAGAAATAATTGCTTTTGACACATTAGATGCAAAAGAGGAATATTCTTTTGTAGGAACTTATAATAAGAAAAGTAAGGCTTATAAAAAAATTTATGTAGCCCCAAAAGGAAGGATTACTAATTCCCTAACTGGTATTAATAAATCATTATATTGGGTCGAATATGATAGTGACTTAAATAATGAACTTCATTGGAGCATAATTGCATATAATTTGTCAAACGCAACTAAAAAAACAATAAAATCAGGGGTAACTAAGAATGAAATAGACCCTCCTATTCTGGGAATATCAAATGGGAACATAACTTGGATAGAGTATGATTTTCCGAACAAAAAAGTTATAAGTAAAGTGGTTTCCTATAGTCCAACAACAGGAAATGAAAAGGTTATTGCAACAGTTGAATTAGATGAATCAAATGGAAGAAATGGAGTATTCTTTTCTTCAATGAATGCTGTAGATGAAGGGTTTATTGTACATCAATCAATTTTTGATAAGAACAATAGCACAAAAAAATACCGAATTTCTTTTTACCCTAACCAAAATAATACTCACCCTTTGCATTTGCTAGAGAAGAACAGGGTTATTGATTATACAGTAGGGGGAAATTGGTTTGTCTGGACAGAAGAAGGTGCGGTATTTATTGCTTCCTTGAAAGATGGTAAAGTTAAGTACAGGTTCGATGGATATAGTAAAAAATTAACAAATGATACACCTATAATTAAAGAGAATTTTCTTTTCTATAGATATGCAATAAATCAAATTTTCGTGGTTGATTTAAACACTGGTCAACGAATGCCTATTTCTGCTAATCAGACTCTTACAAGTAAGTTGTATAAATCGGGCAGATTTATTTCTTTCGCTCTTGATGACGATGAAAAAAATAAAGACGTGATAAAAATGTATGTTCTTGAGTGATATTTTTTGTTATAGCCGAGACATCTCTATCTTTACCGGAACGAGATGTTTTCGGCTTTTTTGTATTTAATTTGATTAGGTTATTAAATTATTTTGTAAAAAAATGTAGAACGTTTCTTATTTGTAAGTTTTAGTTAATTTAGAAACTGTAAGTAGAATTAACAATGTGCAATGAGAGGAGAAGTAAAAGGAGGAATGAATGTGTGTTCTTTTAATAAAGCAAATAGTGATACTCTAGAGGTTGGAAAGGAATTAAGACCATCCCAACCGCCTTGAATAACAGGTAGGGTTACTCAAGTTGATATTGCCAATCTATCATTGAAAGATGAAGTACAAATTCATCAATTGGACAGTAATTTATTGAACTCTACAGAAGTTCTTCGGCAAAAATTAATAAAATTGTATTGTAAGGAAGGTTCGTTTTCAAATGAAAGGGTAGTGAAAATGAGTCAAGAACTAGATGAGTATATCGTCAAAGCTCAAAGGGATTGGAAGATTAACGGGTGTAGAGCTAGATGAAACTTTTTCTAGTTGTTCCTTGTTCGATTAACCTTTCTGTATTTTAAGGAGTATAAATGTCACTAAGATGGAGTGACCAACATCAAGATATAGGTTTTAAAAAATTGAAAAAATAATTGTTAATATTAGGAGCGATACCAACAGTTCCAATCAAAATGATAGTATTTAGCACAAGAAGATTAAAAAATGACTTTGCCTGATTTCTAACCCAGGCAAAGTCATAAAAAACCAAATAGTGTCCCAGCTAAAATCTCTATCTACCGTGGTTCTTATTCAAGAAATCACGTTTCCCAACTCTCGGATTGTTTGTGTACTACATTTACATGATCCACTAATGGGTCAGTATTCTTATTTGTTACAGGAGTTATGACCACTTGAAGCTGATACTCATTATTTAATGGGTAAGTAAAGATCTGTTCTTTATTTCTATTAAAGTATCCTTTTAATTTTTCGCCCAAGGCTGTTTTGACCTCCGATAGGTGAATGTCTTGCAAGTGAAGATTAAAGCTTCGGATTTCAATCAGTAGACCTTTAGAATCATATCCTGCGACAGTACCTTGCTTACGATAGACCGCATAGGTAGTTTTATACGGAGTGTCCATTTTATCAGCTTTACCCCAGCGTTGCTCTATTTGCTCCTTAGTGGTTTGGCCCACTCTAAAGTCTTCTACTAACAGTCCTTGAGAAGCAGATTCATTTATTCTTTGTAAGAAATCAATATTATCTCCAAGCATGGGGTTTTTCCGTCCGTCTGGATAAACGACACTTACATGTTCAATTTGTAGAGATACATCATGATTCCCAACAGAAGGATCAGTTGTGTTCGAACTATTAGTAATGCTGATAGGAGTAAAATAAAATACTAATTGATAATCCTCACCGGCAGAATAGCTGTATTTCAGTTGATCCGTGTATTGTTGCACAAATTGGGGCTTCCCAAGAACCTGTTCCACTTGTTCTTTATTTAGAGCGGTCAGCCGAGAGTCGGTTGAAATAATTTCTACTAGCTGCTCCCCTTTATTGTAAGCAAACGCTAATGACTTCTCAGGGTAATTAGCAGTAGGCAGACCAAATCGTACCTGATCCTGCCCTTTTGATTCACCCCACACTTTTTTTATGTCGTCCGCAAGGGATGTTTTTACAGCAATATCTGCATTTATAACCTTACCGCTTTTAGCTCTCTCCATTACGCTTAATAAAAGCTTGCTTTGCGCAGGAGTCACTGTTTGGCTATTTTTCCCCACACTTTTCTTGCTATCATGGAAAGAGTTGAGTGAATCAGTACTGCGAGACTCCTTATAATGACTTGGAGTAGCAGATACCAGAGCTTTGTTTGGATTGGTTAGCTGATTCTGTTGCACCCACGAATTTCCTAACCAGAAGGTGGCTAGAACTAATGAACTGCACACAATTCCCTTACTGATCCAAGTAAAATAAGTAGATAGATCACTTCTGTGCAAATCTTTTTTCTCTTCTCTTAATAAATGAGCCAGCATGTGTTGCTTGCTTTCAGCATCCAGTTTGTGATCTGGGAGTGTTTGCAGATGCTTTAACGTTTGATTCGATTGTTCATCTAGGTTTGTAAATTTATTAGATGACACGATTAATCACCCCATCTACATCAGTTTCTTTGCCCAGGCTTCTCTGTAAAGTTTTTAAAGCACGATGCAAGGTTGTATTTACTTTGCTTTCGCTCCATTGCAGGATTTCTGCGGTCTCACTCGGGGACAATCCTTTTATTCCGCGTAGGATCACAACCTCCCGATAGGATGGTTTTAATCGCTGCACAGCGGCATAGAGCATTTGATTTTCTTCCTGTTTGCCTACAATCTCTTCAGGTGTTTCGTCAGTTGATTTTATTTGTTTTAACCAGGTATCTGGTAGCCAACTCATATAGCGCTTCTTTCGTTCATGATCAATTGCTGTATTGCGTGCAATTGAAAAAAGCCAGGTTTTAGGTTGAGCTTTTCCTTCGTATTTTTCATAACCTCTCATAGCCTTCATGAAAACTTCCTGCACCAAATCTTCTACATCGCGGTTACGCGTATAGTAAACTAAAAATTTATATATATCGTCACTATAACGAACAAACCACTCCTCAATGTGTTCGCGCCTAGTCAATTTGTGTGACACCTCTTTTTAAAGAATTACCCTCTGATAGTCTTGGAGTATATATAAAAAACAAGTCAGCTTCATCCTTACTAGCATGATTTGAAGCTCCAAAAAGCTGGGTAAGGAAATAGACGAGACGATGATAGCTTTCTTACACTTTTTTTGCGTTTCATATCATTTATTTTCTTATAAGTAGACAGCAAATGGGTATCCAGATTTTACATATAGGAAGAAATGCAACTTTTTGGGGGGATAGGGAGTCAATATTAGTAGCGAGTTAATTCAAAAAGTTTTTAACTTAGAGGGTTTGGTACAAGGTAAAATTGGTGTACACTGATTAACAAAGGATCAGTTACCATAAAAGAATGCACTAGTTCGTTTACCGAAGTACTAATGATTCGCTACAAAACATTTTCCGGTAAGTAGTAATGTGACCGTTATCTCCTACGTACGGTAAAATTAGAATTGGTACGTAATGTATAGCAGGAAAGGTATAGCATAATTAAGGAATTAATAACTAGATGTAAAAAGTTCTAGTTATTTCAAAAATTTTGTTCACCTTTTTCCTGATATTCTGTTAACATAAGGATTATACAATATGTTTTAATGTGTCAACAGGAGATAACTGAATATTTCTATTTCCGATGAAGTGAGGGTTGCACATGACCACTATGAGTCACACCTCTTTCCAAGATTGTGCCCGGCGTTGGCGTGAAGTCGAGAACGAATTATCGATTGTTGTTCCTAAATCTTTACGGTCAGATACTTCCGCGTTATTGTTTTTGGAGGGCGTAGCAGCAACACCTATGTTGGATAAAGATGAAGAAATGCAATATTTGATTCAGTATCAGCGTGATGGTGATTTAGAAGCTCGCGAGGTTCTAGTACGTGCTTATCTTCGTTATGTCGTTAACACTGCACTTCGTCATTTAAAAAAGGGAATGCCGTTCCTTGATCTCATTCAAGAAGGAACAATTGGGTTATTTACTGCAATAGAAAAATTTGATATTACAAGAGGCGTCCGTTTATATCACTACTCGCATTGGTGGATTTCACAAGCCATCACACGTGCTATCAGTGACAAAGGCCGTCTTATTCGTATACCTGTACACATGCATGAGCAAATACGTCTCTATCAAAAGAAAGTAATGCAATTAGCTCATTTGCTGAACCGCAATCCCGAACGACATGAGATTGCAAACTATTTAAATATTCCCTTGGAAAAAATGGATACCATCGAGTATGCTCTTCGCATTAAAATGGAATCAATTGACGAGCAGCCCGTCGTACTCCACATGGAAGATGACGAAGAATTGCTAAGCTACGCCGAAATTGTTGATGACAAAGAAAACTCATTAGAAGACTGGATTGAACGAGTTGATCTAAGAGACCGAGTCTTTGATGCTTTATCCGTATTAAGTCCACGTTCGCAAGAAATCATTGCGATGCGTTATGGACTGTATGATGATCAGGTTTATACGTTAGAGGAAGTAGGCAAGATGTTTGGTCTTACTCGCGAGCGTATACGTCAAATTGAAGCGACTACGATTGAGAGATTGCGCAAACAGAAGTGTTCACGCAATTTGATGGAGTACCTTTCCTAAGGTATGTAAAAAGAAGATCATTCATTCATTGTCCCCATAATTGGAGGTCAAAGGAGCTACATGCTAAGAAGCATGATCATGCTCCTTTTTATTGTCTATTTTTCTTATGTCTGTGTAACTCTTCCTACATTTAAAATAAACTGAAGATTCTATATAATTAACATGATTACCATAGAGGTTTGTCTAATAATAGGAAGGCCTTATACTATTCATATGAGGAAAGTAAATAAGTGAGTAGGCAGTAACCATTTTTTACTTGGAAAGCGGGAAAACTACACTTTAAAAAGGAATCTCCACTTCTGAAAACTTATTTTTGTCAAGTAGCTATGGTAAAATAACTATAAGGGAGTGATAAAGATGAGTGACCACCAATTGTGCCCAAAGCTTGAGACTGCTTTTGAATTGTTGGGGAAACGCTGGACGGGATTAATTATTTGTGTGTTGATGACAGGGCCTAAGCGCTTTAAAGATATATCTGAAGTCATACCTGGTATGAGTGATAGGATGTTGGCGGAAAGATTTAAGGAGTTAGAACTTGCTGGTGTTTTGACGCGGAATGTCTATCCTGAAACCCCTGTACGTATTGAATACGAGTTAACAGATAAAGGCAGAGGGTTAAAAACCGTCATGGATGCTGTGCAAACTTGGGCCGAATCCTGGGTACATTCTAAATAGGGACTGAATGGAGGACTCCTGCCTCATGCGCGGGAGTTTTGTTGTGCATGAATAGCTAATTGATTGGATCAAAGTTGCGTAAACAAGAGAAATACTTTGGTGCAATCAATTACCTACAGTCAAACAACAGTAACCCAGAATGTGCAAAAACAAGAGAATGTGTACTGAGCACACGAGGCACACTGAAACAAAAGAAGAGGACATGCAAGGAGGACGAGTATGAGCGACTATTTGGTAAGAGCAACAGGTTTTAATGGTAATGTTCGAGCATTTGCTGCCCGGACGACCGGAATTGTAGAGGATATTAGAAAACGGCACGGTATGCTGAATACTGCTAGTGCAGCTTTAGGGCGCACGCTTACAGTGACCGCTATGATGGGTGCTATGCTTAAAGGGGACGAACGTATTTCGGTCAAGATTAATGGCGGTGGTCCGATTGGTGGTATCTTTGCTGAGGCCAATGCCCATGGCGAATTGCGTGCGTATGTAACAAATCCACAAGTCCATTTTGAGTTAAATGAACTTGGCAAACTAGACGTTCGACGAGCAGTGGGTACAGATGGTTTTTTATATGTAACGAAGGATTTAGGTCTTCGAGAACCGTATCAAGGTAGTGTACCGATTGTATCTGGTGAGATCGGAGAAGATTTTAGTTATTATTTTGTGGTATCAGAGCAGACTCCTTCAGCTGTTGCAGTAGGTGTATTGGTCAATCCTGAGGATCATTCCATTTTTGGATCAGGTGGATTTATTTTGCAATTACTTCCAGGTACTCCTGAAGAGGATATTGCGAAAATTGAAGAGAAAATTAGTAAATTGCCGCAGGTATCACGATTAATTGCAGAAGGCATTACGCCGGAAGAATTGATAGCTAAGGTTTTGGATAATCCTACTATTCATAGCAAGCTCGATCTTACCTTTAACTGTGGTTGCTCAGCCGAAAAAGTGGGCAATACATTAGCAAGCTTAGGTAAGGCAGAATTAATGAGCATGCAAAGAGAAGAGGGCGGAGCAGAGGTTCACTGCCATTTCTGTAATGAACTTTACCAGTTTGACCAGGATGATTTGCAGGAAATCATTAATGATTTGGATAAATAAAGATTAAGAGACAAAACGGTGGAGACTAGAGCATGAGACATGTGCGATTGCTAACGACACGTCAACTACCGTTTTTTTCTTGCCCTAATATTATAGAATTTCAATGAAATGGAGAGAAATGGATGCGTAACGTTCGGTTTTTGTGGAGCTTGATTGGTGCGCTCATCTTATTGTTAGCTGTCGTATCGGGTGCTTGGTACAAAGGAGCAGGTTTAGCAGCAGTAGCTAAGGTGGGAGACGAAACCGTTACAGAGCAAGCGCTAATCTCACAGTTAAAAGAGCGCTATGGAAAGCAGATGTTGGATCGTATGATCGACCACCAACTAGTCTTCCAAGAAGCAAGTCGTCTGCAAATTACTGTTTCTGATCAGCGAGTTCAGGAAGAGATTCAGAGGATAAGAAGTCATTTCCCACATGAGGGTGATATCCCTAGTGAGGTGCAGGATCGATTAGGACAGACTCCAGCTCAAATGGAGCAGGAAGTTCGTTATCAATTGCTGTTGAAAAAGCTGGCTTCAAAGAATGTGACAATCAGTGATGATGAGCTACGAGCTTATTTTCAGCAACACCAACCAGATTATATTCAACCAACCACCGTACATCTTTATCGATTGTTAGTAAAAACAGAACAAGAAGCTCAAGATTTATTTCAAGAGCTGTCAAAGGGAGCAGATTTTGTTGCGTTAGCCAAAGAACGATCTGTAGATGCTCAAACAGCTTCAAGTGGTGGAGATATGGGGATCATTTTATTAAAGGAAGATTCTTTAACAGAAAATGAACAGTTCGCTCTTCAGGATATGAAAATAAATGAAGTATCTGCTCCTATTCCGGTTGAAGACGGCTATGCACTATTGCGTATAACAGAGCGGAAGGAAGAAGTGATCCCAACTTTTGAGCAATCGAAGGAAAAAGTTTTTGAAGATATGGCTATCGCCAAAGCCGAGTCGTTTGATGAAATTTTAAATCGTTTACGTAAGACCACCAAAGTAGAAGTGAAGGAGCTAACATATCGTTGACGCTAATGAATATGATTTGTTATAATACCTACAAATCCTAGCAAATTACTCGGTGATTATTTGAGGGGGACAAAAACATGCGGGTTGCACAATCTATTACAGAACTGATTGGAAATACGCCATTAGTCAAACTCAATCGTGTCGTAACGGAAGACATGGCTGATATCTATTTAAAGTTGGAGTTCTTTAACCCCGGAAGTAGTGTGAAAGATCGTATCGCACTTTCTATGATTGAAACAGCCGAAGCGGAAGGTAAATTGAAGCTTGGCGATACCATAATTGAACCAACCAGCGGTAACACAGGGATTGGATTAGCAATGGTGGCTGCGGCAAAGGGATATCGTGCTATCTTGGTTATGCCAGATACAATGAGTATTGAAAGACGTAATTTGCTACGTGCGTATGGAGCGGAACTAATCTTGACCCCAGGAGCGGAAGGAATGGGCGGAGCGATTCGTAAGGCAGAAGAACTTGCTCGCGAGAACTCAGACTATTTTATCCCGCAACAATTTAATAATACAGCCAATCCTAAGGTACATCGAGAAACTACAGCAAAAGAGTTGCTTGAGCAAGGAAAAGAGATTGGTGGTATTGACGCTTTTATTGCTGGTATTGGTACAGGCGGAACGATTACAGGCGTGGGCCAAGTGCTAAAAGAAGAATACCCAGAGGTAAAAATTTACGGGGTAGAACCTCAGGCTTCACCGGTCTTGTCTGGAGGAAAACCAGGTCCTCATAAGATTCAGGGAATTGGTGCTGGATTCGTACCCGAGATTTTGGATACGTCTATTTATGATGAAATTCTTCCTATTGAAAACGAGGCTGCTTTTGAAACAGCTCGTCGTGTAGCTAAGGAAGAAGGAATCTTAGGTGGAATTTCTTCAGGTGCGGCTATTGCAGCGGCTCTCGATATAGCAAGTCGTTTAGGTAAAGGGAAAAAAGTAGTGGTTATTATTCCTAGTAATGGAGAACGCTATTTATCTACGCCACTTTATCATTTTGAAGATTAATAGTGGTTTGGCTTTTTTATAAGGAATAATCGAATGGAAGTGGCTCGGCACGATGCTGGGACCACTTCTTTTTGTCGTTCTCCGTGTGGAAAGAGTGAAATTGCATGATGCCCTTTTCTTTCTGTGACAAGGAATGAGGGATTATGTAGCGACGTGTATGAAGCAGCTACTGAGCCTGAAGATCCGGTTATCTAAGCTATGAAATCAATTAATTTTTTGAATTAATCTTACAAAAGCTTCCAAATGATGACTTACAGCTATCAGATCTGTATGTTATGATAGATCAAGACCTGTTGCTTTTGACCATTTAAATTCTTACGTCAGAAGCGGGTGACGAGTTGTTGAAAAAGGCGGAGGCCTTATGGAAAGCAGTTGAGCTGAGTGAAGAATTCGAGAACGAGAGGCTGAAGAGCCGAGAGGAGAGCCGAGTATGATCATTATGATTGATAACTATGATTCCTTTACGTACAACCTAGTACAATTTGTTGGAGAGTTGGGTGAGGAGTTACGGGTATTTCGTAACGATAAAATCACGCTAGAAGAAATCGAAAACATGAAGCCAGACTACCTGATGATTTCTCCAGGTCCTTGCACACCCAATGAAGCTGGAATTAGTATGGATGTCGTCCGTCATTTTGCGGGTAAGGTTCCGATTTTTGGTGTATGCCTCGGACATCAATCAATTGGCCAAGTATTTGGTGGGAAAATAGTCCGGGCAGACCGGCTTATGCATGGCAAAACATCGGAGGTATTACATGATGGCAAAACTATTTTTGCATCAATACCTTCACCATTCCAAGCTGCCCGTTATCATTCGTTAGTGATCCAGGAAGAATCAATTCCAGAAGAAATAGAGATTACAGCACGAACGCCTGAAGGTGAAATAATGGCCATTCGTCATAGGGAGCTACCTATCGAAGGGGTTCAATTTCATCCCGAATCAATCATTACCCAATACGGAAAACAAATGTTGAAAAACTTTTTGACGGCTTATGCAAAAGAGATTCAACCTATCAAATAACGAAACATTACTTCAAAGCCACTTGCAAAAATGATTGCAGGTGGTTTTTTCAAAAGTGGAATAAACCAAAGTCACGACAGGAGAGTTTCGAGGAAAGTTTTAGTTATGATACTATGATTTTATGTGCTGTAGAAGAGGGATAAACGTCTGATAGCTAGGAGATTAAGCGGATGTGGGTGTTTGTTAATGATAACATTGTACCTGTTGAACAAGCAGTAGTTTCAGCCATGGATCATGGCTTTTTATATGGTATCGGTTTATTTGAAAGCGTTCGAATTTATCAAGGAAAACCGTGTTTTTGGGATGAGCATATGTTGCGTCTGGAACAAGGAATGACTGCCTTATGTATTCGTCACAAGTGGGATCGTAGTGAGATATATCGTGCTGTGCAGGCTACTCTAAAGAAGAATAAGCTAGAGGATGCTTATGTACGAATTAGTATTACTGGGGGAGAAGAGGGTGTTGGTTTGCATAGCGGTGTATATGAGCAGCCATCGCTTTATATTTTTGTCAAATCAGTAACGCCAATCGCACAGCCTCCTATTGCCAAAAGATTGAAAGTAATTTCCTTTCCAAGGCAGACTCAGGAAGGAAACCAGCGTTTTAAGTCTCACAATTATTTAAATTGCGCTCTGGGTAAACAAGAAATAGGAGAGGCAGCGGATATAGAAGGTCTATTTTTAACAAAAGAAGGTCATATCTGTGAAGGAGTCGTAAGTAATGTTTTTTGGGTGAAGGACAATAAGATATATACGCCTTCCGTGGATACTAATCTGTTAGCGGGAATTACCCGGGATGCTGTCATTACTATTGCGCATGCAGGTGGTCTAAACGTGGAGGAAGGTCTTTATCCCCTTGAGGATTTATTAACAGCAGATGAAGTGTTCGTAACGAACTCAATTCAAGAGCTTGTTCCGGTGTCGATTGTAGAGAATATAGAAATTCCATACGTTTATGGAAAGGTGACACGAAAGTTGCACGAAGCCTACAGGCGATTGGTAGAATTGTCCAACTGATTGTGTTATGCTTTCCACATTATAAAAAGGAGTTCGAAAAAGATGAAACATGATCATGAGCGTCCTCTGACTAAATTTACATCACTATCATGTGGTACATATAATCTTCCGCTACACGAAAGAACTTTAATTATGGGAATCCTTAACGTCACTCCTGACTCTTTTTCGGATGGAGGACATTACAATCAGCTGGATGCCGCTATGCGCCATGCTGAGAGGCTTGTGAAGGATGGGGCGGATATCATCGATGTAGGGGGAGAGTCGACACGGCCAGGTTCTCAGCTTGTTAGTGCGGAACAAGAATTAGAGCGAATCATTCCGATTATCGAGCGCCTCTCCCGCGATATAGATGTACCGATCTCTGTTGATACCTATAAAGCCCGGGTTGCCGACGAAGCGTTGCGGGCAGGAGCCCATATTATTAATGATGTGTGGGGGGCGAAAAAAGACTCCGAAATGGCTGCTGTAGCTGCTAAATGGAATGTGCCGATTATCTTGATGCACAATCGAGAGCAGATGGAGTACCAGGATTTCTTCCTCGACTATATAGAGGATTTACAGGAATCTATCCAGCTAGCTTTAGCAGCAGGTGTTTCAGAAGAGATGATCGTGCTGGACCCAGGCATTGGTTTTGCTAAAACATTGCAACAAAACCTAGAGGCCATGCGGCGGTTGGACGATTTAGTGGCTCTTGGCTACCCTGTTTTACTAGGAACCTCACGGAAGTCCATGATTGGTAAGGTTCTTGATTTACCTGTGGAAGAACGTTTAGAGGGTACAATAGCTACGGTAGCACTAGGTATTGAAAAAGGTTGTCATATCATGCGTGTGCACGATGTTAAAGCCATAAAACGAACAGCAACGATGATGGATGCTATGAAAAAAGGGGCACGTTACAATGGATAAAATCTATTTTAATGGTATGGCTTTTTATGGTTATCATGGTGTTTTTCAAGAAGAGGCAAAGCTTGGTCAACGGTTCTATGTTGATTTGGAGCTCTCGCTTGATTTGCGAAAAGCTGCTGATACGGATCAGCTAGAATATACCGTTAATTATGCTGATATTTACGAAAGAGTGAAGGCTATCGTTGAAGGAGAGCGTTATCAATTGTTGGAAAAATTGACGTCGCAAATTTGCGATGGTCTGTTGAGTGATTTTCCTTTAGATGAAGTCAAAGCAAAAGTAACAAAACCAGATCCACCGATTGCAGGTCATTATCAATCAGTTGCGATCGAGATGATCAGGAAGAAGGGGAGTAACTAGCATGGGCAACCTTACAGAAGCATATATTGCCCTTGGATCTAATCAGGGAGAGCGAGAAGCTATGCTTAAAGGTGCCATCGCCGAGTTACATGCACATGATTTTATTCAGGTATCTCGCCTTTCTTCTGTATATGAAACGGATCCAGTGGGCTATACAGATCAGCCTGCCTTTTTAAATATGGTGATTCAGATTAAGACCAGCTTAGCGCCCCTAGAGTTATTGGAGGCAGCCTTATCAATTGAGCAAAGATTAGGGAGAGTTCGCCTTGAGCGCTGGGGCCCACGCAATATTGATATTGATCTATTGCTTTTTGGAGAGGAGCAAGTGAAGTTACCGAATTTGGTTATTCCTCATCCAGAGATGATTCATCGTGCGTTTGTGCTCATTCCTCTTCAAGAGGTATGGCAAGGAGTTATACCGGGAACAGATTTAACCATAGAAGAAGCAATCCATCATTGTATAGAAACGCAGGGGGTACAGGTATGGGGGACATTAGATTGGGGAGCCGAATCAGAGCGTTCCGCAAATTAAAAGGCTTTACACAACAGCAATTAGCCACTGAAATGGGAGTATCATTATCATTTGTAGGTACCTTGGAGAGAGGGACGAAACCACCGACCGAACTAGTGTTACGGAAGATAGCCAACACTTTACAAGTTGAATATGAGGAATTATGTGCTATAAATAAAGGGAATGAAAAGTAGGCAGAGTCCCTTCGCTTAAGGAGGTTTTATATATGAAAATCGGGAACATAGAACTAAAAAATAATGTTGTCTTAGCCCCAATGGCAGGAGTATGTAATCCTGCTTTTCGCTTGATTGCTAAAGAATTTGGCACAGGTCTGGTCTGTGCTGAAATGGTTAGCGACAAGGCAATTATGCATGGTAACAAAAAAACGTTAGACATGTTATATGTAGATGAACGTGAAAAACCCTTGAGTCTACAAATTTTCGGCGGAGATAAGGAGACATTGGTGGGAGCAGCTCAATACGTTGACCAAAACACCAATGCAGATATTATCGATATTAACATGGGGTGTCCTGTTCCTAAGATTGTTAGTTGTGATGCAGGAGCTCGTTTGTTACTAGACCCGGAAAAAATTTATGAAGTGGTGTCAGCAGTAGTAGATGCTGTAGACAAACCGGTAACAGTCAAAATGCGTTTAGGCTGGGACGAGGATCATCTATACGTCCTAGATAATGCACAGGCGGTAGAGCGCGCTGGTGGTAAAGCAGTTTCTGTGCATGCTCGTACTCGTGTTCAGATGTACAAGGGTCAGGCTGACTGGGAATGGATTCGCCGAGTCAAAGAGGTAGTTAATATTCCGGTTATCGGTAATGGTGACGTATCATCACCAGAAGATGCAAAAAGAATGTTAGATACGACAGGCTGCGATGGGGTTATGATCGGTCGTGCAGCTCTAGGGAATCCTTGGATGCTGTATCGTACGATTCAATATTTAACCACAGGAGAATTGCTAGGTGAGCCTACTGCCCGTGATAAGGTTAATATCTGTTTGCTACATGCTAAACGTTTAGTTGCATTAAAAGGACCAAGAGTTGGCATACTTGAGATGCGCAAACACGCTGCATGGTACTTGAAAGGTTTAAAAGGCGCCACTCAGACTAAACACCTGATAAATTCTGTTGAAACAGAAGAGGAATTACATCGTCTATTACATGAGTACGTTGATTGGGTAGAAAGCGGAGCGTTTGATGATACGGAGATTGAAAAAGAAGGGTCTGTAAAAATCTCTGCCTTATAATGGAAATCAAACATTGACAACGTATTTCCCATATCCTATAATTCATCGTATTATGTACTTGAAGCTGCCAGATCTGATCTGGCAGCTTTCCCTATGACCCACTGTATTACAAGAAGAAAACGATTACCCCTAGTATATTAAGTGGGTGATCTACATATAATCCTGTGTACTTTTTTGATAACGGGATTAAAAATTGATAAACGGGGGAATACGAAGATGTCTGAAAAAGAAGTCATTCTTACACCTGAAGGCCTTGCGAAGCTTGAGCAAGAATTAGAAGATTTAAAAACTGTTAAGCGTAAAGAAGTAGCTGCGCGTATTAAAGAAGCCATTAGCTTTGGAGATATTAGTGAAAACTCTGAGTATGAAGAAGCTAAAAATGAGCAAGCGTTCATTGAGGGGCGCATTCTAACCCTAGAAAAAATGTTACGTAATGCTCGCATTATTACGAACGAAGATGTTGATACCAATGTGGTAAGTGTTGGTTCGACTGTTCGTCTGAAAGATCTTGAATTTGGGGACATTGTAGACTACACTATCGTTGGTTCTGCTGAATCTGATCCATTAAACAATAAAATTTCAAACGAATCTCCTGTTGGTCAAGCCTTGCTTGGAAAAGCAAAAGGATCTACAGTAGATGTAAACGTTCCAGCGGGCGTTATTCAATACGAAGTACTTGAAATTAATCGATAAGCTCATGTTAAATGGCGTACCAATCTTTAGATGGTACGCCCTAGTCCTATTCAATGGGCTTTAACAGAGCGTTCTGTTAGGAGTGAAGAGGAATGGCAAGAGAAGAAGACCTACAACAAGAGCAAGGAACTGAGCAAGAACTACACGAATTGCTACAAGTTCGCCATGACAAAATGGATCAATTACGTGAATGGGGCATTGATCCATTTGGGAAGAAATTTGAACAGAAGGATTTTGCTTCGGATATTACAGCTAGCTTCACGGATAAAACCAAAGAAGAGCTTGAAGAAGCGAATCACGAAGTTACTATCGCCGGTCGTTTAATGGCAAAGCGCAGTATGGGTAAGGCTAGTTTTGCGCAACTATTGGATCGCTCTGGTCAGATTCAGATTTATGTGCGAAAAGATACTGTCGGCGACGACCTATATAACGTTTTTGATTTAAGTGATATTGGGGACATTATCGGTCTTACAGGTACTTTATTTAAAACAAAAACGGGCGAGTTAAGTGTCAAAGCGAAAAGCTTAGTTTTCCTAAGCAAATCTCTCCGTCCATTACCAGAGAAATT